>CALKVW010000193.1 GCA_938004785.1 uncultured Polyangiaceae bacterium
CGCGAACGCGGCGAGCGCCCGCAGCAGGGATCGCAGCATCGCGAGGCGCGTCGCGGGCTCGACCTGCGGGTCGAGCGCCTCGCGGAGGCGCTTCGTCGGCTGCCCGAGCTCCGTCGTGCGAGGCTCGGCGTCGCCCGTCGTCGGCTCGAGCCAGGCCGAGCGCGTCTCGGTGGGCGCGCGGTCGTCGGCGTCCCTCGCGATGAGCGCCTCGCTCCACGACGCGCGGGCCTCGGGCAGCACGAAGAGGCTCGAGCAGCCGTGATCTTCGAGGTCGGCCGCTTCGACCCTCGTGAGCAGGCCGAGCGACGGCAGCCAGCGACGGCAGGGGCCGAAGCGACTCGCGCGCGCGTGCGTGTCGCGCCGCGCGTCTTGCTCCTCGGGCAGCTCGATCACCAGCACGGCGTCGGGCCAGAGCCCACGCAGCTTCTCGATCCGGGGGTGCCACGCGAGCGAGACGCGAACCCAAGAAGGGGGCGAGCTCTGCGCTCCCGGCGACCACGCCGCGCTCGTGGTCAGCTCGACCACGAGCTGAGAGAGCCCGGAGGCGCGCGCGCTCCGCCGCAGGCGGTCGAGCGTGACCGGGTCGGCGTCGAGCGCGCGCAGCTCGCCTCGCTCACCGACGGCCCTCGCCCAGCGAAGCGCTCGGTCCCCGACGCCGACGCCGAGCTCGAGCACGTGCTCACCCGGTTGGAGGAGGGAGGTGACTGCGTCGACCTCGGCCTCCGGCCAGACGCCGTGCTCGGCGAGCTGGAAGCCGGGCGTCTTCGTGACGTCGGCGTCGACGAAGAGAGCGAGCCCGCCGCTCGGAGAGATCCGGCGCTCGTCGGGTCGAGGCGCCCGCTCCGCCAGCCGATCCTCGACGTGCTTCGCCCAGAGCGCGCGCAGGCTGGCCTCGTAGGCGGGCACGAAGCGCGTGGCGTCGCCGAGCGGGCTCGCCAGGAAGCGTGTCCGCAGCTCTGCCCGCAGTCGGTCCCTGCGCGCTCGATCCCGGGCGAGCTCCACCGCGCGCTCGACGTACTCGTCGAGGTCCTCGGCCACGCAGTCGGCGAGCCCCAGCTCGGCGAGCAGGCTCGCGCCGACGCGCCCGGCATGCACGCGGCCGCGCAGGCTCACGACGGGCAAGCCCATCCACAGCGCGTCGCAGGTGGTGGTCGTTCCATCGTAGGGGAAGGCGTCGAGCGCGACGTGCGCCTGACCGAGCAGGGCGAGGTGCGCCTCGCGCGTGGGGGTCGGCCCGAGCACGACGACGCGGGACGGGTCGAGGCCGTGGAGCTCGCAGTCGCGGAGCAAAGCCTCGCGCGCCTCGAGCTCCGAGAGCGCCATCGCCTTGATCCAGAGCTTCGCGTCTGGCAGCCGCGCGAGGATGCGAGCCCAGGTCCGGAGGGTCGTCTCGCCGACCTTGTGCATGGCGTTGAAGCAGGCGAAGACCGTCGGCCCCTCGGGCGCGGGCGCGACGGGCACGTCGACGCCCGGCTCGAAGCACCACGCCGTGGGCTCGAGGCGCAGCAGCTGCTCGGAGGCGAGCCTGTCCGCTTCGCCGACGGGGTCCGCGATGGCATCGGTGAGTCGATGGTCGATGCAGCGGAGGCCCGTCGTATCCGGGTACCCGAGGTAGGTCAGGCTGACCGGAGCGGGGCGCGCGGCGAAGACGCGCAGGCGGTTGCCGGCCGTGTGGCCCCCGAGATCGACGAGCATGTCGATGCCGAGCTCCGCGACGAGCCGAGCGATGGCGCTGTCGTTCATGCGCGAGACGTCGTGCCAGTGATCCACGAGGGCGCGGATCTCGTCGCTCACCGCGTCTCGTCGCTCCGAGGTGGCGAAGGCATGCAGCTCGAAGCTCTCCGCGTCGTGTGCGCGCAAGAGCGGAAGGAGGAAGCGCGCCACGCTGTGCTCGCGCAGATCGGCGGAGAGGTAGCCGAGCCGGAGCCGACGCGCGGGGTCGAGGTCTTCGGGGCGCCTCACGACGGGGCGCGCCCACCCGAACTTGTCCTGGAAGCGCTCGTGCACCGCGTAGAGGGCCTCCGGCGTCGCGTCGACGTAGTGGCTGACCAGCGCGAGGTTCGAGTGGTGCGAAGCGCGCAACGGCTGGAGCGCGACCACGCGTGCGTAGAGCGCGAGCGCTTCGTCGTGCTTGCGCAGATCCAGCTTGATGCAAGCGAGGGTGTTGAGGGCGTGCGCGTTGTGGGGCTCGTGCCGGAGGGCCTCCAAGCATCGCGCCTCTCCATCTCTCAGGGCGCCGCGCCTCGAGTCCGTGCTGGCGCGCGCCGCCAGCAAGGTGGCCGACGTGGGGTGCACGCAGAGCGCCTCGTCGAGCACGCGCTCCATCCGCCCCTCGCGCGACCTCCCTGCGACCATGGCCCACTCGAGCCACACCGACGGGGGCGCGCCGCGACGGCAGGCCTGTTCCAGCGAGGACTCCGCGACGTGGTCGAGGCCTTCGGCGACCTCGGCGCGTGCAGCGAGCAGCGTGCAGTCGACGTCGTCGGGGTCGAGCGCGAGGCCTCGAGCGGCGGCCGCTCTCGCCACCCTCCACTGCGCGGCGTTCGTGGCGAAGAGCGCGAGCTGCCGCGCCTCTGCGACCGAAGCGAGCGTCGCGGCGCGGGCGACGAGCGCGTCGTTCGCCTGCTCCAGGCCTCCGGAGTGGTCGGCGGCTCGCGCGAGCTCGGTCAGGAGCTCCGGCTGGAGCGGGCCGGAGCGCAGCACCTCGACGAAGAGCGGCGTGGCCTCTGCCCAGCGCTCGGCGTGCACGAAGAGCCGCGCGAGGCCCAAGAGCGCCGGGCGCGTCCGCTCCAGCTGGAGGGCCTGTCGATAGACGCGCTCCGCCTCCACGTGGCGCCGGGCGACGCTCAGCGTGTTCGCCAGGTTGTTCAGGGTGCGCGGGTTCGGCCCCGACAAGGCGAGCGCCCGCTCCAGGAGCGCGATGGCCTCGTCGTGCGCTCCGTCGTCTCGCACGAGCAGCGCGAGGTTCGAGTGCGGCCGTGGATCCTCCGGGTCGAGCTCGCAGGCCTCACGGAAGCTCTCCCGCGCCTCCGCGCGTCGACCCAGGCCGAGCAGCGCGCGCCCACGCAGGTTCGACGCCTCGGCCGAGGCGCTCAGCCCCTCGAGCGCAGCGATCGCCTCGGCGAAGCGCCCACGCTCCACCGCGGCCCGGGCGCTGGCGAGCAGCTCGGCCGCGCGATCAACGAGCACGCTTGGAGGCCCACAGCGCGAAGGCCAGCCTGTCGGCGCTCTTCTGCACCTCGGCCTTGCGCAGATCGGCGCCGCCGTGGCCCGAGTTGCGCTCCACACGCAAGAGGGCGGCCCCGCCGGTGGAGGCGTCCTGCACCGCGGCGGTGAACTTGCGCGCGTGCATCGGGTCGACGCGATCGTCGCTGTCGGCGGCCATCATGAGCATCGGCGGGAAGGCCACGCCGGGCTTCACGTGGTGGTAGGGCGAGTAGGCGTGGAGCGCCTGGAACTGCTTCGCATCCTCGGCCGAGCCGTACTCGCTGATCCAGGTCTTGCCCGATCCGAAGAGGTGGTAACGCACCATGTCGAGCAGCGGCACGCCGCAGATCACGCCGGCGTAGAGCTCCGGGCGCTGCGTCATCACCGCGCCCACGAGCAGGCCGCCGTTCGAGCCGCCCTGGATGACGAGGCGCTCGGGCTTCGTCCAGCCCTCGGCGATCAGGTGCTCGGCTGCGCCGATGAAGTCGTCGAAGACGTTCTGCTTCTTGTCGAGCATGCCGGCCTCGTGCCAGGCCTCGCCGTACTCGCCGCCGCCGCGCAGGTTCGGCACCGCGTAGATGCCGCCGCGCTCGAGCCAGGGGTAGATCGAGCTCACGAACTCGGGCGTCTCGCTCACCTGGAAGCCGCCGTAGCCATAGAGCAAGACGGGGTTGTCGCGGTTCTTCGGCGCGTCCTTGCCGCGCACGATGAACATCGTGATCGGGGTGCCGTCCTTGGACCTGTAAGTCGTCTGCTCGACGACGAAGCGCTCTCGTTCGATGTCGACCTCGACGCGCGAGGAGAGCGTGGTCTTGCCCGTCTTCATCGACAGCTCGTGGATCTCGAGCGGCGTCGTGAAGGACTGGAAGCTCAAGTAGGCCTCGTCGTCGTCGTCGCGCCCCACCGGGCCACCCACGGTGCCGAGGCCCGGCAGGGCGACGTCGTGGAGGAGCTTGCCGTCGAGGGCCCTGATCTCGAGCTTGGCCGAGGCCTTCTCGAGGTAGCTCAGCGCGAGCTTGCCGCCGAGGATCGCGAAGGACTCGAGCGCCGCCGTCGGGTGCTCGGGCACGATCTCCTTCCAGTCGGCGCGCGCGGGTTTCTTCGGATCGACGCGGAAGATCCGGAAGCGCGACGCGCCTTCGTTGGTGCTCACGTAGAGCTGACCCTTGAAGGCCTCCACGCGGTAGTGGTGCTTGCCGTCGCTCGAGATCGGCGTCCACGGCGCGCCCGGCTTCTTCGGATCCTTGAAGTAGACCTCGCTGCCGCTCCAGCCGTGGTGGATGGAGAGCAGGAGCAGGTCGCCCTCCTTCGACACCTGCACGTCGACGAACTTCGTCGGGTCGCCCGTCTTCTCGCGCACGACGACGTCGTCCTTCGCGGGCGTGCCGAGCTTGTGGAAGCGGATCTCCGCGTAGCCCGGGCGATCGGCCACGGGGATCGAGGGGTCGGTCGGGAGATAGGTGTAGTAGAAACCATCTCCCTTGCCGGTCCACGAGGGGTGCGCGTACTTCGCGCCCTCGATGCGATCGACGTCGCTCTTCTTGCCGGTGGCGACGTCGATGAGCTCGAGCGTCGCTTCGTCGGAGTTGTTCTTCTTCACCGTGTACGCGAGCTTCTTGCCGTCGTGGCTCGGCACCCAGGTGCCGAGCGAGACGGTACCGTCGGCCGACCAAGCGTTCGGGTCGAGCAAGACCCGAGGCGCGGCCTTCTTGGTGTCGCGCACGTAGAGGATGCCCTTCTCCTTGTCGGCGTGGCGACGGCTCTGGAAGTAGCGCGCGCCGCGGCGCACGGGCGCGGCGAGCACGTCGACGTAGGTGAGCTTCGTGAGGCGCGCGGCGATCGCGTCGCGCTCGGGCATCTTCACGAGCTCGCCGCGCGCGAGCTCGTCTTGGGCCTTCACCCAGGCGACGACGTCGGGCGCCTTCTCGTCCTCGAGCCAGCGGTAGGGGTCGGCGACGCGCACGCCGTGCAGGGTGTCGACGTCGGCGCCTGGGCGGTTGTCGGGGTAGGGCAGGGGCTTCGCGGGCTTCGTCACGGCTGTCTCCGAGCTCGTCGCGCTCGCGGCCGGAGGAGGCGCGCGCACCAGATCCGGCGGGCTCGACGAGCAGGCGGCGAGCACGGCGAAGGCAGAGAGCGAGACCACGGCGAGAGGGCGAGCGCGCATGAGGGCGGCACGTTCGCCGAGCGGGCCGGGTGCTGCAAGCGTCGCGCGCCGCAGGGCCCGCCGCCCAGCTCACCTCACCACGAGCCTGCCGACGTACTCCTTGAGCGCGCGCCCGCTGTCGCCGAGCGCGTCGCCGCTCGGCAGCCAGTCGGTCCAGTAGGTCCTCGAGCTCGGGCTGTAGTCGGTCGGCGCGGGCACGACCTCGAGGCCGTGGGCCTCGAACCAGGCCCGCGCGCGAGGCATGTGCGTGGCCGAGGTCACGAGCAGGATGCGCGAGACGCCGCGCTCGCGCAGCAGCCCGGCCGTGAGCGAGGCGTTCTCCTCGGTCGTGCGGCTCTGGTCTTCGAGCAGCATGGCCTCGTCGGGCACGCCGAGATCGCGCAGGAAGATCTGCATCGTCTCGGCCTCGGAGATGCGTGTCCACGCCGAGCCGCCCGAGAGCACCACGAGGGGCGCCTTCTTCGCGTGGTAGAGGCGCGCCGCGTGCCAGACGCGGTCGGAGCCGTCGACCAGATCCGGGTAGGGTCGGTAGTCGTCGGCCGGCGAGATGCCGCCGCCCAGCAGCACGATCGCGGGCGCGCTCGGCAGCTCCTCGGCGCGCGCTGGTGGGTGCTTGGCCTCGAGGCTGCGCTCGAGCGTCGAGGAGACGACCGGCAGCGAGAACAGCCACAGCCAGGCGAGCGCCGCGACGAAGGCGACGCGCGCCTCGCGCGGGCGTCTCTTCCTGAGCAGCGCGCCCAGCGCGGCGAGCAGGAGCGCGGTGCCGATCGGCGTGACGAAGAAGGTGACGAGCTTGGAGAGGAACATGGGCCGGGCGCGCGAGAGGCGCGCGGCTCAGCCTACCGCGCTCCTCAGCATGAAGAAGATCGCCACACCGGTGACCGACACGTAGAGCCAGATCGGCAGCGTGTATCTCGTCACGCGCTTGTGCTTGGCGAACTGCTTCGTGAGCGCGAAGTAGAACGAGGTGAGCACGAGCGGCACGACCGCGACGCTGAGCAGCACGTGCGACGCGAGCACCGCGAGGTAGAGGCCTCGGAGCGGCGCATCGGCCGGGTACTTCGTGTCGCCGTGCACGTAGTGGTAGACGAGGTAACCCACGAGGAAGAGCGCCGACGCGAAGAAGGCGCCGAGCATCGAGAGCCGGTGCAGGTCGGGGCGCTGCTTCTTGATGAAGACCCAGCCCGTGACGATGAGCGCCGAGGCCGTGGCGTTGAGGCCGGCGTTCACGGCGGGCAAAAAGCGCAGATCGGCGCCGCTCTCGGGGCTGCCTCCGCGCAGGACGAGGATGTACGTGAGGAAGGCGAGCGCGGCCGCCGAGAGCACGGCGTTCGCGACGTAGAAGGTCTTGTCGGAGAGGCGGGGGCTCGCGGTGTGCACGGGTTCCTCCGAGGCGGCGGGCGAGGTGTAGGTCCGGTCTTCCCGGGAAGGAAGGCCCACGGTGACATCGCTCGGGGGGCGCGTGTACGCTCTCGCGCCATGCCCTTCAAGAACGTCACCAAGCCCAAGACGGTCGCCAGCGTCGAGGGAGACATCGTCGGCGCCTCGTTCAACCGGAAGCTCGGCTCGGTCATGATGATCGGCCACAACCCGGTCCAGGTCGCGATCGTGGGCCAGTCGGGCAGCCCCTCGAAGGTCTTCGCGATCGGGCTCGGCGACGTGAGCGACGTCTCGCTGCTCTCGCGCGACATGGCCCTGGTGCTCGAGAACGGCACGCTCTGGTCGCTGCTCGACATCGCGCACAAAGCGAAGGTCGAGCAGGTCGCGACCGACGTGGCGATGCTCGTCGGCCCGCAGGGGGAGGCCTCGCTCGCGCTCAAGTGGGACAACTCCGGGGTGCAGCTCACGCCGGGCAAGATGGAGGTCGCGACGCGCGAGTTCCCGATGCGCGGCGACATCCGCTCGGTGAGCGTCGGCGAGAGCGAGTGCTACGTCGTGGTCGACGGCGGCGACGGCGAGTTCCGCATCCACCCGGGCGCCACGCCCGAGCAGGGCTCGACCGCGAAGACGGCGCTGCCCCCGGGCGCGCGCGCGCTCGGGCGCCTCTCCGGCGGCAAGTTCCTCTCGGTGCTCTTCCAGCGTGGCGACGCGAACGTCTGCGCGGTCAAACGCGCGGGCAACCGCCTCGAGCCGAAGATGCTGCGCCTCGACGGCCCCGTGAACGACGTCGTCGTGGCCGAAGGCGCCTTCGTCGCCGCGATGCGTGACGGGCGCATCGTGCTCTTCGACGACGAGGCCATCGACAAGGGCACCGCCTCGCTCATCGAGCCCAAGGCCGAGACCTCCACGGGCCACGAGCCGCGCCGCCTCGTCGTCGCTGGCAGCTACCTCTTCGTGGGTACGTCGGCGGGCGAGGTGCAGATGGCGACGCTCGTGCGCAAGTCGGTCATGTACTGAGGCGCGTCGCCCTGGGTAGAGCCGCCGCCCTCGGCTGTGGTATCCGCGGAGCATGAGCGAACGCGACGATCAGGAAGCAGCGCCCGTGGTCACCGTCTCGTCGTCCTCCGACGACGCCACCTTCAGCACCACGGCCAACCTGCCGCCGACGACGTGGCCCCCCACGAAGCTCGCCGACCTGATGACGCGCAAGCTCATCACGGTGTCCGAGAGCGAGCCGCTCGGCGATCTCGAGGCGTGGATGGCGCGCTTCCGCTTTCATCACCTCCCGGTGGTGAGCTCCGAGGGCAAGCTCGTGGGCCTCATCTCGCAGACCGACTACCTGCACGCGCGGCTCGGCGTCGCGCCGGGGGGCCGCACCATCGAGCCCGCCCACGCGGGCACGCTCGCGAGCGCGGTGATGCGCAAGGGGGTCGTCTTCGGCCGCATGGACGACACGCTCGACATGGCCTGCGAGGTGATGCTGCGCGAGAAGCTCGGCTGTCTCCCGGTCGTGCTCGACGACAAGACCCTGGTCGGCATCGTGACGACGACCGACTTCGTGCGCCTCGCCTACGCGCTGCTCGAGCGCGGCTGAGCCCTACGATGTGGCCTGAGGCCGGGGCTTCGCGCTACGGCGCGGGCCTCAGCGCCCCGACAAGAAGCGCAGGCGCTGGAAGATCGCCTAGGGCGTGTGCTTCACGACGGGCATGATCACGCCCCAGAAGGAGGGCACGTAGACCTCGGCGGCGCGGGCATCCATGGCCGCCACGATGCGCCGTGCGACGCCCTCCGGCTCCCCGAAGAGCACGTTCTTCTCGTGCTCGGTGGTCATCGGCGTGTCGACCGGGCCGAGCTTGAGCGTGGTCACGCTCACGCCCGCGGGGTGGAGGCGTGAGCGCAGGCCCTGGAGGTAGACGTTGAGGGCGCCTTTGGCCGCGCCGTAGGTGTAGTTGCGCGGCCGGCCGCGATCGCCGGCGACGGAGGTGATGACGCCGATGCGACCGTGGCCCGCGGCCTCCATCGCGTTGGCGATCGGGATGAGCAGCGAGACCACGCTGGCGAAGTTCGTGGTCAGGATGCGCTCGGCTTCGGCGAAGGATCGCTCGCTGGCGAGCTGATCGCCGAGCAGGCCGTGCGCGACGAGCACCGTGTCGACGCCGCCGAGCACGGAGAGGGCGCGCGAGACCAGCGCCTCGTTGTCGGTGAGCGCGGTGAGGTCGGCGCCCTCGGTCGTCACCTCCGCGCCCGCGCAGCGCCGCGCGAGCTCGGCGAGTTTGTCGGGGTTGCGCCCCACGAGGTGCAGGCGATCGCCGCGCGCGGCGTGGAGCACGGCGACTTCGGCGGCGATGGCGGAGGTGGCGCCCAGGACGAGGACACGCTGCATGGCGCGACGGTACACGATGGCCGCGTCGAGGGCGCTCGAGCTGGGCGCGGCAGCGCTCCGGGCTTCGGCTATCGTGCGAGCGATGAACGAGCCCGACGAGGCGTCGGACCGAGACTCGATGCCGCCCATGTCGGCCGCGGGCGTGGGCATCCCACCGCCGCCCGAGACGGGGCTCATGGCGTGGCTGCCGGGGCTCTGGGTGCTGCGGAGCTACCACCCCGCGTGGCTCGGTCGCGACATCGCGGCGGGGCTCGTGCTGACGGCGTTGCTCGTGCCCGCAGGCATGGGCTACGCCGAGGCCTCGGGGCTGCCCGCGATCACCGGCCTCTACGCGACGATCGCGCCGCTCGTGGCCTACGCGCTCTTCGGGCCCTCGCGCATCATGGTGCTCGGCCCCGACTCGGCGCTCGCGCCGCTCATCGCGGTCGCGGTCGTGGGGCGGGCCGCTGGCGACCCTGCGCGAGCGGTGGCGCTCGCCTCGGTGCTCGCTCTGCTGACGGGCGCCATGTGCGTCGTCGCAGGGCTCCTGCGCGCGGGTGCGGTGACCGATCTGCTCTCGCGGCCCGTGCGCGTGGGCTACATGAACGGCATCGCGCTCACCGTGCTCGTGACGCAGCTGCCGAAGCTCTTCGGCCTGTCGAGCTCGGGCGACCACCTGCTCGCGAGCGCGCTCGGCTTCGCGCGCGACGTCCTGGAGGGGCGCGCCGTGCTGCCCGCGCTGGCCGTGGGCGCCGCTTCGCTGGCCACGATCCTGCTCGGCAGGCGGCTCTGGCCGAAGATTCCGAGCGTGCTCGTGGCTGTCGTCGGCGCGACCGCCGCGGTCAGCCTGCTCGGGCTCGAGGCCAGCCTGAAGGTGGTCGGCGAGGTGCCGCGTGGTGTGCCGATGCCCTCGATCCCTCGCATCTCGCTCGGTGAGCTCGGTGAGCTCGTGGGCGCGGCGGCGGGCATCGCGCTCGTCTCCTTCGCCGATACGAGCGTGCTCTCGCGCACCTTCGCCGGGCGGAACCGCTACCGCATCGATCCGAACCGCGAGCTCGTCGGCCTCGGTGCGGCGAACCTCGCCGCTGGCCTGTTCTCGGGCTTCCCGATCTCGAGCAGCTCCTCGCGCACGCCGGTGGCGGAGGCCGCGGGCTCGCGCACGCAGCTCACGGGTGTGGTCGGCGCGCTGGCGATCGTGGTCCTGCTCGTCGCCGCGCCCGCGCTGCTCGAGAACCTGCCGACGGCGGCGCTCGCCGCGGTCGTCCTGAGCGCGGCGCTGCGCATCTTCGACTTCGCCTCGCTCCGGATCTTCGCGCGGGTGCGCCGCGCGGACTTCGCGCTCTCGCTCCTGACCTTCCTCGCCGTGGCGGCGCTCGGCGTGCTCTCCGGCATCGCCGTCGCGGTCGCGCTGTCGCTGCTCGACTTCGTGCGCCGCGCCTGGCACCCCCACCACGCGATCCTGGGTCGTGCGCCGGGGGTGAAGGGCTACCACGACCTCAAGCGCTACCGCGACGCGAAGCAGGTACCGGGGCTCCTGCTCTTCCGCTGGGACGCTCCGCTCTTCTTCGCGAACGCCGACGGCTTCCGCGAGCGCATCCTCGACGCCGTCGACGAGGCGCGCGCGCCGATCCGTTGGGTGGTGATCGCGGCCGAGCCCATCACCGATTGCGACACCACCGCGGCCGAGATGCTCGAGGAGCTCGATCACGAGCTCGGCGTGCGCGGCGCCGAGCTGGCCTTCGCCGAGCTCAAGGATCCCGTGCGCGACAGGCTCGAGGGCTACGGGCTCTCCGAGCGCCTCGGGCGTGAGTTCTTCTTCCCGACGATCGGCGTCGCCGTGAAGGCCTACCTCGATCGCAACGACGTCGTGTGGACCGACTGGGAGGAGCGCGCGAGCGAGGGTTGAGGGCGGCCTCAGCTCGCCCAGCCGGCGTAGGCCTCGGGCAGGGTAGGGTCGGGCTGCTCGCCGAGGTCGACCAGCGTGGGGCACAGGGCGCGGAGCCTGGCCTCGCCCTCGCTCGACACGTAATCACCGATGGAGAGCGAGAGTCGCTCGAGTCGGGCGAGCCGAGCGCGGTGCTGCTCGACGACGCGGAGCACCTCGTCCTCGTCGAGGCTGCCCTCGATCGCGAGCTCGGTCCACGCGCTCGCGCGATCCGACGCGGCGATCGCGTCGAGCGCGCGCGCGGCGTCGTCGACCCCGCCGAGGTGCACGCGACGAAGGGAGGGCGCCTGGAGCGAGAGCACCGCGGCCACCGCAGCCGCTCCGTCGACAGGCCCGGCGTCGCTCGCGAGCGAGAGCACGAGCGCATCGAGCGCGGGCAGCTCCGAGCGGCCGAGCCCAGTGAGCACCGCAGGCTCGAGCGGGTCACCCAGCAAGCTGAGCTCGCGAAGCGCGAGGTGCTTCGACGGCGAGAGCCGGAGCGCGCCGGTCGCGAAGAGCCGTTCGAGCGCGGGCATCGCGCGCAGGGTCGCCGCGAGATCGCCGAGCGAGTTCTCGCGCTGGCGCGCCTGCGTCTGGAAGTGCGTGTCGAAGATGAGCGCCTTCAGCGAAGGCAAGCTGTGTGCGCCCATGGCCTTGGCCCAGGCCTCGCCGGGGCTCGCGTAGTCACAGACCAGCTGCACCACGGAGGGTGCGCGCGTCTCGATCTCGCCCACGAGCGCGCGGCAGCCGCCTTCGTCCAGCGGTACGCCGCCCTGGAAGCTCACCACGAGGCGGCCGCGCTCGTCGCGCTCGATCGAAGGCGGATCCGCCTGCCGCTCCGGCTCGACGTGCACGTACTCCTCCTCTTCCACCGGGGGCGTGTCGGCGACGATATCGACTGCGCCGAGCTGGTAGCCCTGCTTGGTCTTCTCGCGCACGAGGCGATCGAAGGCGCGCTTGGCCTCGGCGGGGCTCGCGAAGGCCTCGGCCACGCCGTTGGTCGAGAGGCTCGCGCCCGTGAGCACGAGCACGAGCGGCGGCAGGCCGCGCGGCGGCTTCAGGGTGGTGCGTACGCCGGGGGTTGCCATGGCTTCGAGCCTACACGACGCCCGAGGGACCCGGCTCAGCCAGCGAAGATCGCGCGGCCCATGCCGAACCACGCGCCGCCGTCTGCGACGAGCGTGACGCCGTGCACGAGGCGCGCCGCGTCCGAGCAGAGGAAGACCGAGACGTCGGCGATCTCGTCGATGGTGCCGAAGCGCCCGATGGGGATGGCCGCCTCCATCTTCTGCTTGAGGTCCCCGGGGGCGAGGCGGCTCATGCCCTCGGTCTCGTCGATCGGACCGGGCGCGACGCCCACGACGCGGATGCCCATGCCGGCCCACTCGAGCGCGAAGCTGCGCGTCATCGAGTCGATGGCGGCCTTCGCCGCCGAGGCGTGGATCTGCAGCGGCGTCGCGGCGAGGTGCAGGGTCGCCGACACGTTGAGCACGACGCCGCCGTGCTCGCGCAGGTAGGCGTCGAAGGCGGCGCGGCAGACGTGGAAGGTGCCGATGGTGTCGATCTCGATCACCGTGCGAAAGCCGTTGGGCGAGAGCTGCGCGGCGGGCGCGAGGAAGTTGCCGGCGGCGCCGTTCACGACCACGTCGAGCCTGCCGAAGCGCGCGAGGGCTTGATCGATCGCGGCCTTCACCGCCGCCGGATCGCGCACGTCGCAGGGCACGGCGAGGCAGGGTTTGCCCGTCTCGGCCTCGAGCTGTTTCGCGGCCTCGGCGAGGCGATCGGCCTTGCGCCCCACGATCACGCTCGAGGCGCCGTGGGCCATCAGGGCGCGCGTGATGCCCTTGCAGATGCCCGACCCGCCGCCGGTGACGAAGGCGACCTTGCCGTCGAAGATGTCGCTGCGGAAGACGCTCTTGCTCATTCGAGTGCGGTAGTACGGACGCGGGCGCGACGCACCGGTCGTCGCCGCGCGCGGGTCAGCCCGTCAGCGCGTCGCGATGCAGGTCATCTGCGGACCGACCTTCGGAGCGAGCTCCTCGAGCCGATCGACGATCGAGCCGATGCCGGTGCGCAGCAGCTCCTCGCGGTCCTCCGCGCGGCCGAGCTTGCCGCCGGGGAGCGTGAGCGCGCGCTCGATCCTCAGCACCTGACAACCCGACGGCAGCTTGCCCACGAGCACGACCTTCTGCACGAGGTCGCCGCCGCGCACCTCGCTCTTTCCGACGACGACGGTCACCGCGAGCGCCCGGTCGGGGTCGCGCGGGGGGCCGACGAGCAGTTCGCGCGACGCCGACAGCCGCTCGGTGAAGAGGCGTTCCGCGGCCGGACCCTGCCCGTCGCTCTCGTCGACCGTGGTGAGCGTGATCGACAGCGCGTCGGCGCTCTTCTCGACGGAGGCTGGCGCTCGGGTCGTCGGGGCGGCGGCTTTGGGGCTCGAGGAACAGCCCACGAGCGAGGCGAGCGCGAGCGCGAGGGCGAGGCGGTTCACGTCGAGCACCGTAGCAAGCCGTCGAGCGGGTCCACCACCGGTGGCAGGGTCCTCGGTCCGCGACGCTCTCTCTTCTCGAGCCCTCGACGCCTCCGCACCCGTGCGCGCTCTTTGGGCGCTACACAGCACCCACCCTCGGATTTTGTCGGGCACCCAATTCGGCCGTCCGCCTCCTCGGCAGCGAGCTGGGCTCACGAAAAGGCGATGGATCTTCGATGGTCCATCGCTCCACCCCCTGGGCCTCGAGACGGGCTCCTCCTCGTCGAGCTCACCTGTTCGAGCCTGGAGCACTCGGTCTCCACTGCCCTGGCCCGCCGCTTGCTCCTTCTGCTGGCGTACGCCGCGGTCCGCCTCATCGGCACATCCCCTCGCGGCGCGCTGAGACAGGAGCTGGTGCATGTTGGACGTTCGCTCGCTGATGACCCTCGGATTTCTGGCTTCCCTCCTCGCGGCCTGCGCGCCCGAGTCCTCGCTCGACCTCGAGGGTGAGGAGCTCGTCGAAGAAGAGAGCCGACCCATCATCGGGGGCACGCCCGCCACGGCTTACCCCGAGGCGGTGCTCGTCGACATGCGCCGCGGCGGTCAGTTCGTGAGCGTGTGCTCCGGCACGCTGATCGCACCCCGCGTCGTGCTCACCGCGGGCCACTGCGTGTTCGGCTACGACGGTTGGCGCATCACGGCGCCCCACGCGGGCGGGCAGGCGCGGGAAGCCATCCAGGCCCAGACCTACGACTGGGCGACCCAGCACCGCTTCGTGAACCCCTCGCAGCACGACGTGGGCCTCGTCTTCCTCGACGCGCCCATCGAGCTCGACGCCTACCCGCGCGTGGCCGAGGCCCGCGTCCCTTGGGGCACCAAGGTTCGCAACGTCGGTCGCATCGACGACGGGGAGCTGTCGTTCGCGGGGCTCTTCGTCGGACCCGAGGTCGCCGTGCAGGACGGCGCCAGGTACGGCTACCCACTTGCGTATGCGACGCCCGAGGTGATCGAGAGCGGCGACTCGGGCGGGCCCGTCTTCCTGCCTGGCCCCGCGCCGCGCACGATCGTCGCGGTCAACTCGGGCGGCGGCGGCGGCATCCAGGTGCTCGCTCGCACCGATCTCCTGCACGACTGGATCCAGGAGGCCGTCGGTTCGGTCGATCAGCTGCCTGGCCCAGTGGTCACCCCCGAGGATGGCTGCCAGGGCATCGACTTCGCCGGCGTCTGCCAGGGCTCGACCGCGGTGTGGTGCCAGGACGGCAAGCTCATGTCGAAGGACTGCGCCGCCACCGGGCGGAGCTGCGGCTGGGTCCCGGCCGACAACGTCTACGAGTGCTACTGACGCGCGATCGCGGATCGCGGCTCGCTCAGCACGCCTGCGCACGCCGGCTCGGCGCCGCGAGGGTGTAAGGTCGACCGCGCATGCCGCACGACTCGCCGCTCGCGATCACCGTCTTCGTCGCGGCCGGCCTCTTCGCCGGCTTCGTCAATACGCTCGCCGGTGCGGGCTCGCTCGTGTCGCTGCGCGCGCTCATGCTCTTCGGCCTGCCGGCCGACGTCGCCAACGCGACCAACCGCGTGCCGGTGCTCGCGCAGTCGCTCGCGGCGGCGCACGGCTTCGCGGGCGCGGGCGCGCTCGAGCGCGGGCAGCTCGTGCGTGTGATGTGGCCTCCGCTCCTGGGCTCCGGCGCGGGCGCGCTCGCGGCCTCCTACGCACCCGAAGCGATCATGCGCTGGGTGCTCATCGTGGTGCTCTTCGGCATCGGTGTGATGGGGCTCGTCTCGGTGCGCAAGAAGAGCGCGGCCCTCGCGAGCGAGCCCACACCCGAGGAGATCGCAGCCTCGCTCGCGAAGCCGGCCACGGTGGCATGGCTCTTCGTGGCGGGCGCCTACGGCGGCTTTCTGCAGGCTGGGGTGGGGCTCGTCTTGCTGCACGCGCTCTCCAGCGTGGGCAAGCTCGATTTGGTGCGCGCGAACGCGCTCAAGGTCGTGATCGTGGCCGTGTTCACGGTGCTCTCGCTCGCGATCTTCGTCTGGCGGGATCAGGTCGTGTGGATGCCGGCCGCGGTGATGAGCGTGGGCTCGGTGGTCGGCGCGCGCCTCGCGGTGCGCTTCGCGAGCCTCGACAAGAAGCGCCTGCAGGTCGCCGTCGTGGTTATCGACGCCGTCGCGTGCATCGTGCTCGCCGCGCGCGAGCTCTGGGGCTGAGCGCGGGCGCGTCGCGGCCGGATCGAAGGCTGTGGGCGCGAGCCAGCAGGGCGCGTGTCGGGGGCTCAGTGGGCCGGCATCGCGTCCATCGCCTTCGGCCGAAGGCGGCCCGAGTCACACGTGGTCGGCCAGCGGTACGCGTAGCCGAGGGCTAGGGCGCCGTAGAGCACGTCGGTCCAGCCGTCGGAGGCGTCGACGAGCATCCAGGCCGCGGGGTCGTACTCCTGCTTTCCCGGGCCGGTACTGCGCGGGACCTGCCAGTAACTCACCGCCGCGATCTGCCCGTTCGAGTCGCGCAGGTCGAACCCGCGTGGCACACCGACGCCAGCCACCTCCATGTTCTGCGAGGTGAACGTGGCCCGTTCGCCGTCCGGGCCCGAGAGCACGCCGTGGAAACGAAAGTTCACCCACGAGCCGGAGCTGGTGATGCGGAGGATGCGAGGCGCGCCGTCGGCCGTCGAAGTGAAGTGACACGTCATCGAGAACTTCGGACCCTGGAGCGCCCCGAAGACGAGGACCTTGTCGGTCGTGGAGCACGCACCCATCACCACGCGATCCTCGCGCTTTCCGAGGATCGTGAAGGTCGTCGCCTCCGACGCGCTGTCCGGGAGGCCGAGGACGAACGCGATGCCCCGGAGGTATCTGTCGACTTCCTCGACGCCGGTGATCGGCTGCCCCGGCTCGACCTTGCTGAGCTCTTCGGCGAACCGGCGCGTACCCAGCCCGTCGCGCAGCTGGGAGATGAAGCGTTCGTAGTCTCGGAGGGCCTTCTCACCGAAGACGTGGGTCGTCGAGAACGTGCGGGTCGGCGCGCCGACGATCCCCTCGAACGAGCCGATCGCCACCGGCTCGTCGCGATCCGGGGTCCGCTCGCCCTCGCACCTGAGGTGGTTCATCCCGAGCTCGCCGGTGACCGGGAGCACCGGCGTCTTGGTGAGAGCGGCGTCGACGTCGAATTGCGCTCCCGCACAGCCGGTCCCGAACGTAGCGGCGGCGAACAGAATCGCGGCCGCTGTGCTTTGCCTCCATACCATCGGGCGCAAGCTAGCAGAGCGCGCGCCGACCGACGCGCGGCAAGCCCAGAACGGGCGCTCGCGTCGGACGCGCGTGCCCGTTCAACCGATGAGCTTGGGGAAGACCGTTCGGAGCTTGGTCTGTCCAGCGGCGGCACGCAGCTTTGCGACAACAGACGGGCGGCGCTCCCTGAGCCCTGCCGCAAGCACCGGTGCCAGGTCGTACTGGAGTGCCGTGCGCACGGTCAGCTTTCCGATGGTGTCCGCGAAGTACCAAGGGAACTGACGCCGAACGAGCCAACCACCGTGCAGGCCTTTGAGCTTCCGCTTCACGGTGGCCACGGTGAACCCGGTCAGCGCTGCGATCTCGCCCGCGAGCTCGAACTCACGAGCCCGCTTGATCGTGAGATTTCCGATGGCTTGGTAGTCGAGCCTCGGCTGTGCCACCTCCGCTTCGTCGTCGGTTTCGACAAGCTCGGCGAGTAGAGCCGGGAAGAGCCTTCTCAGTTTGGTCGAGCCGTGGGTGGCGTTGATCCGGCGACTGACGCCCCGCGCGTGCAGCCCCGAGGCGGAGGCCAGCAAGGCCCGCGCCTGTGGGTTGTCGCGAACCTGCGCAACGGTCAGGTCGAGAAGCGCCCTCGCTTGGTCGGTCGTTAGGCGCGGCCGTGCCGGCTGCTGCCCCCGGCGTCGCGCAGACGAGTCCCTACGCCTGGCAGCTGGCGCGGCTGCCTCCGCCTCGTCGTCTGCCACTGCCTCGTCGTCTGCCGCTGCCTCGTCGCCTGCTGCTACCTCGTCGTCTCCCCCTGCCAACTGGTCTGAGTCTGCCTCGACCTCGTCGTCGTCCTCCTCTTGCGCGAAGTCCGCCGGAGTCTCGTCCGTGTCGCTCGTAGAGACGACTAGCTCGGCAGGCGGACGCCAGTGCTCCTTGAACTCCTCTGCGACGCACACGAGGGCGCGGAAGACGCTCAGGATCTTGTCCCACGGACTACTGCGTCGAAACCCGGCGGGCTTGTAGACGTCGTCGTCTTGGTAGTGCGTGTCTGGGTTCACCGCGTGCTGGATGAAGTCCAAGTAGGCCCAGAAATCGCTCGTCATCCGCTTCTTGGACTTGCTCCGCAGCTCGCCTTTGAGTGGACCGAGCCCCGGATTCTTGGGGAAAGGGATGCCTTCCTCCCGAGTGGCGTGCCGCACGAGCGCCTCCGCGATCCGCCGCACCCCAAGATGGATCGCTGCAATGTCTGGCTTCTCCACCCGGTGCAGCAGCGCTTCGACTTCTTCTTCGAGCGCGGTCATCGCAGCGGTTGCTGCCTCGAGTCGCCCGACGAGTTCACGCGCCTCTTCGGGCATGGGTCCGTGGTTGGCCATCCGGCGCATCCTATCGCGGCCGTCGGATGGCCCCCACGGTTTGGGCATCTCAGAGTTCCATCGCCGACCCCGGCGTCTTCCACTCGAAGTAGCGCTCGAAGGTGTCGAGAAACATCTCGGCGCGGACCCTCCAGAAGTCCGAGGGCGACCCCGCCTTGGGCTCGATCCCGATCGCGGCGGCCTCCTCAACGGCCGCCGGGCTCGCGACGAACTTCCGCTCGCGCTCCCTGAAGCCCGGGTTGTGGCCTGCGCTCGGCATGTCGCCGTGAAGCAGCTCGTGGAAGAGAACGAACTCGGTCACGAAGCGAGGCACGTCGGGGGAGTTCAGCAGCGGGTTCAGGGCCACCTGCTTGTCGTGGTGACGGTAGAAGCCCCAGAGCCGCGTCTCCGCCCGCTCCATCCAGCGCAGCACGCCCACGGCCGGAGGGCCCTGCGGGAAGTGTCGCTTCGCCGCGACCACCGCCTCGAGGAGCTCGGTGAGCGACCGCCCTGGCTCGCCGGGCAGCCAAGCGTGCGGCGGACCGTTCGGGACGACCGCTACCACCGTGGGGTCCGTCTCCGGCTTCGCGATGCTCGCGTTCATGAGCGCGGTGCGCTCCCGGCCCACCTCGTCACGAAACGCCCGCTCGTCGTTGCGGTACACGATCGGACACGCGGTGCACGTGCGCCAGATCGTGGCGAGCAGCTCTTGCTCGGCGGTCGCGTCCAGCTTCTCGTCGAGGATCCGCATGGCGACCGCACGGGGGTCGAACGCGCGCTTCTCGTCGAAGGTGACGTAGGTGGGCTCACAACCCTTGCGCCTCGCGTCGAGCAGCGCCTTCACGTCGGCCCACCGCGGGAGCGGGTCGGGGATGTCGGCGAAGTGCCGCCGGATGAGGCCGAGCACGGCGTCCTCGGTCAGCTCCTCGGGGACGCTCTCCGGCGTCGGCATCTCGGCGAGCAGCGCCGCCAGGGCCTCGTGTTGGGTGTCGAAGACGGAGACGATCATGGTCTGCACGTCGTCTGCGAACTCCTCTTCCCAGCGGTACCAGCCGTGAGGCGTGCAGGCGTGCACGCCGAGCAGCATGCCCTTCACGTTGGACTGGAGAAGCCGGTACGCGTCTCGGATCAGCTCCAGCGGGATGGTCACCAGCGGAAGGTTCGGACGGGCGTTCGGCTCGACGTCCTCGATGACCCCACCACCCTGGATCGCGTACTCGGCGCTGAGCACATCGAACTGGCTCCAGGTGTCGAGGAAGGTCACCAGGTAGGCGATCTCGTTGCCACCAGCGCGCGGCCCTCGCAGCGCTCGTCCGACCATCTGCACGAGCAGGCTCTCGGAGCGCGTCGGACGAGCGATGAACACGGTCCTCGTCCGCGGGGCGTCGAAGCCCTCGGTGAGCATCTGCACGTTCACCAGGACGTCGAGCTCGCCGCGCTTGTAGCGGTCCATCACCTCCGCCGCATCCTTTCGGCTGTAGTCGACGTAGTCGGAGCGGGTCACGCCGCGCTTCCTCAGCTCGAGCGCGAGCGTCTGCGCGTGCAAGGTGTCCGCGGCGAAGATGATCGTCGGACCGTACTTGTCCTTGTTCTGGAGGTACTGGTCGACGATGAGCCCGTTGCGATGGGCGTTGCGCCCCAGCCTCTCGAGCACCGACGACGCCAGGTCGCCGTAGCGCGAGAGGTGCTCGAGCTCGTGCGGGTCCATGTCCTTCTCGACGTTGACCTGGGTGGTCACCGTCTCCGTGGCCGGCGTCGCCAGGATGCCCAGGTTCGACAGGGTGGTCCGGCTGATCTGGTGGATGATGGTGCCATCGAAGAGCGCGCCGAGGCGCCGCTCCTCCTTGTCGTCCATGCGCACCGGGGTCGCGGTGAGGCCGAGCAGCCGGACGCCCGCACGCTTCAGCTCGTCGAGCAGCGAGAGCGTGCGCGGCGCGACCGCGTGGTGGGCCTCGTCGATCACCACGAACGGGAGCTCGCCACGCTGTCCCAGCAGCTCCTGAACGAAACCGCGATTGCCGTCGATGACTGAGGACTGAACCGACGCGAACACCACGTCGTGGTCCGGGCTCACGTTCGACCAACGCATGCCCTCTCCGGACACCGCGATCAGGTCGAGTCGCTTCTTGTCGGGGTGCGCGACGTTGCCGAGACGCTTGAAGGTCTGGAACGCCTGCTTCACCAGCTCGACGCGAGGGGCGAGCCACAGCACGCGACCGCCCTTGGCGATCACGTTGCGGAGGAGCCAGTGCGCAGCGACGACGGTCTTCCCGCCTCCGGTCGGCAACACGACCATGCCGGCGCGCCCGCCACCGTCGAAGTGACGCGTCATCGCGTCCCAGGCGGCACGCTGGTGGTCGTAGGGCTGGACCGGCTCGGCTGCGTCGAACAGCTTGAGAGACTCGTTGGGGTTGAAGGCGAGGGGCGAGGTGAAGCGGGGCGCGGTGTTCATGTCGACGTCACGCCGGGGCTCGACCACCTCTGACATCGAAGTTGCAGAGTGGCGCTACTGCGGCGGTGGCAAGTCGGACTGTCGTGTTCTTCGGCGGGGGGCTTCCGCCGCGCCACCGAGGGGCATCCGGTGCACGACAACCTGACCTTGGTGAGCGCGACCCATGGTGCCGCCCTCACCAACGAGGCGGTCCGCCCCTGCGAGGTCCGTTGGCCGGACCGCGGACACGTCGTGAGTGCGGCCCGATGCGCTCTGAGGCCACACCGCGACCGAACGACCGGCGGCCAACCGGGCGGCGGCATGATACCCTCTGGGGGTGGCGAGCATGGCCGATCTGCTCAGGACCGCTCGCGAGCGGGCACGGCTCACCGTCGAAGAACTCGCGCGGTGGGCTAGAGTCGCTCCTGATGAGTTGAGGCGCGCCGAAGACGGCGATGCCCGACTCACCGCGCCTGAGCTCGACCAGTGCGCGAGAGTGTTCGGGCTGCGGCTCGAGGACCTACTCGCCGGCGAGGCGGGAAACGCACCGATGACGCTCCTCTTGCGGGCGAGCGACGCCACCTTCGACTTCCGGTCCGTGCTCACCAGCGAGATCGACTTTGCGCTGGGGGAGTTCCAGCGCGTCGTACGCGACATCCACGAGGTCGAACTCGCGCTGGGCGATCCGATTTCGAGTCTCCCTACGATTGTTGCTGGACCTGTACCCCCCGGCAAGCACGAGGGCGAGTACCGCGCCGAACGCGTAAGGCTCGAGCTCGGACTCGGGGACGACCCGATCTCGTCGGTACGAGACTTGGTTCGTCGTCTGGGCGTTGCCGTGATTTCCGTTACGAGCGAGCAGGTGGACACTAGCCTCGATGGCGCCTGCACCCGTGCGCCCCGTCCAGCTATTCTCATCAATCTTCTGGAGGAGGGCGCGACCTGGCCGTGGCGGGCGCGTGTTACGCTCGCTCACGAGCTGGGTCACCTTCTCTTCGATATGGCGAGTCGGGAACGGCAAGTGCTCGTCAGCCCATCGGGAAAGACGTTGCCGGGAGGCATCGATCATCTGGAGCAGATCGCCCGAGCATTCGCGGCGTGCCTGCTGGTTCCGACCGCTGGGGTTCGAGGAACCGTCGCCGGTCGCGACCCCACGTCGGAGGATGCTATCACTGCGGTGGGCCGGACTTATGGCGTTGGGCGAACGCTGGCAATCAATCGTCTCCAGCAGGTGTTCGGCCTTCGAGGGTCGCAGCGACTCGAAATGGACCTCCGCATACCCAGGAAGTACGACGGAGACTTCTCCGCGGACGCGCCGCCCTTGCCAAACGGATTTCGCGGGCAACCGTTGCTCGGACTGCTCCGCCGGGCGGTAGCTGAGCAGCGAATTGGCGCGGCGCGCGCTCGGCGCATGCTGGCGCTCGGGCCCACCGATCCCCTGCCGTTCACCGACTTGGGTGCCATGGCGGCTCCAGCCGTGGCGCGGGAGGCCATGCTGATGCGGCGTGCGAACGAATACCTCGCCGAGCGCCATCCGGGGCTCGTCGCGCTGGATCCGCAGCGTACCCAAGAAGGAACTTGGCGTCTCGATGTCGCTGCGAGCTCGATCGGCAGCTCGATGCCCCCCACAGGCTTCATCATCCTCAACGACAGCGGAACTCCCGTGCGCGACGAAGCGGACTCAAGCGCATCGCCGTGACTCACGCTTGGCACCACGAACAGCAGCGTCCCGATTCGTGCGTCGCGGCATGCATGTGCATGATCCTCAAAGCCCGCGGTCAGGCATGTTCCGAGGCTTCGTTTCACGATGCCCCTCCACAGCCCGCCTCCAGGGTCCTGGAACTTCCACGCGTAAGCGCAGTACGCGGGCCAAGTCAGGAGCGCGAGTTGGAGGTAGCGCTGCGGACGGACGCAGTTCTCGCGATCGTAACGGTGCTGGCCTCGCCGTATGTCGCCTGGCAGCGGCGAGTGGGCTGGGCTCTCACCAGTGCACACGGTGTTCTGGCTGCCCCGGGTCCGTACGGCGGAGGGCTGCATGCGATCGCGTTGGTCGAACGCACTCCGGACGGGTTCCGCGCGCTCGACCCGTATTTTCCCGCCCACCACGCCTTCGAGATCGACGACGACGCATTCGTCTCGTTCTTCGCCGGCCATGCGTACGTCGTCGAGCCCTGAGGCTCGCTCGGCACACCCCCATCACGGCGCCTTCAGCTTCTTCTTTCCCGCTCCCGACACACCGACGGCCTCGAAGCTCTTGCCGCTCTCCAGCTGGATCGCGCGCGCGACGTACACATCGTGGCGGTCGTGCTCCCGGTCGGCCACGCACGCGACGATCGGCGCCAGCGAGATGGGGCGATCACCGCGCATGACGTAGCCCCATCCGTTCTCGAGCTTTCCGCGGACGGTCTCTTCGCGGAGGGGGAAGTGGGCGGGGCTGCCGTGGAGACGGCGAACGTCGTAGCTGGCCGAACCCACTTTGGGGTCGTGGTCCTTGAGGCTCACGCGCGCGCTGAGGCGCGCCTCGCGGAGCCCGTCGATACTCCTCTCGAGCTCTCGCCAGAGCTCTCTCAGCTCGGTCTCGGCCGCGGCGACGGCTTCTTCGGTCGCGGTGACCTGGTGGGCGAAGACGTTTCGGTCGGGGATCACGAGCTTCGCGATGGATTCCGCGAGCGGGGAGCGCCCACCCTTCGCCGTGACGAGCGCGCGAACGCTGCGGACCAGTGGGTCGCTGGGCTCCTCGGGGAGCAGGGCGGCCAGGGTGCACGCGAGCTCGAACCAGCCGCCCATGGAGATGGGCTTGCCCCCGAGCTTGCCGATGGCCTGGAGCGCGCCTTTCGGGAGGGAGCCGCCGTTCTTGTCGCGCAGGACGCCGAGGGCGACTGCGGCCAGGAAGGCGAGCGCCTTCTCGAAGGCATCGCGCCGCGTCTTCACGCGGAGGACGGTGTTCCCTTGCGACGCGATGAGGCCGTCGAAGACGGCGATGGGGTAGGGCAGCTCGTCGCGCTCCTCGGCAAGCGGAGCGACAAAGTCGTCGGGCTCCTCCGGCTCGTAGTCGGACGCGCCTTCGGTGATGTTGATCTTCATGCGCTCGGCCTGTTCGATGACGAGCAGCGTGGCGCGGGCTTGCTGGTCCGGCGGGTAGCCCTTCGCCTTGAGGAGCTTCCTCACCTCGAGGCGCAGCTTCGCCTGGACGTTCTTCTTGCGGTGCCAGTCGATCGTCGCCGTGGTGCGGACGACGTTGCCGAGCAGCTTCGCGATCGTCGCGAGGGCTTCGTCGCCCATGGCCTCGACGGCGCTCTCGTTCTCGGCCAGCGCGTCGTAGAAGGCGCTCTCTTCGGGGCCGAGCTTGAGCTTCTTCCCACGCTCGTCGCCCTCGCGCATCGTCTTCGCGAGCTGGAGCAGCTCTTCGAGCACCTCGATGTTGGTGATGGTGCGCGCGCGGTAGCGACGGATCGCGTCCTCCAGCATCTCGCTGAAGCGCCTGCCCTGGACGACGTTCTGCTGCTGACGCTGCCGAACCTGGTCCCGGAGCAGCCGCTCGAGCAGGGCCGCGGCCAGGTTCTTGTGTTTCATGCCCTGGACCTCGACGAGGAACTCGGGCGAGAGGACCGAGATGTCCGGCTTCTCGAGCCCCGCCGCGGCGAAGACGTCGACGACCTCGGTGGTGACGAGCGCGTTGGACACGATCTGGCGCACGGCGTGCTGGAGATCCGCGCCCGGCGTGCGGCGCGCGCCCTCGAGCTTCACGAGGCCGGCACGCACTGCCTGGTAGAACGCGACCTCGTCGCGGACCTCTTCGCAGCGTTCGTCGGGCATGGCGCCGGCGAAGGCGCTCGTGAGCTTCGAGACGGCGCCCAGGAAGCGCTCGTGCCCGTCGGTCGCCGAGTCCCCGTCGGCACCACGCTGTTCGAGCACGTGCTCCCGCGCCGCCGGCAAGAGCGCGAGCCGCGTCGCAGGCTTGCCGGTGAGGAACGCATCGACGTCGAAGCCGTGGAAGACGTCGCGGCAGATCTCGAGCTGTTCGAGCATGACGGCGACGATCACGCTCTTGTCGCGGGTCGGCTCGCCGCGCTCCCCGCTCTTGCGGAAGGTCTGGATGGCCTGTTTGAGGAAGGACGCGATGCCGATGTAGTCGACGACGAGACCGCCGGGCTTGTCGCCGAAGACACGGTTCACGCGAGCGATGGCCTGCATGAGGTTGTGCCCGCGCATCGGCTTGTCGACGTACAGCGTGTGGAGGCAGGGTGCGTCGAAGCCGGTGAGCCACATGTCGCGAACGATCACGAGCTTGAGCGGGTCCTTCGGGTCCTTGAACCGCGTCGCCAGCCGCTCGCGTGCGGTCTTCGTCCGGACGTGAGGGCGGAGGGCCTCCGAGTCGGACGAGGAGCCGGTGATGACGACCTTGATGGCGCCCGACTCGTCGTCATCACCGTGCCAAGCGGGCCGCAGCTCGACGATCCGGTCGTAGAGATCGGCCGCGATCCGTCGGCTCATGCACACCACGAGGGCCTTGCCCGCCAGCCCGTCGGTGCGGCGCTCGTAGTGTGCGACGAGATCCTTCGCCACCTGGCGCAGCCGCTTGTCGGTGCCGACGAGCGCCTCGACCGTGCTCCACTCACTCTTCAGGGCCTCCTTGCGCGCGTCCTCTTCGCCCTCGGTGAGCTCCTCGAACTCGGGGTCGATCTTGGGCCGCTCGCTCTCGGCGAGGTCGAGCCGAGCAAGGCGGTTCTCGTAGTAGATGGGGACGGTCGCCTTGTCCTGTACGGCCTGCAGGATGTCGTACACGCTGATGTGGTTGCCGAAGACCTCGACGGTGCTCTTGTCGTCCAGCTCGACAGGCGTCCCGGTGAAGCCGATGAAGGAAGCCCCGGGGAGCGCATCGCGGAGGTGCTTCGCGAGCCCGTAGGTCTTCTGACCGGTCTTCCGGTTGAACTTCGCCTCGAAGCCGTACTGGCTTCGGTGCGCCTCGTCGGCGATGACGATGATGTTGCGGCGGTTAGAGAGCAGCTCTGCTTCCTCGGAGTCCACCGGGGCGAACTTCTGGATCGTCGTGAAGTAGACGCCTCCCGAAGCCGTGCGCAGCAGGTCGCGCAGGTGTGCGCGGCTCTCGGCCTGGACCGGGCTCTGGCGCAGCAGGCGCTCGGCCATCGCGAAGGTGCCGAAGAGCTGGTCGTCGAGATCGTTGCGGTCGGTGAGCACGACGATCGTCGGGTTCTCCATGCGCGGGTCGAGGATCAGCTTCCGCGCGTAGAAGACCATCGTCAGGCTCTTGCCGGAGCCCTGGGTGTGCCAGACGACACCGACGCGTCGATTGCCACCCTTGCCCGAGGCGCGCGCCGTCTCTTCGACCGCGCGCCGGACCGCGTGGAACTGATGGTAGGAGGCCACCTTCTTCTGCACCTCCGTGCCGGTCGGCCCGCCCTTGTGCTCGAAAGTGACGAAGCTCTGGATGAAGTCGAGGAAGCGCGCCTTGTCGAAGACGCCGCGCACCAGCACCTCGAGCGGCTGGGCGTTCTTGGGCGCATCGTGCTCTCCCTCGATGGTGCGCCAGAGGGCGTAGCGCGATGCGTCCGCGGTGATCGAGCCGACGCGAGCCTCGACGTCGTCCGAGGCGACCAGGACCACGTTCGGGACGAGCAGTGACGGCACGTCTTCGCGGTAGTTGCGGAGCTGCTGGATGGCCTTGCCGATGTCGGCCTGAGGGTCGGTGGGGCTCTTCAGCTCGAAGACGGCGAGCGGCAGGCCGTTCACGTACACCACGACATCGAGACGCCGAGCGCGCCCGGTGCCACCTTGCTTGTCGACCACGGTGAGCTGCCGCGTCACCATCCAGTCGTTGTTGTCGGGGTTTGCGAAGTCGAGCAGCACGGCGCGCTCGCCCGTGACGCGCCCGTCGCTCCCTGCGATGTCGAGCTCGACGCCGTCCGTGAGCAAGCGGTGAAACGATTCGTTCTCCAGCGCGAGCGTAGGCTTCTCTCGCCGCATCACGAGGCGCAGGACCTCGTGGACCGCGTCTTCGTCGAGGTCGGGGTTGAGCCGACGGATGGCCGCCGTGAGGCGCCCGGGCAAGATCGCGTCCGACAGCTGCGACCGTTCCTCGTACTCTGAGTCCGGATCGAAGTTCTCGGGAGGGAGCACTTCGTAGTCGAGTTCTGCGAACCACTGCAGCGTCGCAAGCTCGAGGTCGGATTCGGTGACGGCGGCCATGATGGACCTCAGAGGGCAGCGGAGACGGCGCGTTCGGCGTCGGGGACTCGGAGCTCACCGGAGAGGAGCTTGGGGAGGAGGGCGTCGCGCAGGGCGGCGAGGGTGCGGGACTCAGCCAGGTTCGCGCGGATTCTCGCGAACGCGGGCGACACCGAGCGAGCGAACGCGGCGTTGATTTCGCTGCCGGCGAACAGAAACGGAATGCTCTTGAGATTGGCCTGATTGAGCTTCGGCTGAACGGCCCCGGTAACGTAGGGCCGAACGTCGGTGCGCTCGAGCGCGAGCAGAATGTGCTCTTCGCTGACCTTATTGCCGCGCAGCACATGGGCGTGGTTGTTGACCCAGAACTTGCCCTCCACGTACTGGAGGACTGGCGCTCCTGCCGGGGTCACGACCGAGCCATCCTCACCCACTAGGACGTGCACGCCGTCGAATAGGTAATCATCCACGAAGCCCATTACCCCGGCAGCTCCATGGTAGGGAAACCGTCCGGGACGCTCCTCTCGCTGTCTCGCGGACAAAGGGATTCTGCGCGAGTCGAGGATCTCGACCGCATCTCCAAGACGGCCGATGCGCCACGTCGCAGGAAGTGCCTGTCCCGATTGCGAGGCCAGCTTGGGCGGAAACAGCTTCGCCGTCTCCGCATCCATCCCCTCGGGCTGCCGGCCCTCCATCTTGGCGCGCACCGGGTCGAAGTCGACGAACCACGACTGGAACAGCGCGCGCGCCATCGCCTCGAGCGTCTCGTTGGTCTTGCGGTTCAGCTCGATCTTGTCGTCGAGCGCACCGAGGATGCGGGCGATGGAGCGTTGGGTGGCGAGCGGGGGCGCGGATATGACCAAGCTGTCTAGCATGGCCTTGGTCAGCGCATTTCTGGTGGCGCCTGCCGATGCAAGAGCGAGGAGGCGCGCCTGCATCCGAGGAGTTATCAAGGCGTAACGGAGGAAGTCCGCCTCCAACTCACCCGCGCGCGGCCGGATGATCGCGACATGCTGGTTGACCCGAGCTGGCAGCACGCCGGGGTCAACCTGGCAGCACCGAGCGACTGAGTCCCCAGTGATGTTTAGGAGAACGTCCCCCTCCTCCACGGCAACGCTACGGAGCTCCGTGGCCTGCACGTCGTCGATGAAAGCGAGACCATTGCGCGAGAATCGGTCGTTGTGGACGTTCTGACTTCGAACGAGCGCTGTTGCGCCACCTCGATAGGTCTCTTTCCCTCCGCGGGGAGTGGCGCCACTTCCGATCTTGGAGCAGACGTTGCCGAGAGCGATGTCGCGCCAGTCACTCGTCATAGCCCAGGCTCCTCAGGTTCCTTCGGATCTCCTTCTCGAGCTTCGCCCCCTGCGCAAACTGCTGCGCGAGCGTCGCCGTCAGGCGCCTCATCTTCGCGTCGAACGGCTCGCCGTCGTCCTCGACCTCCTCCGCCCCGACGTAGCGCCCGGGCGTCAGCACGTAGCCGTGGCTCGCGATCTCTTCGAGCTTCGCCGCTTTGCAGAAGCCGGCGACGTCCTCGTACTTGCCGGCGCCCTTCTCCCCCCGCCACGCGTGGTAGGTGCGCGCTATGCGGGCGATGTCTTCGTCGGAGAGCTCGCGGTGCACGCGGTCGACAAGCGTGCCGAGCTTGCGTGCGTCGATGAAGAGCACCTCACGTTTGCGCTTGCGGTAGGGCGCGGCTGCCTTGTTGCGCGCGAAGACCCAGACGCACACCGGGATAGGCGTCGCGTAGAAGAGCTGCCCGGGCATCGCCACCAGGCAGTCGACCACGTCCTTGTCGACCATGGCCTTGCGGATCTCGCCCTCGCCCGACTGCTGCGACGACATCGACCCGTTGGCCATGACGACGGCGCCGACGCCCTTCTCGGGGTGCAGGTGATGGAGGATGTGCTGCATCCATGCGAAGTTCGCGTTGCCGACCGGGGGCACGCCGTACTGCCAGCGCACGTCGTCGCGAAGCTTGTCGCCGCCCCAGTCGCTGATGTTGAAGGGCGGGTTCGCGAGCACGTACTCGGCTTTGAGGCCCTTGTGCAGGTCGTTGCGGAAGCTGTCTGCGAACGTGTTGCCGAGGTCGTTCGCGATGCCGCGGATCGCGAGGTTCATCTTCGCGAGGCGCCAGGTCGTCGCGTTGAACTCCTGCCCGTAGACGGAGATGTCGTCGGCCGTTCCGCCGTGCGCCTCCACGAACTTCTCGCTCTGCACGAACATGCCGCCCGAGCCGCAGCACGGGTCGAAGACGCGGCCCTTCGTCGGCTCGATCATCTCGACCATCACACGCACGACCGACTGCGGCGTGTAGAAGTCGCCGCCCAGGCGGCCCTCGGCCGAGGCGAACTTCGCGAGGAAGTACTCGTACACGCGCCCGAGCACGTCCTTGGTGGGGTTGTCGGCGTCGTGCAGCTCGATGCCGCTCATGATGTCGATGAGCTCGCCCAGGCGGTGCTTGTCGAGCGCGGGGCGCGCGTACTCCTTCGGTAGTGTCTGCCGGAGTGAGTCGTTCTCCTTCTCGATGAGCGTCATCGCCTCATCGATGTCCTTGCCGATGGTCGGCTGCTTGGCGCGCTTCTGCAGGTAGGACCAGCGCGCCTTCGGAGGCACCCAGAACACGTTCTCGGCGAGGTAGGCGTCGCGCTCCTCGGCGTCCTCGCGGTCGGCCACCAGCGCCGCGTGGCGACGCTCGAAGGCGTCGGAGATGTACTTCAGGAAGATGAGCCCCAGGACGACGTGCTTGTACTCCGCCGGGTCGAGCGACCCGCGCAGCTTGTCTGCCGCGAGCCAGAGCTTCTCCTCGAAGCCGATCACGGCGCCGGAGGCCTTCTGGGCCTTGCCGTTCTTGCCGCGGGCTGGCTTGCTCGACGAGGGGGGCCGGCTCGAAGGCGCGGAGGTGTGACCGGTGGCTTTGCGCTGTTTCGACTTGGGCATCTTCATGGCTGTCACGCGCGCAGGGCGCGCCTTCTGACACGACGTCACGCTAGCCGCTCGAGAGCGCGCCGGTCCACGGGATGATGGGTGTGGTTCGGGCTGGGAACTCCCTGGTAAGGTCCAGTGCGTGGGCTTCCCCTCCGAAGAGTGGAACGCGGCGGCGCGTAGGCTGGCAGGCCTGGAGCCGGCAGCGCGCTGGAAGAGCGAGGATGTGAAGGTGCTGTACCGGCTCGCGTTGGCGCACGGCCCGACGATCCTGGCTCGCTTCCAGCTCGACACGTCGAGGGTGCACGATCTCGTCGCCGACCTTGTCAGCGTGAAGCTCGACCAGCTGGTGGAGGCCGAGGTTCCTGCGCCCTACTTCCTCGCGGCGCTGGGCAAGGCCGCGACCTCGTGGGTACGCCGCCCTGCGGCGGCCGTGGCGCCGGAGCCCGAGATCGAGCGCGCTGGACCCTCGGACGCGAGCGCCGAGGCGAAGGTGGAGCTCGAGCGGGTGTCGGGTCGGCTCAAGAGGGACGAGCTCGAGATCTTCGCGGCGCTGGCTGCGGGCGAGGACCGAGACGCGATCGCTTCTGCCCTGGGCACGAGCCGCGCGAACATCGATCAGAAGGTGAGCCGCGCGCGCAAGCGACTGAGAGAGGAGGGGTTCGAGTGAAGCTCCCCTCCGTACCCGTGCTGGAGCTGCCGGGTGGCTACCGCTGGGTGCAGCACGAGGTGCCCATGAAGGTTTGGCAGGCACACCTCTTGAAGCATCCACTCGGCGTCGGCGCGCTCCGCCGCCGACAACCGCTGCCTTGGAACCACGAGGGCTGGGACCTCATCGACCCGCCCGCCATCACGGAGGAGCGTCGGACCCGGTTCGCGGAGGAGGTCTCGAACATGTCGTTCGAGCGTCGAAGGTGCGAGGTGCGAGAGCTGCGCGGGTCGCGGTCGAGCAAGCCCGAGCCGGAGTGCTACCACTGCGAGCCGCCGCTGGTGGTGAAGTGCCATCAGCGCCTCGCCGAGGAAGCGACGCCCGCCCGCTACGCCGCGGAGACGGAACGGCTCGTTCGGGCCGTCGTGGACGGCGCGGAGGTGTCACGCCGCCTTCTCACGGGAAGGCTACTCGTCGCACTCAAGCAGCCCGACGCCTGGGCCGGCCTGGTCGTGATGACCGTGGGGCGGGATGGCAAGGACGCGGTGGTCCGGTGCTCCGGCGCCGATGGCACGCGCGCGGAGCTGTACGTTGGGCCCCAGCGGCAACTTGGCTGGCGAACGACGTACCGGTCGGCCGTGGCAGAGCGGCCCAACGAACGGCTGAGCTGGGTGCTCGATTCTCCTGCGCCCGCTCCAGGACTTTCGTTGTCAGAGGTGTTCGTCGTGCCGCGTGACTGGGCCAACCGCCATGGAATCTGAGATGAGGAGTCCGCTTCGGGAGCGAACCGCTGGCGCGCTCGACGGCATTGCGGGGCTCGAGCTCGAGACGCTCGAGCCCGGTGCGGTGGTGGTCGTGCTCTCGGCGGTCGGGGACGCGCTGCGGCTAGACATGCCGCTCGGGCCGGCGCTTCCCGGGGAGCTCCAGCGGCGCCTGAGCGAGGCGCAGATCCTGCGGGCCGTCGATGCCCTTGCCGAATCGGTCGACCGTTGGTCGCTTCCGGAAGCGTTCAGCCCGGAGGCGTCGGATTCCGGCTTGGAGTGGGCGCTACGCCGGCGCGACGAGGTGGTGAGCGTTCTGACCGCCGCGCGGCGGGTGCTCCTTCCGCGGGGCATCCTGGTGGATGGTTCGGCGAACGCGGAACGCCTCGCACGGGCCGTCGCCGCGCATGACCTGAGCTGCGGTGGCACGCTCACCCGAGCTGAGGCAGAGCGTTTGCTTGGGGAGCGGGGCGAGCTGGCCATCGGCGGGTCGTGGCTCGAGTACGTGGCGTGGGCCCCGGAGGAAGCGGAGGAGGGCCCAGACCGAGCCTGGCTCGACGCAGCAGCTGGGGATACGCCGCCCAGTCTGGAGCTGCTCGAGGGTTACGTCGTCTTCGGGCGCCTCCGAAAGTTCATCGAGAGCGCCGCGGCGCGGTGGCCCGAGGTGGCGGATGAGCTCGCGGACATGATCGCGACGTACCGCGAGCATGCTGGGCGGGTCGGGTTCATCGCTCGACTGTGGGACGCGCGCCGACGGCCGCAGACGAGCGAGAGTGGCGGCGTCGTCGTCTCGTTCGAGCGTCCCGGGCCGGCGAAGAAGCTCGCTGCATCGGACGGGGATAGCGCGCCAGAGGCGCCCTCCATCGAGCACGAGCTCGGCATCCTCGATCCGCTGGATGCCCAGGCTTCACTGACCGCGAGCGATCGGGAGCTCGTGCTCACGGTCTATGCGGGGGCCACGGCGCTCCGTGAAGTCACCCTGGGCAGCGCCCATGCCGAGCCGCCCGTGCGGGGCGGCGTGTGGTCGGTGCGGCTTCCATGGGACGCGGCGACGGGAGATGGCGCCCTGCGGGTCCGAGTGCGCGACGCAGCAGGGCGGGACTTCGACGCGCAGATCGCACTCGGTCCGGACCCGGCGTGAACCGCAGAGTCCTCCGCACCGAGCTGGGTCGCGTAGCGCGCAACGACCTTGCGCGAGCGCGCCGCTTGCTCGACAAGGCCCGCACCAGCTTCGACGAGCCCTGGCTCGACTACGCCACGCGCGCACGCCTCGAAGAACTCGCGGGCATGGCGCGCGAGTCCGTGGACTTCGCTCCCTTCGCGCCGCTCGCACCGGGCGAAGTGTGGTTGCTGCTCGTCGACGGCGCCGGCAAGGGCGACGTCGCGCGCGGCGTGGTTCAGCCACTCGGGAGTGCGCGCCGGCGCCTCGCGCAGAAGTGGGTGGAGCAGTCCATCGCCGGACTGGCAGCCAGCCTGACGGTCGAGCAGAGGACACTGCCCGCCGAGTGGATCGGCGCGGGGCTCGATGTGCCGGGAGACCCCGACGTCCAGCTGGACGGTGCTTCGCTCGGGCTCGCCGTCTGCGTTGGTGTGTGTGCAGCAGCGGCGGGCGTCAGCGCTGACTCGCACGTGGCGGCCACGGCGGCTGTCGACGCCGACGGCACCCTGAAGCCAGTCCATCAACTCAATGCGAAGTGCTGGGCGCTCCGCGAGCAGTGGCCGCAGGTCACGAGGGTTGTGGTTGCGACCGAGCAGGGGCCGGTGCCAGACCTCGACGGGCTGACAATCGTGCGCGCGAAATCGCTGCGCGACGCGCTTCCTCACTTCGGTGTGGAGGTCCACAAGCTTCCCCGGCCAACAGCGGGTGAGCTCAAGGCCCGTCTCGGGCAGATCGAGCAGGAGGAAGAGCGACATCAATCGAGCTCGCGTTGGTTCAGCCTCGCCACCGAGGCCTGGGAGATCGGCCGACGCCTGGCCAGTCTCAACGACTCGAGGGTGAGTGAGGCGCGCGTCCTCGCTGCACTGCTCGCGTCCCACGCAGGCGAGAACGAGACGGCCGTCCGCCGGCTTCGCGAGATCTCCGACGCCGACTGCAACCCCTCGATCTTGGCTCGCAAGTACGTGTTCCTCGGTTCTTGCAGCATCGATGGCGCTCCGAAGGAAGCGATCGCCCATGCCCAGCGTGGGCTGGCGGAGGCCCAAGCGCTGACCTACGCGGACCACAAGGTGGGCCTGCTTGGCCGCGCGCACGGCACGCTCGGACGGGCGTACATGGCGGCGGGGCGATGGGCGGAGGCGGAGCGCCATCTCCGGCTCGGGCTCGAGCACCACGAGGATCATGCACCGGGAGAGGCTGCTCGATCGGCCTGTTATGTCTCCTGCTGTCTTCGCATGGCTGGGCGCGCGGAGGACGCGCTTGGGTTCGCCGACGACGCGCTCTCGCTCGCAGGCGAGCACGCGGACGGCTCGGACAGCGCACGCACGAGCGTCGCGTACGCCCGTCTCGAACGAGGACGCGCTCTCGAGGCACTCGGGCGACTCGACGAGGCCGTGGCCGACCTCTCGCGGGTCGTCGAGGCGAATGTGGACGAGGAGTCGTATCCGGCCCTCGGCGGGCGTCGATCGCTGGTGTCGACCCTCCGTGAGGCCGGGCGTGTCGATGAAGCTCGGGAGATGCTTCTCATCTGCGAGCGGGTGGCGCGAGGAACGGCGTCACTCACGCTGCGAAAGGTAGGAGCCGTTGCGGCGGCGGAAGAGCTGCGCACTGCACGACGAGCCGGGGAGGGGACGCTGCTGCCGAGCTCGGATCTCGAGGCGGCGTGGCGAGAGTGCTTCGCGGACGCGTCCGCCAACGACGTGCTGCGGACCTGGGTGTATTGAGCCCCGGCCAGAGCGAAGCCGGCGGAGTGAATCCGTCTCTGCGTCGCGAGGAGACTGGCCGTCGTGACGGGTATGCTCGCGCGCTCGAGACCGCGCTCCAGCTCACGCATGGCCTGCACCCCGACGTCGCTCAGAAGAACGTCGTTCCCACGCCCGCGGCGACGCCTTGCTCGCCGAGCGGGATGCCCTCGGCGAAGAGGTCGAGGCCGCCATCGAAGAGCGTGAGCGAGAGGCCGCCGCCGAGCTGCACCTTGCACTGGTCGGTGCCGACGACGTCCTCGCCGTCGAACTGCCAGAAGATGGGGCCGCCGAAGACGCGCGCCGTGACGTAGGGCGTGAAGGTGTCGGCGAAGGTCTTGCCGACGATGCCGCCGAGGCGCACGTCGAAGGCATTGAAGCGGGGCGTCTCGGCCCGGGCGTCGGGCGAGGTCGAGCCGTCGGTGCGTGTGCCGCGATCGTCGGTGCGCGTGAGCATGTGCGTCACGGAGAGCGTCGTGGTGAGCTGGATGAAGGGCAATACGTCGGTGCCTTCGTAGACCCGCCACGCGAGGCCGCCGTAGCTGGCGAAGCCTGGGCCGATCGTATCGGTTGCCGCACCGTGCACGAGCTCGCCGGCCGCGATGCCTCCCGCGCCGAACTGCGCGGTGAGCGACTCCGAGATCGGGAGCTGGACGCCGCCGAAGACCGCGTGGCGCCTGAGCTCGGCGCGGCGATCGTCGCCGAAGAGCAGCGTCGTGTCGGTGAAGGCGTAGCTCGCCGAGAGGCGCAGCTCGAGCGGCGCCTCGGCGGGCCTCTTGTCGGGGAAGATGCACACGACGGGGCCGCCGGGGTAGGCGGCGCCGCAGGCCTCGGCGGTGCGCGACGCGGTGAGGGCCGCGATCGAGAGAGACGCGAGCGAGAGGAGGGAGAGTGCGCGCCGTCTCGGCATGGCCAGGCTCTCGGACCTAGGGACGCGCAGCGCGGCCGGCAAGCTCGCCCGCAGCGATGGCGGGCTCTCAGCCGCCCGTCGCCGCGGCCGTGCGCGGAGGCGCCGCGCTCGCGCTGGGCTCGCCGAGCTTGCTCGGCCTGGCCGTCGCCGAGGCCGCCAGCAAGACGAGCGCGATCCACGTGAGATCGGCGATCAAGAGGTGCAACAGCTGCAACCCCGTGGGCGCCGCCAGCAGCAGGTTCACGACCCCGACCAACACCTGCATCACGACGAAGCCGGCGAGCGCTTGCGCGGGCTTCTTCACCCGCGCGTCGCCCGCGCGCAGGAAGGTGCTCGCGAGCACGAGCAGGTGCAGCGCGCCGGCGACGGCGACGAAGGGGTGCAAGATACGCAGCTGCACGAAGGGGTGCGCGTCGTGCGCGAGGTCTTGTGCGATCCCTTCGCGCAGCGTCGCGGCGGGGAAGAGCGTATCGCCGAGCGCCGCGATCGCGCCGGTGACACCCATGACGATCATCGCGAGCAAGGCGGAGAGCACGAGGAAGATCGTGCGGCGGTCGGCGGCGCGGCTCGGTCGGTCGTCGCGGTCTGCGGCCCACACGGTGAGCGTCATCGCCGCGACCAGGAGGAAGGTGTTGATGAGGTGCGCCGCCATCCAGTAGCCGCGCGCGATCGACGTGTCGCCCGCGACCTTCTCGAAGAGCACGAGGCCCGCGCCGACGAGCGCCTCGGTGAACATGAAGAAGACCGACCAGCCCGCCGCCACGCGCGCGTAGTGCCCGCGTGCGTAGGTCCGGAAGGCGAGGACCGCGACGAAGACGACGAGCACGAGCGCGAGCCCGCTCGTGATCCGGTGCGTGAACTCGATGAGCGTCGCGGTCGCCGGCGCCTTCGGCAAGACCTCTCCGTTGCACGTGGGCCAGTGGCTGCCGCAGCCCGCGCCCGAGCCGGTCGCGCGCACGAGCGCGCCCCAGAGGATGACCAGGAGCGTGAAGCCGAGCGAGCTCAGCGCCCAGGTACGGAAGCGGCTCTCGACGGGCGACACGGCCCGGATTGTGGTGCCGCCGGGCGCCGAGGGGAAGGCCCTCGTGGGCGCTCGTCGCGCTCGACGGAGGCCGGCGCCAGCGCGGCGCGGCCTCGCCCGCGCGCCTCTGCTATATGCTCCGCCCCACCATGGCTCGAACCCTCGTCACGGGCGCGAACCGAGGCATCGGCCTCGAGATCGTACGCATCCTCCTCGAGCGCGGCGACCGCGTCGTCGCGTGCGTCCGCAAGAGCTCACCCGAGCTCGGCGCGCTCGCCGACGCGCACCACGGCGAGAACGGGCTGCGCATCGTCGAGGGCATCGACGTCTCCGACGACGAGGTGATCCCGGCGCTCCGGCGCGCGCTCAGCGACGAGGTCTTCGACACGCTGGTGCTCAACGCGGGCATCCTCGAGGCGCAGGGCTCGATGGACCTCGGCCTCGACGCGATCGAGCGACAGCTCGAGGTGAACGCGCTCGGGCCGCTCAGGGTCGTCGCCGCGCTCGCCGAGGGCCTCGCGACGGGCGCGAAGATCGCCCTCATCACGAGCCGCATGGGCTCGATCGCGGACAACACCTCGGGCGGCTACTACGGCTACCGCATGAGCAAGGCCGCGCTCAACGCAGCTGGCAAGAGCCTCGCGATCGATCTCGCGCCGCGGGGCATCGCCGTGGTCTTGCTGCACCCGGGCTTCGTGCGCACCCGCATGACGGGCCACCACGGCGACGTCGACCCCGCGATGGCGGCGGCGAAGCTCGTCGAGCGCATCGACGAGCTCGCCGTGGAGCGAACCGGCCGCTTCCTGCACGCGAACGGCGAGGAGCTGCCCTGGTGAAGCACCGAGACGGCGGCGCAGGAACGGCGCCCTCGGGCGACGAGGCGATCGCGGCCTTGCTGGCCGACGTCGCGCGCGGCGCGGTCGCACCGGAGACCGCGCTCGAGCGGCTGCGTGACCTGCCCTACCGCGACATGGGTGTGGCGAAGATCGACCACCACCGGGAGCTGCGCCAAGGCGTGCCCGAGGTCGTCTTCGGGGTCGGCAAGACGAGCGAGGAGCTCTCGACCATCGCGCGCGCCTTCGTCGAGCGGGGCCAGACCATGGTGGTGACGCGCCTCGACCGCGAGCGCGCCGAGCGTCTGCGCGCCGAGCAGCCGAAGCTCGAGTACTTCGAGCGCGCGCGCATGGCGAAGCTCGTGCTCTCCCCGGTGCCGAAGCGCAAGGCTCCACCCGTGGTGATCGTGTCGGCCGGCACGAGCGATCTCGGCGCTGCCGAGGAGGCCGCCGAGATGCTCGCCGCCATGGGCTACGCGACGAACCGCATCTACGACGTCGGTGTCGCGGGCATCCATCGGCTCTTCCACCACGTCGACGAGCTGCGCCGCGCGCCGCTGGCCATCGTCGTCGCGGGCATGGAAGGCGCGCTCCCCAGCGTGATCGGCGGCCTCGTGTCTTGCCCCGTCATCGCCGTGCCGACCGACGTGGGCTACGGCACGGCGCTCTCGGGCTTCACCGCGCTCTTCGCCATGCTCACGAGCTGCGCGAGCGGTCTCAGCGTGGTGAACATCGACAACGGCTTCGGGGCCGCGATGGCCGCGCACCGCATCCTCGCGAGCTACGAGCGCCACGCCGACCCCGGCGCCACCGACCCGTCCGGCGGGAGCCAGCCTTGAGCAAGAAGAAGGGCGACAAGCCCAAGAAGAAGGCCCGCCTCGTGGGCACGGAGCCGCACGCGCATCCGCACGCTCACGATCACGCGCATCCGCACGCTCACGATCACGCGCATCCGCACGCTCACGATCACGCGC
>CALKVW010000194.1 GCA_938004785.1 uncultured Polyangiaceae bacterium
CCCCCCACACCAACTAGGAGCAGCCCATCGAGTTGCCGCAGTTCAGGCACTTGTAGCAAGCGCCGTTGCGCACCGTGATGTGACCGCAGCCATCGCAGACCGGGGCGTCACCCATCATCTCGTCGAGCTGCGCGTCGAGCGCGCTCGCCGCGGACTCCGCGTGCGTCGCTCCGTGCGAACGCGCGCTCGAGAGCATCGCCGCAGGGCGGATGGACTCCGGCCCCTCGAGATCCTGGCCGCTGGTCTCGGCAGGGTCTTCGATCTTGCTCTCGGGCACGACGTGCGCGAGGTCGTAGCGGCCGAGGTACTCGACGCCGAGCACGCGGAACATGTAGTCGACGATCGAGGTCGCGACCTTGATGTTGTCGTGCCCCTCGACGACGCCCTGCGGCTCGAAGCGCGTGAACGTGAACTGCTCCACGAAGGTCGACAGCGGCACGCCGTACTGGAGGCCGACCGACACCGCCATCGAGAAGCAGTTCATCAGCGAGCGGAATGCGGCGCCCTCCTTGTGCATGTCGACGAAGATCTCGCCGAGAGAGCCATCGAGGTACTCACCCGTTCGGAGGAAGATCTTGTGACCTCCGACCTTCGCCTCCTGCGTGAAGCCCTGGCGCTTCTTCGGCAGGCGAACGCGCGTGCCCGTCGGACGCACGAGCGTCGTGAGCTGCGTGGGGCTCGTGTGCGCGACCCCGGCGTCGTCGGCGTCCTTCTCGGTGGAGCTTCCCGAGAGCGGCTGTGAGGCCTTGCATCCGTCGCGGTAGAGCGCGACCGCCTTGAGCCCGAGGCGCCAGCCCTCCTCGTAGATGCGCTGCACCTCTTCCACGGTCGCGTCGTTCGGCAGGTTGACCGTCTTGCTGATGGCCCCCGAGAGGAAGGGCTGCACCGCGGCCATCATCTTCACGTGCGCCATCGGCGCGAGGTAGCGCTCACCGATCTTGCCGCAGCGGTTCGCGCAGTCGAACACCGGGTAGTGCTCGATGCGCAGGTGGGGCGCGCCTTCGATCGTCATGCGGCCGACGATGACGTCGTTCGCCTCGTCGATCTGCTCGCGCGTGAAGCCGAGGAAGCGCAGGAGCGAGAAGCCGGGGCGGCTGCGCATCTCCGGCGTGACGCCGAGGCGCTCGTAGGTCTCCTCGCCGAGGATCCACGAGCCGAACGCGAGCGACAGATCGAAGACCCCGGGCAGCGCCCGCTCGACCTTCGCGAGATCGTCGTCGGCGAGACCTCGCTGCTTGAGCGTCGCGCGGTTGACGTGCGGCGCGGCGAGCAGGGTGTTCGTGCCGGAGACGTAGGCGACGATCTCCTGCGTCTCGAGCTCGCCGTAGCCGAGGCGACGGAGCGCCTCGGGCACCGACTGGTTCACGATCTTGAAGTAGCCGCCACCGGCGAGCTTCTTGAACTTCACGAGCGAGAAGTCGGGCTCCACGCCGGTGGTGTCGCAGTCCATCAACAGACCGATCGTGCCCGTGGGCGCGAGCACCGTCGCCTGCGCATTGCGGTAGCCGTGCTGCTGGCCGAGGCGGACCGCCTCGTCCCAGTCCTCGCAGGCCGCGCGCCACAGCTCCTCGGGGCACTTGTCACGGTCGATGAGGTAGGCCGCGTCGCGGTGCATGCTCATGACGCGCAGCATCGGATCGCGGTTCTTCGCGAAGCCGGGGAAAGCGCCGCGCGTCGCGGCCATCTCCGCGCTCACCGCGTAGGCCTTGCCACACATGATCGCGGTGAGCGAGCCCGCGAGCGCGCGCCCCTCGTCGCTGTCGTAGGGCAAGCCGAGCAGCATGAGGAGCGTGCCGAGGTTCGCGTAGCCGAGCCCGAGCGGGCGGTAGTCGTGCGAGTTCTGCGCGATCGACTGCGTGGGGTACGAGGAGAAGTCGACGAGGATCTCCTGCGCGATGAAGAAGATGCGCACCGCGTGGCGGTAGGCCTCCACGTCGAAGCGGCCGTTCTGGTCGAGGAACTTGGTGAGGTTGAGGCTCGCCAGGTTGCACGCCGAGTCGTCGAGGAACATGTACTCGGAGCAGGGGTTGGACGCGTTGATGCGGCCGCTGTTCGGGCAGGTGTGCCACTTGTTGATGGTGGTGTCGTACTGCACGCCGGGGTCGGCGCAGCCCCACGCGGCGTCGGCGACCATGCGCCACACGTCCTTCGCGGAGTAGGTGTCGACCACCTCGCCGCTCGTGCGCGCGCGCGTCTGCCACGTGCCACCGGACGCCACGGCCTGCATGAAGCCGTCGCTCACACGGATGGAGTTGTTGGAGTTCTGCCCGCTGACCGTGTGGTAGGCCTCGCCGTTGAAGTCGCTCGCGTAGCCGGCCGCGATGAGCGCTTGCGCCTTCTTCTCCTCGCGGACCTTCCACTGGATGAAGTCGACGATCTCGGGGTGATCCATGTCGAGGCAGACCATCTTCGCGGCGCGGCGCGTGGTGCCGCCGCTCTTCGTCGCGCCGGCGGCGCGATCGAGCACCTCGAGGAAGCTCATGAGGCCCGAGCTCGTCCCACCACCGGACAGCTTCTCTTGCTTCCCTCGGATGCTGCTGAAGTTGGTGCCGGTGCCAGAGCCGTACTTGAAGAGGCGCGCCTCGAACTTCACCAGGTCGTAGATGCTCATCAGATCGTCGCCGACGGCCTGGATGAAGCACGCCGAGCACTGCGGGCGCTCGTAGGCGTTCGCCGTCTCCTCGAGCGGGACGACGCCGGGCATGGTCGCGCCCTTGTGCCCGCTGACGACGTCCCACGCGACGGCGTAGTTGCCGCCGCTCCCGGTGATGCCGTAGCGATGGAAGAGACCGCAGTTGAACCACACCGGGCTGTTGAAGGCGCCCTTCTGGCTCACGAGCATGTGGGACAGCTCGGCCTCGAAGGCGTCTGCGTCCTTGGTGGTGGCGAAGTAGCCGCCGAGCTCCTCGCCGACCTCACGGATCGTGCGCGCGAGGCGCGTGACGACGTCGCGCACGCTCGTCTCGCCCTTCGCCTTGTCACCGTGGATGCCCGCCTTGCGGAAGTACTTGGAGACGACGATGTCGGTCGCGAGCTGGGACCACTCGGCCGGGATCTCGGCGCCTTCCATCTTGAAGACGACCGAGCCGTCGGTGTTGGTGATGACGCTCGAGCGGCGCTCCCACACGACCTCGTCGAGCGGATCGACGCCCTTGGTCGTGTAGTGGCGCTCGATCTCGAGGCCCTTGAGCCTCGCGCGCCCGGCGCTCCGCGCCGGCTTGGCAGCCGACCGCACCGAGGCCGAGCGCACCGAGGCCGACCGCACCGAGGCCGCCTTCACCTCGGCGCGCGCCGCCGAGCTCTTCGCGCCCTTCGCGTGGCTCGCGCTCGCCCCCTCGCCTCGCTTGTCCTCGCCTCGCACCGCGCTGCGCCCCTGCTTCGCTCCACCCACCACCGTCGACTGCGCCATTCGCTCCTCCGTCCTCGCCTTTCGTCGTCCCTGCTCTGCTTGGTTCTTCATGGGTCGAGCTGCCTCTCTCCGCGGTGCGTCGAGAGCGAGCCTCGGGCCGAGTCACGAGGGCGGCATCCGGCCCGCCGACTCGCCCAGCCGCACGGAGGCTTCGCTTCGATGGCGCTCAGACCACTGTACATCCGTTCAACCGAGCGATCCAGAAAGCGACCCCTCGGCCGACTGAACCGCCTCACCACGCGTGCCTCTCCGGAAGGCCCCGCCCCCTTCACATGCTCGGTCGGCCCAACCCAAGGCGCTTCGGCTCAGCCTCGGCGCTCCCGCTCGGTCTGAGCGCTTCGGCTCAGGACCGATGTCCACCTCGCGGGCCGTTCAGGTGGCCCGACCGTTCAGCGGGAGATGGGTGTACCCCAACATCTAGTGGTGGGGCAAAGGAAAAACACTACATGTAGAGAAGTCTCCAAGATCACTCGGATCTCTCCTGAACACCGGGCCCGTGTGCACAGGCTCTCCGGACCCTGTCCACAGGCTCTCCGGAAGCCTCCCCCAGGCCGCCTCGCCGAGCCGGCCCGGGCGCGCCTCCGGATGCCGCGCCAGCGCACCCGCGAGCACGGCGACGGGGGTTTCGGGCGCCTCGAGCACGCCATGCGCCGTATGCTCGCGCGGACGATGTCCCTCGTGCACTCGGACGAGCTCCGCCTGGTTCCGCTCGGCGGACTGGGCGAGATCGGGATGAACTGCCTCGCGCTCGAGCAAGGAGAGGACATCCTGATCGTCGACTGTGGGGTCACGTTTCCGAGCACCGACTCGGGCGTGGATCTGTTCCACCCTCGCTTCGACTGGCTGCTCGAGCGCCGAGCTCGTGTGCGCGGGCTCGTGCTGACCCATGGGCACGAGGACCACATCGGGGCCGTGCCCTACTTGCTCGACGCTCTGAGGGTCCCGGTCTGGGGACCTCGCCACGCGCTCTCGCTGGTGCGCCACCGGCTCGAGGAGCACGACGGCCTCGCCGACGACTGCGACTTCTTCGAGACGCGCCCACGCGAGCGCTTCCACGTCGGGAGCTTCTCGCTCGAGCCTCTGCGGGTGACGCACTCGATCACCGAGGCGACGGCGCTCGCCATCGACACGCAGGCCGGTCTCGTGGTGCACACGGGTGACTTCAAGCTGGACGAGCGTCCGACCGACGGCGAGACGACGGATCTCGAGCGGCTCGGCGAGCTCGGCGACGCGGGCGTGCGCCTCTTGCTCTCCGACAGCACGAACGTCGACAGCCCCGGCACGAGCACGAGCGAGCAGGTCGTGGGCGAAGCGCTCGAGCGCACGGTCGCCGAGGCGAGCGGCCGAGTGGTCGTGGGCATCTTCGCGAGCAACGTGCAGCGGCTCGCGCTGATCGGCGCGATCGCCCGGAAGACGGGGCGCAAGCTCTGCCTGCTGGGCCGGAGCGTGCTCACGCACGTGCGCGTCGCCACCGAGACGGGCCACCTCGACTGGCCGAGCGATCTCGTCGTCGCTCCCGAACAGGCGGCCCAGCTGCCGCGAGCGCAGGTGCTGCTGATCGCGAGCGGCACCCAGGCCGAGCCCTTGGCGGCGCTCGCTCGACTCGCGCAGGGCGCCCACCCCAAGCTGACGCTCGAGCCCGGTGACCGCGTCGTCTTCTCGAGCCGCATCATCCCGGGCAACGACCGCGCGGTGTACGAGCTCTACGCGGCCTTCGCGCGACGCGGCATCGAGGTCCGCAGCAGGGTCGACGACCCGGGCCTACACGCCAGCGGCCACGCCCATCGAGAGGAGCTCTGGCGCATGATCGAGCTCGTGCGCCCGCGGTCCTTCCTCCCGGTGCACGGCACCCGGCACCACCTCGAGCGCCACGCGAAGCTCGCGCGCGCGCTCGGCATCGACGACGTGCTCGTCGCCGAGAACGGCGACGTCGTGCAGCTCGGCCGAGAACGCCCGCTCGAGCGCGTGGCGCACACGCCCATCGGGCGCGTGGCGATCTTCGATCGCACGCCGCTCGCCGACGAGATCCTCCGGGAGCGCACGCAGCTCGGGCGCGCGGGCGTGGTGACGGTGGCGGTCGCGCTCGACGGCGCGGGGCGCCTCGTCGCGGGACCGGAGCTGCGCTCGCTGGGCGTGCTCGGCAAGCTCGAGGCCGACGTGCTCGAGCGTGCGTCGCGGGCGGTCGCGGCGCGCCTCGAGCGCGGCGACGACGATCGGGATCGCGGGGGGCTCGCCGAGAGCATCCGGCTGACGGCGCGCCGGAGCATCGAGGCCGATACGGGACGGCGGGCGATCGTCAGCGTCTCGATCCTGAGGCCCCGGTGAGCGCGCCCGACCCGACGGAGCGGTCCGCGGCCAGCGCGAAGGCCCGAGAGGTCGAGGCTCGCTCGCTGCCGGAGCTCGGAGGCCCGGAGGGACCGCTCGTGGTGCCCGTCGACCCCTGGCTCGAGGTGCCTCGCCGCGTGCTCGCCCTGGTCGCAGACGTACGCGCCGCCCTGGAGCAGCTGCTCGCGGAGCCCGGGACGCTGCCCGCCGAGCGCCCGGCCGGCGGACCCACGAGCGAAGCCGAGGCCGTCCACGACTTCCGCGTGGCGCTCCGCAGGCTGCGCAGCGTGCTCAAGCCGCTACGCTTCACCTCGGGCCGCAAGGCGATGCGTGCGCTCGCCGATCGACTGCGCGCCGTCGCCGCGAGCACCGGGGAGCTGCGTGACGAGGAGGTCCTGCGCGAGACGCTCGGAGAGCTCGAGCTCGACGAGCAGGTGCAGAGCTCGCTCGACCGATGGATGCGCGGGCGCCGCCGTCGCGAGTCGGGCCTGCGCGCGAGGGTGCTGCGCTCGCTGCGCTCCGAGCACGTCGTGGGCGCGAGTGACGGCCTCGAGGCGACGCTCACGCTGCTCTCGACGAAGCTCGACGCGCCTCCCAAGCGCCTCGTCGGCGACGGCGCCTTCGCACGACGCGCCCTCGTGGAGGCCTACGCCACGGTGCTCGAGCGCGCGGCCGGCGCCCACGCGGCGGGGAGCGACGCGCTGCACCAGCTCCGCATCGCCTTGAAGCGCCTGCGCTACTCGGCCGAGCTCTTCGGGGACCGCTGCTCGATCGATGCACGCAGCGTCGAGAAGCGCGCCGCGAAGCTCCAGAAGCTGCTCGGCCACGTGCACGATCTCGAGGAGGCCGAGCGGCGCATGGGTCGCGCTTGGGGGCTCGAGGCGCCCGCGCGCGCCGCGGTGCTGGCTTCGCTCTCCGGCGCGCTCACCGCGACGCTCCAGCGCTGTGCGCGCGACGTGCCACGCGAGCTCGCGGGCATCCACGCGGCGATGCAGCCCTTGCTCTGAGACCCGAGCCCAGGCTGCAGTCGCCCGGCTGCGCGAGGGGCCTCAGCGCTCGAAGCAGGCCGAGATTCCCTGCCCGACGCCGATGCACAGCGACGCGAGGCCCCGCCGCGCACCGTCGCGGCGCATCCCGTGCAGCAGCGTGACCGCGATGCGCGCCCCCGAGCAGCCGATCGGGTGCCCGAGCGCGATCGCACCGCCCGTCGGGTTCACCCTCGACGGATCGAGCCCGAGCGCACGGATGCAGGCGAGCGCCTGCGCCGCGAAGGCTTCGTTGAGCTCGACGCGGTCGAGCGCGTCGGCGCTGAGCCCGAGACGCGCGAGCAGCTTCCGCGTGGCCGGGATCGGCCCTTCTCCCATGAAGTCTGGGTGTACCGCCGCGGTCTGGGCGCCCAGGTAGCGGGCGAGCGGCTCGGCGCCGCTCTGGGCGGCGACCTCCTCGCTGCACAAGAGGAGCGCCGCGGCGCCGTCGTTGAGCGGCGACGAGTTGCCCGCGGTGACGCTGCCACCCTTCCTGAAGGCGGGCTTGAGCTTCGCGAGCCCCTCGAGCGTCGTCTCCTTGCGCACGCTCTCGTCGCGATCGACGCTGAGCTCCGCACCCTTGGCCTGAGGCACGCGCACGGGCTCGATCTCGCCGTCGAAGAGCCCCGCGTCCCAGGCGCTCGCTGCGCGGCGCTGTGACTCGAGCGCGAAGGCGTCCTGATCGTCACGCGAGATGGCGTGCTTCTCGGCGACGTTCTCGGCCGTATCGCCCATCGACGACAGCGGGAAGCGCTCGCTCATGCGGGGGTTGGGGTAACGCCAACCGAGGGTGGTGTCGTAGACGGGCGGCGGGCTGCGATCGAAGCCACGCTCGGCCTTCGGCATGCTGAAGGGCGCGCGCGTCATGCTCTCGACGCCGCCGGCGATCACGCAGTCGGCCTCGCCGACGGCGATCATGCGCGCGGCGTCGGCCAGCGCCTCGAGACCCGAGCCGCAGAGCCGGTTGACGGTGACCGCAGGGACCTCGAAGGGCAGCCCGGCGAGCAGCAGCGCCATGCGCGCCACGTTGCGGTTGTCTTCACCGGCCTGGTTCGTCGCGCCGAACACGACCTGGTCGAGGCGCTCGACGGCGCGAGTCTGCCGGCGCGCGAGCGCGCCGATCACGTGGGCGGCGAGATCGTCGGGCCGCACGGCGGCGAGCGCGCCACCGTAGCGGCCGATGGGCGAGCGGACGGCGTCGAGGACGTAGACTTCGCGTAGCGCTGACATCGGGCGGGAGCCTACACGCCACGAGCTTCCGATGGAGCACGAGCGGTGGCGCGGGTTGCGTGCGCCGGGCGGCGGAGGGGGATTTGTCCGCCGATGCTCGCCGTGCGAGCTTCGCGGCGCATGTCCGAAGCCCTCCCCTTGGACGCCCAGTGGCTCGCACGGCTCGCCGCTCGTGCGGAGCGCTGGGCCCAGGCCGAAGACGACCGCTGGGGCAAGCCGGAGCGTGATGACTTCGCGAGCTCGCTCCGGTGGGGCTCGGCCTGGGCCGCGACGCGCTTCGCGCGCCTCGCCTGCGCTCGCCACAACTCCACGCTCGTCGACGCGCTGCCCTCGCGGGTGCGCGCCGCGCGAGGCGCCGGCGAGCCCTCGAGCGAGCCGCCGGCGGTTCCGAGGCGCATCTCGCTCTCGAGGCCCGAGCCCGCGACGCTGCTGCGCGCCTTCGCGACGCTGCTCGCACACGGCGGCAGCGAGCTCGCCATCGCGCCCAGCGCCGCCCGGATGTGGCGACACTTCGAGCCCTCGCTCGGCCCGCGGCTCGAGGCGCGGGGCGTCTCGCTGCGAGTCACCGACGACGAGCTGGACCTCGCCTCGGGGCGCTCCTCGGGCGCCGCCGTGTCGCTCGACGCGATCCCAGGCAGCTCGGCGCCGGGCTGCGAGGCCTTCGCGAGCCATGCGATCGACGTCGTGATCGCCCCGTACCTGCACGATCGGCGGGATCTCGGGCGTTTGGCCGACCACCTCGTGAGCGAGCTCGCCGCGCCCGCGCCGGGTGTCTCGGGGCTGCGTCTGCTCGTCGCCAGGACCTGGCTGCAGCGCGCCGTGCTTCGAGAGCAGGTCGAGGCACGCCTCGCGCGGCTCTGCGACGCACGCGAAGTCACCGAAGGCGGAGCGAGCCGGCTCCGTTGGATCGACCGGACGGAAGACGCCATGGCGGCGGACGCGATCTCGGAGCGAGCGCTCGACGCCTCGAACACCGCCGAGCTCTTCGATGCGGCGCGGGCCTGCGCCGCCGATGGCTCGAGCTCCCCCGTCGCGGCCTCGGCCTACGTGGCGCCCTTCGCCCTCGAGCCGGAAGCCGCGAGCGAGAGCTTCGAGCGCTGGCGCGCCGCGCACCCGGCGCGGGTGGTCGTCTCGAACCAGCGCGCCAGCCACGCCTTCGCGCTCGGCTGCGTGGCCTGGAGCGACGGCGCGCACCTGCTGCCCGCGCTCGACACCGCGCTCGCCGTGCGCGAAGCCGCCGGAGGCCTGGCCCGTAGCTTCGTGGATGCCCCCTTCCTGTCACCGCTGGAGGGCAGACGCATGCTCGAGGCGCGCCTGCGCTTCGAGCGCTCCATCACCTCGTTCGCCGCCGTGCGGCTGCGCGCCTTCGACGGCTTGGCGCGCTTCTGAGGCCCGGCGACGGGCGCTCAGCGCATCGCGGCGAAGGCCACGGCCGCGAGCAGGGCGAGCCCGAGCAAGGCGAGCCCGTAGAGCCGAGGGTCGACCGAGGGGCGCGCTCCAGCCGAGCCTGAGCGCTCGAGGTCGAGGCGCTGGGCGCCGAGCGAGGGCTCACCGCTCCGGACTCGAACCAGCAAGACGTCGAAGCCGGCCGAGCCCGCGAAGGCCGGCACGACACGGACGCGCACGGGGCCGACGCCCCCTGCGAGCGACAGGTCCACCGTGCGGTCGAGCTCCTCGGGTACGACGAAACCACCGCGGTTGTCGCAGCCTCCACATCCCCCGCCCTGGCATCCGTCGCAGCTCAGCCGGCGCGGCACGAGGAAGCGCACGCGTGAGGGCTCGCGCAGCCAAGCCTCCGGAAGGCTCAGCGAGGCGCAGGCGCGCCGCGCGCTCGCTGCGTCGAGCTCGGCGGGATCGACGACGCGGCCGAGCGCTCGGCTGGGCTCGCTCCCGGGCTCCGGCACCGGCTCAGAAGTGCGCGGCGAACACGGGCACGCGCACCTCCGTGGCCTGCGCCACACCGAAGCGCACTTGCTCCTCCACCGAGTAGAGCGGTCGGACCTCGACGCCGGGCACACCGACGAAGAGCGAGCCACCGTCGACGCCGACGAGCGTGGCGGCCCTGCGCACGCCTGGGGTGCGCGGGGCGCGCTTCGGCGACTTCGAGGCGTCGCTCTGGATCTGGAAGCTCGCCCCACCTTCGGCCGGCGGGACCACGGGGGGCGGCCCCGAGGGCTGCTCGACCGAGGGATCGCTCTCGTCCTCGTAGTCGGTGAAGGTCGTGGCGTTGAGCGACACGACCAAGGCCGGGATCACGAGCGCGAGCCCACCCGCGAGCATGTAGAGCGGCGCTTCGGCCGGCGGCCCGGCCTGCTCGACCGCGAAGCCGCCGAGCGCCCCACCGACCGCGCCCACGCCACCGAAGACGACGTAGGGCCACCAAGGCTCGACGCCGGCGAGCCCCATGGGGATCGTCACGACCTCGGCGCCGAGCAGCGCCCCACCCACGATGCCCTTGCCGTCACCGACGACGGGACCTTCCGCGCGGGCCTCCGGCATGCCGCCGAGCACGCTCGTCGCCGCGGCGGCGAGCGCGACCCAGGCCGACAGGCGGCCGCCTCGTGCTCGCGCGGCAGGGCGATGCGCGGCGCCGACGAGCGCTACCTCCCCGGCGGCCCCCGACGCGGAGCCGGAGGGCGTGGACGTGCGGACTCGCGGAGTTCGAGGCGTCTTGCTCATGGTCATGCTCATCCCATCGCGTGAGGTCATGGCGTACGGGCCTCGTCGAGGAACCTCGCTGCGAAGCGAGGAGCCTCGGCGCGGTGCGCGCCGGGGCGAAGATTCCCTCCCCCGAGCGGCCCTCGCCAGTCGCGAGCAGCAGGCTAGCACGAGCGCCGCGCGCGCCAGAAGAGGAGCCGCAAGGCGCGCTCGGCGCGGGGCGCCCGACCGGTCAGCGCGTTGCTAGGCCTGAGCAAGGGTGGTAGGTTTCGCGCAGAGGTCGGCGGGCTCCTGCGCTTCGCAGCGGTCCTGACCGAGAACGACCATGGGCCGCTTCGGAATCACCGAGATCCTGATCCTCCTCGGCCTCGCGATCCTCTTCTTCGGAGGCTCGCGAATCGCTGGCATCGGCAAGGGCCTCGGCGAGGGGATCAAGAACTTCAAGAAGGGCCTCAAGGACGAGGACGAGCCGGCGAAGTTGCCCGAGCACGAAGACAAGGCCGACGGCGGCGAGAAGAGCTGAACGCTCACCGACCGAGCGGAGCGCCCCGCCTCCGCTATACTGCTCGGTGATGCGTCTCCTCACGCGGGTCGCCCGAGTCGTCTTCTTCCTCGGCGCGCTCGCGCTCGCCTCCTTCTTCGCAGCGAAGTTCGGCCCTGGTGGTCTGTGGCGCGGCTTCGACCCGGCGCTCGCCACCACCGGGCAGCCGACGCGTGCGCCCTACGATCTCACGCGTCTCGAGGCCGTCAACGAGACGCTCAAGATGGTCCGGAAGAAGTACGTGGACCCGGACCGCGTGAAGCCGAAGCAGATGCTGCTCTCGGCGCTGAACTACGTGCAGCGCGACGTGGCGCAGGTGCTGGTGCACCAAGAGGGAGCCGACGAGGTCATCGTGCGCGTGGGGGCCGAGTCGCGGAGCTTCCGCGTCGACAACGTCCAAGGCCCCTGGGACGTGGCCGCCAGGCTGAGGGAGGTCTTCAGCTTCCTCCAGAAGAACCTCCAAGGAGAAGACGTCGACCTGCGCGCGCTCGAGTACGCGGCCTGCAACGGCATGCTGCACACGCTCGACCCGCACAGCGTCTTTCTCACGCCCGAGGCGTTCAAGGAGATGAACGTCCAGACCTCGGGCGCCTTCGGCGGGCTGGGCATCGTGATCTCGGTGCGCGACCAGATGCTCACGGTGATGCGTCCGATGCCCGACACGCCCGCGCAGCGCGCGGGGCTGCGGCGCATGGACCGCATCGTGAAGATCGAGAACGAGTCGACGCTCAACATGCCGCTCGACGATGCCGTGAGGCGCCTGCGCGGCGAGCCGGGAAGCAGCGTCACGGTGTGGATCCTGCGCGAGGGCGACGACGGCTTCACCACGCCTCGGGCGATCCAGCTCAAGCGCGAGGTCATCAAGGTGGCATCGGTCGACTCACGCATGCTCGACGGCGGCGTGGGTTACATGCGGCTGAAGAACTTCCAGGCGACGACGCTGGACGAGGTCGAGGGAGCGCTCGAGGCCTTCCGCTCGAAGGGATCGATGCGTGGGCTCGTGCTCGATCTGCGCGGCAACCCTGGCGGACTGCTCGATCAGGCCGTGAAGGTGGCCGACAAGTTCCTGCCTTCGGGTGTGATCGTCGCGACGCAGGGCTCGAGCGAAGGGCGCGACGAGCGCAAGGCGCGGCCACAGGGCACCGAGCCCGACTACCCGATCGTCGTGCTCGTCGATGGTTCGAGCGCGAGCGCCAGCGAGATCCTCGCCGGCGCGCTGAAGAACCACCGCCGCGCGCTCGTCGTCGGCGAGCAGACCTTCGGCAAGGGGAGCGTGCAGCTCGTCTTCTCGGACGTCACCCCGGAGAAGGCCGCGCTCAAGCTCACGATCGCTCAGTACCTCACGCCCGGCGACGTCTCCATCCAAGGCGTGGGCATCACCCCCGACATCGAGCTCGATCCGATGACGGTCGACCCGCTCGAGATGGACCTCACCGTCCAGCGCGACGGGCTCCGCGAGAAGGAGCTGTTCGCGTCGCTCGGCAACGAGCGCGCTGCGCCGGCAGGGCGGCCCGAGGAGGTGGTGCGCTACCAGTTCACCTCGGCAGAGCGTGAGCGCCTGCGGGATCTCGGCGGTGACGCGGAAGACGAGTTCCGCAACGAGTTTCCGGTCCGCTTCGCGCGGGAGCTGGTGCTCGCCGTCCCGAGTGGGATCTCGAGCCTCGAGCAGCTCGCCCAGGCGCGCAAGCTCATCGAGCGCGTGAAGCGCGAGGAGCTCACCAAGGTCTCTGCGGAGCTCGAGAGGCTCGGAGTCGACTGGGCGATGCCCGAAGGCGGCACCAAGACCGCGCGCGCGGAGGAGCTCTCGGTGAGCGCGCGCACGAGCCGCCCGCGCGACGAGGTGGTGGCCGGCGAGCAGATGGACCTCGAGGTGACGGTCAAGAACCTGGGGAAGTCGCCCGTGTACCGGCTCCGCGCGCAGACCGAGAGCGCGAACGGCTACTTCCAGTCGAAGGAGCTGGTGTTCGGAAGGATCGCCCCGGGTGAAGAGAAGGTCGCGCGGGTGCCGCTCGGTTGGTGCGACATCGAGGGTCGCAAGGTCGGCTCCACCGCGCCCACGCCGAAGGATGCCAAGCGCGTCTGCAAGATCCCGATGGACGCCGTCGAGCGCAGCGACGGGATCACGATCCGCTTCGAGGCCGAGGGCGGCGAGGCCCCCACCGCGGCCGAGGTGCGACCGACGGTGCGCGCGCTGCCTCGACCCCTGTTCAAGTACAGCTACCACATCGTCGACGACCGCGCGGGCAACGGCGACGGGCGCGTGCAGCGCGGCGAGAAGGTCAGCATGTACCTGAAGGTGAAGAACGTCGGCGCGGGGCCCTCCTACGAGTCGCAGGCGAACATCTCGAACCTCTCCGGCGACGGGCTGCTCCTGCACGAAGGTCGCTTCGACATCTCGAACATGAAGCCCGGCGACGAGCGACGCGTGACCTTCAGCTTCGACGTGTCCCCCGAGCTCGCCGAGCCCGAGGCGGTCGTCGCGCTGAGCGTGGGAGATCGGGAGCTGCGCGAGTTCGCGACGGAGAAGGTGAAGATCCCGATCGAGGCGCCGCTCACGCTGAGTGAGCTCGCGCTCGTGCGCGTGGCGGGTCCCGGGGGCGCGCTCTTGCGAGAGTCCCCGCGCGACCAATCGCGTGCGCTCGGCAGCCTGCCGGCCGGGACGGCCGTGTCGGTGAGCGCGCGGGCCGCAGGCTTCGACAAGGTGCGCATCGAGGGCAGCCGCTTCGCCTGGGTCGCGAGCGGAGAGCTCGTCGACGGCTCCGGTCAGCCCAAGCTCCCGCTGCGCTTCGACGCGCTCTACGTGCACACCCCGCCGGAGCTCGACATCCAGGTCGCCGAGCTCGCCACGAAGGCCAAGAGCGTGAGGCTCAAGGGACGAGCCTCGAGCAACGATCGCCTGCTCGACGTCTACGGCTTCGTGGGCTCACGCAAGTTCTTCTACCAGCCCAACCGAGGCTCCAAGGACCCTCGAGTCGCGGACCTCGACGTCGAGGTGCCGCTGAAGCCGGGCGTGAACATCATCCACGTCGTCGCCCGCCAGAGCCCGGACTCCACGACCCGGCGCATGGTCGTCGTGCGACGCGACGCAGAGGACGGCTCGCTGCTCAGCGCGCCGAAGGGCGACGACTCCTACGTGCCGTGGGAGACGGGACCGATGCCGGACTGAGCTCGGAGCGGTCCGGGGTAGAGCGCGTGCGCTGCACACTCCACCCGCGGCGAGCGCGGCATCGTGCGGGGCTCAGGCGCCAGGCGCGCTCGGATCCCCGCCACGCGGCGGGCCGAGTCGGAGCGTGGAGAGCGTCACCGAGACGAGGAAGGTGACGGCTCCGAGGATCGCGATGCCGGTCCCGATGTTGAACGCGTAATGCGCGGTCGACGCGCCCGCGATCCCCATGACGAGCACGCCCAAGATCACCAGACCCACACCGATGACGGGGTCGGGCCCTGGCAGCTTGCTGCTCTTGCCCGTGTGCTCGCTGCTCGTGCTCTCGCCCATGAATCGGATGGTAGATCAGCCGCACCCGCTCGGCTAGCCGGGGGGCCGGGTACGGGAGACGGCGCCGACGCCGAGCCGCGAGGCGGGCGCACCGCGGACAGCGCCGACGAGCGCCCCTCAGTCCTTCGGGTTGAAGAGGTCGTCGAAGGCCTCGTCGAACTCGTCTGGCGCGCCGCCCGCTGCGGCGCGGCTGGCCGTGGGCGGCTTGTGGTCGCTCGCGCGCTCGAGTGCCGCGATGCGCTCCGCGACCGAGCCACGCGGGTCGCGGTACGAGGGGTCGATGCGGGCGGCGAGCTGGAAGTAGTAGATCGCCTGTCCCGCGTCGGTGCGCGCGTCGTAGGCGTTGCCGATCTCGTACAGCAGCGCGAGCTCTTGCTCGGGCGTCTTCTGCGAGGCGTGCAGGCCCTTCAGGAACGCGTCGATGCCCGGCTCGATGTTGCCGCGCTCCATGTGCATCATGCCGATCATCGACTGGCAGACGCACTCGCGTGAGGGGTCGCGCGAGGCGAGCTCGAACTCGGTGATGGCGTCGGCGACGAGCCCCATCTCCTTGTAGGCCATGCCGAGATCGTAGTGCGTCGCCGCGTCGCTCTCGGCGATCTGCGAAGCGATGCCTGCCTTGAACTGCTCGAAGATCGCCTCGACGCTGACCTGCTGCGGCGAGCTCACCGGTGCGGCGGTCGTGCTCGTCGCGCCGCTCAGATCGTCGAGCGCATCGAGCGCGTGCGCGATGTCGAAGCTGCGATCCGCGGGCTCGTAGGAGGAGCCGGGATCCGTCTCCGAGCTGAGCGAGGCCTCTCGTGACTCCGCGCGCGCGGCCTCGATCTCGCGCTGCTTGTCGAGCAGCAGCGGGTGGTGAGGCAGCTTCGCGAGCTGCTCGCCGAGCATGTTGGCGGCCTCGTCGAGCATGCCCTGCGCGATGAAGAACTCCACCTCCTCGAGGGCGGACTCGTCGAGCGGCTCGGCGGCTTCGCGGCTCGGCTCGTAGGGCTCGTCGTCGATCGGATAGGCGGGCAGTGCGCCGCTCGCCGCCATGGCGTCCGGCGCGAAGGGCTCGTCGAGCTCGGCGGGAGGCAGCGTGCCCGAGGCTCCGAAGTGGCCGAGCAGCTCGGGGCGCTGCTGCGACATCACGTCGTCGGCGCCGAGTCCCTCGAGGTCGTAAGACGGGAGCGGGGCGCGCGGATCGTAACGGTAGGGCTCGTGCTGCGCGGCAGGAGCCACTTCGGCGGAAGACGCGTCGTAGCCCGTTTGCGCTGCGTAACCCGGAGGTGCTGCGTAGCCAGGAGGTGCTGCGTAGCCCGGAGGCGCCGCGTAGCCCGGAGGTGCTGCGTAGTCCGGAGGCGCTGCGTAGCCCGGAGGTGCGGCGTAGCCAGGAGGTGCGGCGTAGCCAGGAGGTGCGGCGTAGCCAGGAGGTGCTGCGTAGCCCGGAGGTGCTGCGTAGCCAGGCTGCGCATGTCCTTGCGGAGCATAGGGATCGGCCGCGTAGCCAGGCTGCGCATGTCCTTGCGGAGCATAGGGATCCGCGGCGTAGCCGGGCTGCGCGTAGGGATCCGCGGCGTAGCCGTGCTCGCCGTAGCCCGGCTGCGGGTACTGCGCTGCCGGATCGAAGGCTGGGGGCTCCGTGCCGCCAGCGGCTTCGTGAGCTTCGACCTCGTAGCCCGCGCTCGCGAGCTCGGGCACGGCGTAGCCGAGCGCCTGCAGCAGCGAGAGCGCCGGTGGGCAGCCCGGCTCCAGCAGGAGGACCTCGTCGAGCAACCTCGCGGCGCCGTCTGCGTCGCCGAAGTCGGCCATGGACCGCGCAAAAGCGAGCAACTCCGCGATGGCTTCGTCCTGGCGACCTGCCTCGATGAGCACGTCGCAGAGGCGCTCTCGCGGCTCGTGCAGCTGAGGCTCGCGCTGGGCCAGGTCGCGCAGCGTCGCGATGGCTTCGTCGTACCGGCCGGCGGCGCGATAGGCCTCTGCGTGGCCGAGCGCTTGCCTCGCGTATTCCTGCTCGGGGGGGTAGGACGCCCGCAGCGGCACGGGCTCTTCGTCTTCCTCGACGAGGTCGAGCTCGTCGTCCGCGAGCTCCACCTCGTCGAGCTCGTCGAGCTCGTCGATCGCGTGCTGCCCGACGCCACCGGCGGTGGCGGCAGCTTGCGTGGCGGGCGCGCCCACCGGAGCGAAGGGCCCGCGGGGCGCTTCGGCCGCAGGAGGCGGCTCGCTCATCGCCGGGGCGGGCACCGACGGTGCGACGCGACCGAGCGCCTCGAGCTGACGCACCCCTTCGTCGTTTGGAGCGCGCCGCTTGAGCTCCGCGAGCAGGCTCTCGAAGGCGGCTCCTTCGCCGGCGTCGCGCGCGATGCGCGCGGCCTCTTTCTGGACCTCGACGGCCTTGGTGGGTTGGCCGAGCTGGTCGAAGGAGCGCGCGAGCAGGCCGAGCGTCGGCAGATCCTTCGGGTTCTCCTTGAACGCGATCTGCAGCTTGGTGAGCGCAGCCATCGCGTCGTTCGCTTGACCGCGGTCGAGGTAAGCGGTCGCCGCCGTGCGCGCGTAGCGGGCGTCTTGGCGGTGCTGCAGCAAGCGCTCGAGCACCCGGAGCGCATCGTCGATGCGCTGCACGCGGAGCAGGATCTCGCTGGAGGTTCCGTAGGCCTCGACCGCGCTGTCGAGATCGCGCACGCGCACGTAGGCGTCGGCGAGGCGGATGTGCGAGATCGGGTTGCTCGGATCGATGCCGACGATCTTCTTGAAGACGTCGATGGCGTCGCGGTCCCGGCCGAGGCGCTGCAGGCGCGTCGCGATCTCGTCGTAGTACGCGAGCGCGTCGCTCTTCAGGTCGAGCTGGAGCAACAGCTCGGCGAGACGCGGCACGATGTGCCCGAAGCGGTCCTCGAGGTGAGGCGCGTGCTTCTGGATGATCTCGCGGATCTGCTTGTAGACGGCGACGGCTTTGACCGCGAAACCCTGGGCGGAATAGAACTGCCCGACGTGCTCGTAGGTCGAGACCGCGTCGGCGTAGGCCGCCATCTTCAGGTAGAGGTCGCCGATCTTGAGGAGCGTGCGAACGTCGTTCGGATCCTCCGCGACCAGCTTCTGGAGCTCGGCGATCGCCTTGTCGAAGCGCTTCTTCTCCGTGAGCTTCTGCGCTTCTTGCAGGATCTTGTCGCGGTTGATCGCCACGCCGGACTCCGAAGGCTCCTCTGCCCGACGCGATCGAGGCGTGGCGAGGGGCCGACCCCACGGAATCTACATCACCGGCCCCTCGAGCGGCACGCTTATCACCAAAGATCGCGCGGCAAAGCGCGCCGAAGGCGGCCCTGGCGCCCGGCCCACTTCAGGATTCCCCATGAACCGAGCCCAGCGGGCCCGGGCGCCCCTGCTCGAGGGTCCTCGGCGCATCTGGGTCGGCCTTCGCGGCGGGTGCTAGACTGCCCGCTGATGAGGCTCAGGCAGGCCCAGACCGGCTCGCGCGACGCGGCGTATGCGACCGTCGCGCCCCGAGTCCCCTGAGGCCGTCGGCGGATCGGGATGCAGCGCATGCGACATCGCTCCTTCGTCGCGGTGGTCGGTCACGGGCCGGACCTGGTGCGTGAGGACGGCGCGGCCCAGGTGCTCCGCACCCTCGGCGCCGAGGTCCGCTGCCTCGACCTCTGGGCCGATCCAGCCGAGCTCTTCACGGTCGGCGACGACGCCGTGCGCTGCGTCGTCGTCGAGGTGGGCGCTCGCCCCGATCTCGGACAGCTCACCTTGCGTGCCCTGCGGCACGAGCCTCGCCTCGAAGAGGTCGGCGCGCTGCTCGCCATCGCCCACGAGCAAGTCGCGCGCTTCGACCCTCAGTGGGGCTTCGACGACTTCGTGCTCACGCCCCTCGTCCCTGCGGAGCTCTACGCGCGTGTGCGCGCCGTCGAGTGGCGGAGGAGCGAGTTCTCCAACGAGGAGCGTACGAAGATCGGTGATCTGGTGATCGATCGCGCCGCTCACGAGGTGAGCGTGCAAGGCGCGGGGATCTCCCTGACGGCCCGCGAATTCGCTCTGCTCTGTCACCTCGCCGAGCGGAGGGGGCGCGTGGTCTCCCGGGAGGAGCTGCTCGAGCACGTGTGGGGCGACGACTACGACGGCGGGCCCCGGACGATCGACATCCACGTGCGCAGACTGCGCGCGAAGCTCGGCCCGGCGCTCGATCTCGTGACCTTCCGTGGCGCCGGCTACCGGCTCGGCGGCCCGAAGCCGAGCGCCGCGGAGCGCGCCCAACGGGGTGAACCTTGAAGCCGATCCTCGCCCTGAGTCTCGGTTGTCCCAGCAGCATCGGGCCCGAGGTCGCCGTTCGAGCCGCGCTCGACGCGCGCGCCTGCCTCCCTGTGCTCGTCGGCGACCCTCGCCTGGTGCGACGCGAGCTCGAGCGGCTCGGTGTCGACGCGCCGCTCGCGCTCGTGAGCTCCACCGCCGAGGCACGCGCGGCGTCGGGCGCGCTACGAGTGCACGCCGAGAGCCCGCGCCTCCGGGGCAGGCTGCCTCCTTACGGCAGGCCCGACCAGGCAGCCGGCGTCGCGCAGCTCGCCTTCGTCGATCACGCGCTCGAGCTCGTCGTGCGCGGCTTCGCAGCGGCGCTCGTCACCGCGCCGGTGTCCAAGTCGGTGATCGCCTCGAGCGGCGCCCCAGGCGCTGCGAGCTTCCGCGGACACACCGAGCACCTCGCGGCGAAGCTCGGCGCAGATGAGGTCGTGATGGCCTTCTGGTCGAGGCGTCTGGTCACTTCGCTGGTGACCACACACCTGCCGCTCGCGCGCGTCCCAGGCGCGATCGACGCGCGAGGCGTGGCCAGAGCGACCTACTGGCTCGCCCACCTGCTGCACGAGCTCGGCCTCGATCGGCCGCGCGTCGCGATCGCGGCGCTGAACCCCCACGCGGGCGAGGGCGGGCTCCTGGGCGAGGAGGAGCTCACCACGATAGGCCCCGGCATCGAGCTCGCGCGCGAGCGACTCGCCGTGCGCGGCCTGGAGGCCGAGCTCAGCGGGCCGCTCGGCGCGGAGAGCGCGTTCCGGATCGCGAACGAGCGGGGCTTCGATGGTGTGGTCGCGATGTACCACGACCAGGCGACCATCCCGAGCAAGCTGCTCGCCTTCGGGGACGCGGTGAACGTGACGCTGGGGCTGCCGATCATCCGCACCAGCGTCGATCACGGCACCGCCTACGATCGCGCGGGCTCGGGTGAGGCAGACGCCTCCGGCATGCGCCGCGCGATCGAGCTCGCGACGAGGCTCGCGCGCGCTCGAGCTCAGCGAGCGCGCGAGTCGAGCCAGAGCGTGACGGGCCCGTCGTTGTCGACGACGACGCGCATGTCGGCGCCGAAGCGCCCCGTCGCGACGATGACGCCGAGCGCGCGCACACGCTCGACGAAGCGCTCGAAGTAGCTGCTCGCCTCCTCGGGTGGCATCGCGCTCGAGAAGCTCGGGCGGTTGCCTCGACGGAGATCGCCGTAGAGCGTGAACTGAGAGACCAAGAGCACCGAGGCCCCCGGTACGTCGGCGAGCGCGCGCGCCATCTTGCCGCTCTCGTCCTCGAAGACGCGAAGCTTCGCGAGCTTGGAGGCCATCCACTCGAGGTCCGCGTCGTCGTCGCCCTGCCCCGCGCCGACGAAGGCGCAGAGCCCCACGCCGATCTCGCCGACGATCGCGCCCTCGACCTCCACGCGCGCGGCGCGCACGCGCTGCACCACGATCCTCATGGCCGGCTCCCTCCGTCTCTCGCAGGCTTCAGCGCCCGAGCTGCTTCTGCAGCCGGGCGAGCGTCGCGAAATACTCACTGCGCGAGTAGGGCTGGTTCAGGATGTGGAAGTCCTTGCCGACGAGGCCGACGCAGCCGAAGCAGTAGCTGCAGGCCGTGCAGTCGAAGCAGCGCACGAGGTAGCTCGACTGCATGCAGCGCTCCGAGTGGGAGCAGTGGTTGCACTGCGAGAGATCGCGGCTCGAGCGACAGTGGGTCGACGAGACGAGTCGCTCCGAGTCGGTGCAGTAATGACAGCGGTAGAGCCCGACCGAGCGCGCACAGAAGGTGCACTCGACGCAGCGCTGACAGTCGGAGAGCTCGATCGAGCCGGTGTTGTCGGCGACGTCTCCGGCCGCGCGCACGAGGCGCCTCAGCTCGGCTTCGAATTCGGCGGCGGTCTGCACCATGGGGATGTGCCCGAGCTGCGCGTGGGGCGCGCTGGACGGCGGCAAACTACCACGCCGCCCCACGTCGCTGCAGACAGCGGAGAACTTGCCCGACCTCCACCTACATGACATGACATCCGTACCCCGCATGCGCGCCCTGCTCTCCACACTGCTGGCGGTGCTGTTCGTCACGAGCGCGCCCCTGCCGCAGGCGCACGCGGCGCAGTCTGCCCGGCCGGCGAACGCCAAGCGCTCGCCTCCGAAGGCGAAGCCCGCCCGCTCCTCGCAGCCTGGCTCCGCCTCCAAGGCGGCGGAGGGCACGCCGAGATCGAAGACCAAGAGCCAGGCCAAGCGCCGTACGAGACCCTGCGCCAAGGTCGAGACCGAGGTCGGGCGCAGCGAATTCAACGAACGGAAGACGGTGGAGCTGCTCGACTGCGAGGGCAGGCCGACGCGAGCTGCCCTCGAGCACCTGTCCAAGCTCGCCCGGCATCGCAGCGCCCACCGGCCCACCGCGCCCGAGCTCGAGAAGCTGCGCGACGTGGGAGCGTCGCCCAGGCGTGGCGTGGCCCTGCTCGACGTGGGGCTCGTCGAGCGCCTCGCGGCGCTGTCGCGTCGCTTCCCGGGCCGTGAGCTCGAGGTCGTGAGCGGCTTCCGGCCCGACAGCGACGGCAGCCAGCACCAGAAGGCGCGCGCGCTCGACGTGGTCGTGCGCGGCGTCGACAACCGCACGCTCTTCGAGGCCTGCAAGGACCTCGCCGACACGGGCTGCGGCTACTATCCGAACTCGAGCTTCGTGCACGTCGACGTGCGCGCGAAGGGCCTCGGTACCTCCTGGATCGACGCCTCGGGTCCGGGGCAGTCGCCGCGCTACGTCGCGCGTTGGTCGGATGGAGCGGTAGCGGGTCCGAAGAGCACCGGCGCCGAGACGAAGCCTGGGGTGCGTGTGGCCGAGGCTGCGCAGAAGCCTGCGTCGACGAAGGGCGCGCGCACCGCCGAGGCGAGGGCGCGCCGCTCGACGCGCAGTCGAACGGCGAAGCGCTGAAGGCGCGGCCGCGCGAGCGCCTCGCCGCCCCGAGCAGCCGACCTCAGTGCGTGCCGCAGCGCGCGAAGTTGAGGTCGTCGAGCATCCAGCCGCGCTCCCAACCCGAGCCGCCGTCGGCGGTCGAGTAGTAGAGCTCGACGATGCCCACCTGACCCGCGAGGTTGCCGAGCGGGACGGAGATGTCGTCCCACACGTCAAGCTCGCGGTTCACCGCAGGGGTCGCCCAGGCGTTGCAGAAGGCGAAGCTCGAGAGCGGGCCGCTGCTCGCGCAGTTGGCGACGGTCGTCCAGGTCGCGCCCCCGTCGAGCGAGACGCGGATGCGCTTGTTGTCGCGCTCGAGGATGTCGTCTTTGCCGCCTCGATCCTGGTGCCACGACTTGAACTCGAGCGCCGAGGGCAGCATCACCGGCGGCGTACGCGCGACGCCGAGCTCGGTCTCGAAGGCCGGGAAGCTGAAGCCGCGGCTACCGCGGTTGGCGAGGAAGGGCGGCGGCTGAGGCGCGGTCTGGAAGTCGGCGCAGGTGGGGGCGGCGCTCAGCGAATTGGGGCGAACGCAGGAGTCGATCTGCCACTTGCCGGTGAACGACCACGCCTGTTGCGTCGGGAAGTCGAAGTAGAGGAAGTCCTGCTCCGGCGGGCAGTCGATGCACTCGCCCGTTCCGCAGCCGCGACAGAAGCCCTCACCGCTCGCGCAGGTCTGGCAGACCTTGCCCTCGAAGGCGCTGTCGTCGGAGCTGCAGAAGCCGATGGAGTCGCACTGATCCTGGGCGCTGCACACGTCGCCCGATGAGCCGCAGAGGTTGCCGGTGTTCTGGGGCGCGATCGAGCACTCGGCGAAGGTGGTGTCGCAGGTGCCGGTCGCGCAGCTCGAGCCGAGGTGGCCGCACTCGGTGTCCTGCGCGCAGCCGCAGTCGGTCGCGAAGTTGAGCGCGTCGACGAACCAGCCCTGCTCGAAGTTGCAGCAGGCGTCGCGTGTGTCGTGACGGAACTGCACGATGCCGACCTGGCCGACGAACTCGGGCGGCAAGGGGAGCTGGATGAGGTCCCAGTCGTCGGCTGCGCGCACGCCGAAGAAGCTCTCGCAGAAGGGATAAGGCGTGGCGCCGCTGTCCGGGCAGACGGCGATCGTGGTGAAGCTCGCACCTCCATCGATCGAGACGCGTACGGCCTTCTTGTCGTAGAACGAGCCCTCGTCGACGTTCCAGGAGAGGAACTCGAGCGTCGCGGGCAGGACCGTGGGCGGCGTGTTCGCGAAGGAGAACTCCACCTCGAGCCCCGGGTAGGGGCGCGCGCGGTTGCCGTCGGTGCCGACGACCGGGCGCGCGAAGGGCACGGCGGCGTTCTGCTGGCTCGCGGGCGCCTCGCGGTAGACCCCCCAGTCGCCGGTGAAGGTCCACCCGGCGGCCGCGAGCGGGTGGCGGAAGGTCTTGTGGTTGGCGCGCGTGCCTCCGCAGTCGCCGCAGCTGCCGGCCGAGCAGAACGAGCAGGCGCCTGGTCCGGCGGCGCAGTCGCTGCAAGGCGTGCCGTCGGCGACGGTGTGATCGACGCAGCTCCCTTGGGCATCGCAGCTGTTCGCGAGGTCGCACTCGCCCGTGGGTGCGGCGCCGCAAGGCGTGCCCTCGGGGCGCGGCACCGTAGCGCAGCTGCCGAGCAGACAGGTCGGCGCGAGGCAGTCGGTGGCGAGCTCTGCGCAGTCCTCGGGCACCTCGCACTCTGCGCCTCCACCGGAGCCGCCACCGCCCTGCGACGAGGTCGTCGTCGTCGTGGAGGAGCCTCCGCCCTCGCCCGGCTGCACGTCGTCGGGAGCGTTCAGGAGGGAGCAGCCCGCGAGCGCAGAGAGCGCGGCGAGCAGGAGGCCGGTGCGCATCGTGGAGCCAAGCATCGAGGCTCACGATACCCAACCGCCCGCCCGACCGAAAGCGACGCGTGGTATGCGAGAGGAGGATGCCGAAGCGCAAGCCCGCAGGTCCGCCGGGGACACACCGCCCCTTCGAGGCGCTGAAGGCGAAGCGCGCGCACGGCGGCAGCCAGGCGCAGAGCCGAGCGCGCGCGCAGGCCTCCGAGGAGGCGCCTACGAAGCCCGCCGAGCCTGTCCGGCAGCGCGGCGCAGAGGCGCTGGAGCTCGCGGCCTCGTTGCGCGACGTGGTGCCGCTCTCGACGCGCAAGCAGCGCGTTCCGCGGACCGTCGATGCATCGACGCGCGCGGCGCGCGCGCCAGCGCGCAGCAGGGCTGTGGCCGACGACGGCGGCGCGCCGGCGATCGCGCCCGCCGAGCCGGAGCTCGCGGACTCGGGCTTCGAGCTCGTCGACGATGGCCACCTCCTGGAGGGACGCAGGCTCGACGTCGACCCCCGCGAGCTCGGCAAGCTGCGCCGCGGGCGCTACCCCGTCGACGGCACGCTCGATCTGCACGGGCACTCACTCGCCTCCGCGCGAGACGCCGTGAGCGCCTTCGTCGAGAAGAGGAGGCGCGAGGGTGATCGCGTCGTGCGGTTGATCCACGGCAAGGGCAGACACTCGCCTCGTGGCTCGGCGGTGCTGCGAGGTGAGCTGGGGGCTTGGCTCTCGCAGAGCTCCGCCGCGAGGCACGTGCGCGCCTTCGCCTCGATCGACGAGAGCCCCGAACCGAGCAGCGCCGTGCTCGTCTTGTTGGCGAAACCATGAAGCTCCCGCGAAACGCTCCGAGAGCATGGTGCGTGGGGCAGGCTCGGCTGGGCCTGGCGCTCGGCTTCGCCGCGTCGTTCCTCGCGACGGGCTGCTCCACCTCGCCTCCGGCGACGTCGCCCGCCGCCCGGATCGTGGCTCCGCCGGTGGAGCCCCGAGCGAGCGAGCCGGCGACGCTCGGGCTCGTGCGCTCGGCACGACAGGGGCTGCGCCTGCCGCTCCACGAGCTCGGCGCGTGGAGGCTCGACGACGCCTCGTCGGGGTGGCTGAGCGGTCAGAACGCCGAGGAGGAGGCGACGCTGCTCGTCCGGCTGTGGAGCGACGAGCAGCGTCGCAACCGTGAGAAGTGCGAAGCGAGCGCGCGTGAGCTGCGGCCGCTGCCGACGCTCGAGTCCATGACGCTGCTCGAGGAGCGCGGCTTCGACGTCCCCCCCGGCTTCGACACCGTCGCGCGTGTGGCGGTGCGCAGCGACGGCAAGTCCGGGCTGTACGGTGTCGTGCTCGCCTTCGGCGGGCGGGCGCGACGGTGCTTCGGCTTCGTCTACGTCACGCACGCGACCGGCGCGTCGGCGGAGCGCGTGGTCGGCGAGCGACTGGCGCGCGCGGTGGAGACGACGCTCGCGGGCGTCGAGCTCGACAGCCGGCTCGAGACCCCGGTGGGGCGAGAGCCCTTCGCTCCGGCGCGCTGAGGCCGACGAGCCCGACGCCGCCCTCAGCGATAGCCGAGCTTCGCGTCGATCGACGCGCCCTGCGCGGCGGACGCGAGCGCGGTCGCGAGCTCGAGCTCACCGAGGCCACGGCAGCGCTCCACGAGGGCCACGCGCTCGTCCCTCGAGAGCGCCGAGAGGTCGAGGCGGCCGAGCTTGGCGAGCGCGACGGCGCGCAGCGCGCGCAGCTCTTCGGAGCTGTCCCAGGCGGCGCTGCCGTCCCAGGCCTGGAGCAAGCGCTCGAGGCGTCGGGGGTCGTGCAGCGCGTTCTCGAGGCAGACCGGGGCGAGCACCTCGTCGAGCAAGCGTAGCCCCGTCGGCAGCACCGCCACCGCGCGCCCGGCCGCGCCGCGGCGATCGCCCGTGAGCAGTACGGCCCAAGCGCGCGCGGCCTCGAAGCTGCGCAGCTCGTCGCTTCGCAGGTGCTTCGGCTCGACGCCGTCGAGCGCGGCGTGGGCGCGGGCGAGGTCGGCCTCGCGCAGGGCCTCGAGGGCACGGGCGAGCGCTCCGAGCGAGCCCATGGGCAGGAGCGCCGAGGAGCCCGGCGCCTGAGCCGAGCCCAGCCCGGCTGGCGCCCCGCGCCGCAGGGCGAGCCCGGCGGGCGCGGGCGCCTGACCCAGCGCGATCAGCCTGCCGCGTGCGCGCTCCCTCACCGCGAAGTAGGCGAAGGCCGCCCCGACCAGCGCCGCGAGACCCGCGAGCGCCTCGAAGGGGTGCACCCAGGCCCAAGCGACCGAGAGCGCGAGGGCGAGCAGGACCAGCGCCCGGACCGCGAACCAGAACTGCACGGTGCGACGCGCGTGCAGCATCGGGGTGCTCAGCCCTCCGAGCAGCGGTGAGCCGAGCTGGGCCGGCCCCGGATCGACGCTCCCGAGGAAGAACCACCGCGAGAAGCCGCGCAGGAGGCCCGAGACGCCGCCCGCCGTGGCGGAAGCGCTGCGTGTCACGGCGTGCGGCGTGGCGGGCACGAGCTTCGACATCGGGCGCCCACCAGTCTCGCACACTCGGCATCGAGCGACGCGGCACGCGGTGGCCTCGCCGACTCGGGAAATCACACCCGCAGCGGCGCGGTTGGGTTAGCTACGGGCTCGGCCATGATCTCGACGCGCACCCTCGCCGCCTGCCTGTACGCCTGCGCCCTGCTCCCCGCCCTCGGTGGCTGCGGCTACACGAAGGAGGAGTGGCAACAACAGCTCGACGCCTACGAGCGCAGCGTCGGCCAGCGGCGAAAGGCGGAGGCCCGCGCCGAGGAGCTGGGCGTGGAGCTCGACCGCGCGCGCACGCGTGTGAGCGAGCTCGAGGAGCGGCTCCGCTCGATGGGCCTCGACCTGGACCTGCGCGAGGGTCAGCTCGATCAGCTGACGGCGACGCTCGCGGAGCGTGAACGCGCGCTGAGCGAGTACAGGATCCGCGCCCGGCAGCTCGAGGACGTGAAGGCTCGCTTCGAGCTCTTGAGGAGCAAGCTCGAGGCACTCACCGCGCTGGGGATCGAGGTCCGCATCCGCAACAACCGCATGGTCGTGAGCCTGCCCGGCGACGTGCTCTTCGACACGGGCAAGGACCGCCTGCGCAAGGAGGGCAAGGAGGCCCTGCGCAAGGTCGCCGAGGTCCTGCGCAGCGACCCCTCGCTGAGCTCGCGGGACTACCAGGTCGCAGGTCACACCGACTCGAAGGCGCTGCGCGGCGGAGCCTTCGGCGACAACTGGGGGCTCAGCGTCATGCGCTCGCGCCAGGTGCTGCTGTTCCTGCTCGACCCGAAGGAGGGCGCCCTCCCGCGCGAGCGCTGGAGCGCCGCCGGCTACGCCGACACGGATCCCGTCGCCACGAACGAGAGTGACGAGGGCCGGCAGAAGAACAGGCGCTGCGAGATCGTGTTGCTCCCGAGCGTGGCCGAGATGCTCGACCTGAAGGCGATCGCTGCGCGCCCCGCGGCGCGCCCGACCCCTTGAGCGCATGCCCACGCCGCTCCTCGGCTCAGGGACCGAGGCTGCGCGGGCTTGATCGCACCTCCTCCGACCTCGGCCCCCCTCGAGCGCTCTGACCCGAGCGGAATCTTGCAGCTCCGAGGAGCTTTCTCGCGCCGTGAATTTGGCCCTTCGCTCCCGCCTGTGCGCAGGTCGGGACGATGGCAGTACGATCGCGCTCGGACGGAGCCGCGCCCAAGCCGGCGCCTGGAGGGACGAACGCGGGTGCCCCGCGCAACGGGCCTTCCTACTTCCGCTCCCCGCGCGACCTTCCTCGCAACGTGCGCCGCGCGGCGCTCGCGGAGCGGCTCGCCGAGCGCCGCGGCTCGAGCCAGGGCGCTCGAGGCGACGAGAGCACCTGCTCGCCCACGCCTCCGCCGGTGAGCGTCGAGCCCGTGCGCGCTGGCGAGCCCCGCGCGCCCGAGCGGGTCGTGCTCCACGAGCAGCCGTCGCCCGAGCCTCGGACCTCGCGCGCCCTGCTGCTCGGGCTGCTCGCGCTCGCCGTGCTGGCGCTGGGCGCCATCGGGCGCGCCACCGACGGCATGCCGCTCATCGCGAACGCGAGCACGCGCGCGGCGCTCGGCGTGGTCGATGGGCTCTTGCGTGGTCAGAAGCTCCCGAGCGCCTTCGGCGCGGCGTGGGCGGCCGACGCCGAGCCCACCGAGACTGCGCCCGCCACCTCGCCGCTGCGCCGCGACGGTCACGTGTCGGTCCCCGGCGGCATCGTCGTCTTTCCGTCGAGCTTCACGCCCGACGAAGACGGCTCCTACGACCTCTACGTCCACTTCCACGGGAACACCTCGGTCGTGCGTGAGAGCGCCGAGGTCGCGAAGCTCGACGCCGCCGTGGCGATCATCAACCTCGGCATCGGCTCGGCCCCCTACGAAGAGTTCTATGCCGTCCCGGGCACCTACGAGGAGCTGCTCGACGGCGTGAAGAGCGCGCTCGAGCGGCGCGGCGTCGAGCACCCGCAGCTCAGGCGGGTCGCGCTCGGCGGATGGAGCGCCGGCTACGGCGCCATCTCGACGATCCTGCAGGTGCAGAAGAAGAAGGAGCTGCTCGACGCCGTGCTCGTCTTCGACGGCATCCACTGCGGCTGGGAGGGCGGCGAGCTCAACCGTCGGCAGCTCCGGCCTTTTACCCTGGCCGCCGAGCGAGCCGCCGCCGGCGAGCTCTACTTCGGTATCACCCACTCGGAGATCGACCCGAGGACTTACGCGAGCACCTCTTCGACGGCAGAGCGCATCGTGGAGACGGCCGGCGCTCGCTTCGAACCCCGCGATCCGGCGCGCGACGCCCCGAGCTACCTCTCGCTCGAGAGCATGAAGGGCGCGGTCGCCAAGAAGCTCGAGAAGCAGATGGAGCCCTACCGAGAGGCGCGGCGCGGCGAGCTCCACGTCGTGGGCTATCGCGGCGAGAGCAAGGAGCACCACATGGCGCACCTCTTCCAGATGGGCGCCACCTTGCTCCCGGAGCTGGTCGAGCGCTGGTCGAAGCGCTGAGCGTGCGCCCGCGACGCGCGCACGCTGCCGGCGCGCACGCTGCCGGCGCGCACGCTGCCTGCTCGCTCAGCCTTCCCAGGCGCTGCCGTGCAGCTCCGGGATCGTCGTCGACGAGCCGACCACGACCTGCGCAGGCGGGTTGCTCGTGCCGAACCAGGTGCCGTTCGGGCGGTTCTTCGGGACCATGTCGCCGACGCTCGTCGCGGTTGGGTCGAAGGCCTTGAGGCAGGTGTAGAGCACGTCGGAGGTGTTGCCGGCGGCGGCCAACGCACCGGGGGTGCCGCCGTAGGGCGTCGACTGGTAGTGCACGCCCGGGTAGGCGAGCTTGTTGCGTCCGTGCCCGGCGAGCAGCATCGGCTGGCGTGAGATCGAGTGCGTGAGCCCCTCGGAGCAGTCGCTGCCGAGCAGCACGATCGAGGTGTCGAGCAGGTTGTCGCCTGCGGGCTCCACGCGCTGACGCAGCTTCTCGAGGAAGGTCGCGAAGCGCTGCATCGCGTAGACCACGCCCTGGTGCACGGCCTCCTGGGCGCTGGAGTCGTGCGTATTGTAGTGGTGACCGACGTTCTGGCCGATCTCGGTGAAGGTCGTCTCCGCGGCGCCACCGATGAAGAACACGCTCGCCACGCGCGTGACGTCGCACTCGAAGGCGTAGGCGAGCAGATCGCTCATCGCTTCGTTCACGCTCGTCACCGGCTCGACGCCCGCGACGTCTTGGTTCGTCTCGCTGGGCAGAGACGGCAGCACGCAGGAGGGCGGCAGCGTGTTGATCTTCGACTCGAGCTCGCCCACGGCCGTGAGGTGCGCCTCGAGGCGCGCGCGGTCCATCGAGCCGAGCCGGCCCTGCAGGCGCTTGGCGTCTTCGCGAACGGCGTCGAGCACGGCGAGCCTGAGCGCGCGGTCGTCGGGCTTGGGCTCGAACTCGCTGAAGAGGCGCTCGTAGACCTTCTGCGGGTTGAACTCGGGGTAGAGCGGCTCGTTGGCGCTGCGGTGAGACAGCGAGTGCATCGTCGTGCCGCTGTCCATGATGCTCACGCGCTTCGAGATGCCGATCTGGATCGACTTCACCGCCGTCGGGCCCGCGATGCGGTCGGCGATCACCTGGTCGATCGTCGGGCCTCCTGCCTTCGAGAACAGGCCCGAGACCTCGGTCATCGTGTAGCCGTTGAAGGCCGTCATGCCCTCGTGGTGCGTGACGCGCACGGGACACCAGTTCTGCAGACCGGTGCACACGTTGACGTAGGGCAAGAGGTTCGCGCCGAGCGGGGCGAGCTCCTCGCTGGGGTTGGCCTGCCAGCCCGCGCCGATCGTGGAAGGCTCGAAGCGCTGGAGCCGCACGCCGTTGCCGAGGAACCACGACACGAAGCGCATCGGCAGGTCGTGCCCGTCGGCGAGCGCGGTGCCGTTCTCGTCGAGCATGGCCTCGAGCAGCGGCAGTCCGAGGATCACGCCGCCGCCCGCCGCCATGCCGCGGAGCAGCGTGCGCCGCCCGAGCTCGGTGCGCGCGCGGGTGGCCGTGGTTCGGATGAGGGGCGCGACGCCGTGCTTCTTCGGCGAGGAGGAGTCGGGACGATGACGGCTCACTTCAGCTCTCCCACGGTTCGGAACGCTGGGCTGGTCACGAGCTCGACCATGAGGCCGCGCAGGCTGTAGCCATCGGCCGCGAAGCGCTCGGCGAGCGCCTCGATCTCTTCTTTCTCGCCGCGCGTCTCGAGGTGCCCCATCGAGCCGCGGACGAAGTTCTTCACGAAGCAGGTCGTCGCGCGCTCGTCCTCGGCGAGGATGAGCCCGAGGTCGGCCGCGCCCGCGAAGCTGCCGAAGTCGCTGTACTCGCCGGCGGTGTCGAGCGGGAGCCCGCGGTCGTCGGCGCGGTACTTGCCGATGGCGTCGAAGTGCTCCATCGCGAGCCCGATGGGGTCGACCTTCTGGTGGCACGAGGCACAGGAGGGCTCCTCCATGTGGATCTCGAGCTTCTCCCTCATCGTCTGCGGCTTGCCCTCCTCTTCCGGCGGCACGGTGATGTCGACGCCGGGCGGAGGGTCGGGGATCTGGTCGCAGAGGAACTTCTCCCATACGAAGCGCCCGCGGCGCGTCGGCGAGGTGAACGAGGGCTGCGCGTAGCGCGCCAGGAAGGCCGGTTTGCCGAGGATGCCTAGCCGGCCCTGAGACTCGGGCAGCGTGACCTCGGACCAACCCGCCGAGGGCGCGACGACGCCGTAGAAGTCGGCGAGGCGCGCGTCCACGAAGGTGGACTGCGACGTGAAGAGCTCACGCGCGTCGGCGTCGCGGTCGAAGACGATGTCGCCGATGAAGCGGAGCGTCTCCTCTTGCATGCTGCGCGCGAGCTCGGCGCCCCACTCGGGGAAGAGGGCGGCGGTGCGGTTGACGTTGCCGAGGCTGTCGATGGCGAAGAGCTCGCCGTAGAAGCGGTCGAGCGCGCGGCGCGCCTCGGGCTGGGTGAGCATCGCGCGCGCGGCGGCGCGGATCTGCTCGTCGCTCTCGAGCTCGCCGCGATCGGCGGCGTCGAGCAGCTCGAGATCGGGCGTGCGGTGCAGAAGGAAGAGCGACATGCGCGAGGCCAGCTCCTGCTGCGTGAGCACACGCACGAGCTCGCGCGTCGGGTGCGGCTCACCCACCTCGACCTGGTAGAGGAAGTTCGGCGACTGCAGGATCGCCATGAGCTCGTAGCGGAGCCCGGTGTCGAAGTCGCCCTCGCCCCAGGCCTGCGCCGCGTTGGCGATCGCCACGAGGCGCGCCTTCTCGGCGTCGTCGAGGCTGCGCCGCCAGGCGACGCGGCCGAAGCGCGCGGCGACGTCTTCGTAACAGGCGGCCGTGGGCGCGCTGTTGACGCAGGGTGCGAAGCGCGCGAGGCCGCTGAGGTCGTCGAGCGCGGCGTCGGCGATACGGGTCGCGGCGCTCTCCCAGCCGTCGACCTCGCTCGAGCTGTACGAGAGCTCGGCTGCGGCGATCGACTCGAAGCCGCGGAGCTGAGGCGTGTTGTCGGGCTCGGGCACCAGAAGCGCCGCTTCGGCGCCCAGCAGGTACTCCATCGAGTAGCGGAGCTGCGACGGCGTCAGCCTGCGCACACCGCCGGGGGCGGGGTCGACCTGGTAGCCTGTCGTTCCTGCGCCCGTGCCGGCGGTCCCGCCGGAAGTGGTGTCGTCGTCGCCACACGCGACGAGCGCCAAGAGACCCAGCCCTGTGACGAGGCGAGAGAGCGTCGACAGCCTCACCTGAGACCTCCGATGTCGCGAGAGCCGGCCCCGCGAAGACCTCGATGGTAGCGGTCGTCGGTGGGGGAGCAACCTCAGAATGGATCACGGCGGGCGATGGGGTAGGCTCCGCGGCGAGTGCTCCGCCAAAGCGATGGCAGCGCCGGAGGCCCGGCGATCGGGCAGTCGCGGCTCGACGCAGCGGCCCGAGCCGCGCAGCTACGGTGGGTGCTACGGTGGGTGTGGGTGTGGGCGCTCGCGCTCTGCTCGGGGGGCTGCACGACGCAGACGATCCTCTGCTCGGCGAGCGACCTCTCCGGCTGCGTGGTCGACGAGATCGAGGTCTCGGGGAACCGCGACGTCGACGCCGACGACCTGCGCGCGAAGATCGCCTCGGGGGAGACAGGCGGGCTCTTCGAGGGGGTGCCGCTGCTCGGCGCCTTCGACGCGCTCACGGTCGAGTACGAGCGCTTCGATCGCTTCGTGCTCGAGCGCGACCTCGCGCGTGTGCAGCGCTACTACAGGGCGCGGGGCTACTACCGCGCCGTCGTGCGCGCCGGCCGCGTGCGCAGGCTCGATCCCGAGCCCAGGGCGCAGGAAGGCGAGCCGCTCGACGCGAACGCCGCCGTGAAGAACGCCCGCCTGGCGGTCGAGATCGTCGTCGAGGAGGGGCCTGCCGTGCTCGTGTACGGCGTGCATCTCGCGTTCGAGGACTGGGACGAGCAGCGCGCCGTCGACGTCGGCGCCGAGCTGACGCGCGCGAAGAACCGGCTGCGACGGTTCTCGGTCTTCACCGAGGAGCGCTACGAGCAGACGCGCGCCGACCTGCAGCGAGCCCTCGTCGACCTCGGCTACGCCTACGCACGCGTCGAGCCCTCGGCGAAGGTGGATCTCGAACGCAACGCCGCGGACGTCACCTACAAGATCCGCATCGGCCCACGCTGCACCTTCGGGCCGATCCGGATCGAGGGCCTCGGCGAGCTGCCCGAGTGGCAGGTGAGGCCGGCGCTCGGC
>CALKVW010000195.1 GCA_938004785.1 uncultured Polyangiaceae bacterium
GTTCAGAGCGTCTCGAGATAGACGACGAGCGCGTCGAGCTCTGCCTCGGAGAGCGTCGACACATCGCCGTGGCTGTCGCCGCCACAGCTCGGGTCGAAGCGATCGCGGAGCGTCGCCGCGCAGCCGTCGTGCATGTAGGGGGCGCGCGCGGCGAGGTCGACGAGGCGCCCGGGCTGGAAGCGCTCGCCCTTGCCGATGTCGAAGTTGCTCGGGCTCGTGTGCTGGGGCCCCGCGTGGCAATCGACGCAGCCGAGCTCCTTGCTCTCGTAGAGCGCGCGTCCCTCGGCCGCGAGCAGGCGCTGGGCTTCGTCGAGCTCGGGGGCCGGCAGGCGCTCGACGCCGTGCATCCAGCGCTCCAGGGCCGAGGTGTCGTTCGCCCCGAGCGATGCGCCGCCCATGCGCTCGACGAATACGAGGCTCATGAGCTCGTTCATCGTGCGCATGTCACCGGCCCAATGAAATGGCAGCGTGTCGCCGATGCCACCGGCGATGTATTGGGTGCGGCGGGGCCCCTCCTGGAACTGCCACACGATGCCGTCGTCGCCTCCTTCCGGGTGGCAGGAGGCGCAGGCGACCGAGCCGCGCGGCGCGCGGTGGAAGATCGTGTGCCCGCGATCGACCGGCGCCTGGACGGGGAGCTTCACGCGCCCGACCTTCGCCGGGGATCGGTACTGGGTGACGAGGCCCGCGCCTTCGACCCAGGCCAGGCCCACCGGCTCGCAGCCGCTCGGGTCGGCGCAGTCCTGGCTCGGCCCTGCGTCGCCGAAGACGCTCACGACGCCGCTGCCGGCGCCGAGCAGCGCGATGCCACCGTCGGGCAGGGCGACGACGTCGACCGGCAGCGCGTGGCCGGTCAGCGGCGTGACCGGATGCTCGAAGCCCGCGATGGTGCCGTCGCCCGGCGGGATGATCGCGACCTCGGTGGTGACGACCGGCGGGCTCGAGACGCCGCCGTAGGCGTCGGGCGTGGTCGCGATCGCGGGGGCCTCGGGCAGCGCGGCCTGGTACGCGAGCACCGCGCCGCCGCCGGGGCGGGGAGCCATGCGCCAGAGCACGCTCGCGGTGCGACCCTCCGCCGCGAAGGGGCGCGTGCGCTGGATCTCGACGCCCTGGCGATCGAGCACGAGGATCTCGGCGCTGCGGAAGCGACTCACGAGCACACGCTCGCCGTCGACGACGACGTCGCGCAGATCCGGATCGAGCCGCAGTCTGCGAGTCGCCTCGCCGCCCCTCTCGGGCAGCGTGACGAGCTCGCCGTGCAGGCAGGCGACGACGAGATCGCCGCGCGCGACGTCGAGGTCGATGCCACGCGGCGCGGCGCAGACCTGGCGGCGCTCGAGGATCTTGCCGCTCTGCACGTCGACCGTGACGACCACGCCACCTCGCCTCGCGAGCACGTGCGCGCGGTTCTGCGCGCCGGCCACGATGCGCCCCGGTTCGTCTCCGGGCTCGAGCTCGATCGGGCCGAGCAACCTGCCGCCGAAGGCCGCCGTGCCCGTGTCGACGCGCCAGACGACGTCGTTCTCGGGGTCCGAGGCGAGCGCGCGCGAGACACCGACGCCGACGAGCGTGCCTCCCGAGATCGGCAGCGCCTTGCCCGACTTGCTGGCGCTACCGGTGCCGAGGCCGCCGATGGGGCCCTCGCCCGGGCCTGCGCCGGGCTGCGGCCCGTCGTCGGCCTGGCAGCCTGCGAGGGCGGCGGCACCGCACAGGCTGAGGGTCGCGGCGCGGAGGAAAGCGGAGCGTAGCTCTGGGCGCATGGTCGACCTCGAGGTCGCGGCCCCCCTCGGGCTGCGATCGCACGAGCCTAGCGAGCGCGCTCCGGGCCGCCCAGCCCGGGAGCACGATCTTCGCGAGATCGCGGGCGGCGCGAGCGCTGCGCCGCAGGGTGCACCGACGAGCAGCTGTCGGCACCGAGGCGCGCTCGTGTAGCCTGCGTGTGCCCGGGGGGGACACCGAGGACCGCCCCATGCCGAACGACCCTCCCAGCGCTCCTGGCTCCGAGCGCCTCTGCGTCGACGCCGACGACTGGGCCACGCTGCTCGAGGACTGGGGCCGCACGCGGCCCACGGATCCCGACGCGGGAGACGCGTCGGCGATCTCGGGCATGCTGCGCGCGCTCGTCAAATCCGTGCGCCTCTCGGAGATCGCGGAGGCCGACGCCGAAGACCGCGAGGTCTTGCTCGAGGAGCTCGCCAACGTGCTCGACATGGCGCGCACGCTCTCGCGCGCCAACGCCTCGGTCGCGAAGCTTCCCTCGCCTGGTCCGCTCGGGGGCCGCACCTTGCCTCCGCCGCCCGGCTTCGACCCGAAGATCCTCTTCGCCACCGCCGAGCCCAGCGCCGACGTGAAGAAGGCGCTCGCGCGTGTGACGCTCGTGACGAGGAAGGTCCCCTCGGGCACGCGCTGAGCGCGCTCGCGTCGCCACGCGGCGCGGCCTGCGGGGTGTCGCCCTCGCGGGGGTTGTACTAGATCGGGCGCATGCGCTTGATGACGCTCCGAGATGGTACGCGCGACGGCGCGCTCGCGGTGGTGCACCCCGATGGTCGGCGTTACGCGCGCGCGACGCACATCGCGCGCACGATGCAGGCCGCGCTCGACGACTGGGCGGCCGTCGAAGCCGAGCTGCGCGAGCTCGCCGAGGCCGTGGCCTCGGGCGCCGTGGGCTCGGAGCCGATCGTCTGGTCGGAAGTGCTCGCGCCTCTGCCACGCGCCTACGAGTGGGTCGACGGCTCCGCGTACATCAACCACATCATCCTCGTTCGCAAGGCGCGCAACGCCGAGCCACCGAAGACGCTCGAGACCGACCCGCTCGTCTACCAAGGAGGCTCGAGCGACATGCTGCCGCCGCGCAGCGACATCGAGCTCGTCGACCCGGCCTGGGGCCTCGACTTCGAGGCCGAGGTCGCCGTGGTGCTCGACGACGTGCCGCGTGGCATCGCGCCGGCCGACGTCGACCCTCACGTGAAGCTGCTGCTCCTCGTGAACGACGTCACGCTGCGCAACCTCATCCCGCCCGAGCTCGAGAAGGGCTTCGGCTTCTTCCAATCCAAGCCGGCCTCGGCCTTCTCGCCCTTCGCGCTCACGCCCGACGAGCTCGGCGACGCGTGGAACGGAGGGCGCGTGCACCTCCGGCTGCGCTCGACCCTCAATGGCGAGCTCGTGGGTGATCCCGAGGCCGGGCCCGAGATGCACTTCTCCTTCCGCGAGCTGGTCGCCCACGTCGCGAAGACGCGCCGCTTCGGTGCGGGCACGATCGTCGGCAGCGGCACCGTGTCGAACCACGATCGCGCGCGCGGCATCTCCTGCCTCGCGGAGCGCCGCATGATCGAGACGATCGAGAACGGCAAGCCGACGACGCCCTTCATGAAGGCCGGCGACACGATCGCGATCGAGATGTGGGATCGCGCCGGGCGCGACCTCTTCGGGCGCATCGAGCAGCGTGTGGTCGAGGCCGAGCCCGGCCCGAGCAAGACGACCGCGCCCGCGAGGCAGGCCTCGTGAGCGCCGCGGGCCTCTCGTATCGCCTCTACGGCTACTGGCGCTCGAGCTCGAGCTACCGCGTACGCATCGGGCTCGGCCTCAAGGGCCTCGCCTACGAGAACGTGCCGGTGCACCTGCTCGAGGGCGGCGGGCAGCACAAGACGGCGGAGTTCACCGAGAAGAACGCGATGCAGCAGGTGCCGCTGCTCGAGGTCGAGGGCGCGCCGGGTGAGCCGGTGCGCCTCGCGCAGTCGGTGGCGATCCTCGAGTACCTCGAGGAGACGGTGCCCACGCCTGCGCTCTTGCCGAGCGATGCGCTCTCGCGCGCCCACGTGCGCGCCGCCGTGGAGATCGTGAACAGCGGCACCCAGCCCCTGCAGAACCTGAGCCTCTTGCAGGCGCTCAAGGCTGCGGGCGCCGACGGGCAGGCCTTCGCGAAGGCCGCGAACGAGCGTGGCCTCACGGCGCTCGAGCAGGTCGCGCGAACCCACGGCCGCGGCTACCTCGTGGGCAACGCGCTCTCGCTCGCCGAGGTCTTCCTCGTGCCGCAGCTCTACAGCGCGCGCCGCTTCGGCGTCGACGTGTCGCTCTTCCCGCGACTCACGGCGATCGAGGAGCGCTGCAACGAGCTCCCGGCCTTCGCCGCCGCGCACCCCGATCGCCAGCCCGACGCGGTGCTCACGCCCGCCTGAGCCGCGCGCCGCCACGATTGCCGCGCGGATGACCTCACCGCGAGCCCGAGGGCTCGCTAGAACCTCGACCTCTCCCGCCACCAGCGAGATCCGAATGAGCAAGCTCGAACCCTTGGGCATCAAGCGCCTCGAATCGATCCACTACTACGTGCACGATCTCGACCGCAGCCGGCGCTTCTACGTCGACCTCATGGGCTTCGACGAGATCGGCGAGAGCTCGCCCGAGCTCGTCGCGAAGGGCAAGCAGAAGAGCGTCGTCTTCCGCGCGGGTGAGTGCAACGTGCTCTGCTCGCAGCCGGTCGGCGACGGCGGGCGCGCGCAGCGCTTCTTGAAGAAGCACCCCGCGGGCGTCGGCACGCTGGTCTTCGAGGTGGAAGACGCCGCGAAGTGCTTCCGCCTGCTCGAGGAGCGTGGCGGCACGCCGATCGACGACATCCAGCACCACACGGACTCGAAGGGCGGCAAGCTCGCGACCTTCTCGATCACGACGCCTTTCGGCGACGCCACCTTCCGCTTCGTCGAGCGCCAGGGCTACGACCGCCTCTTCCCCGGGCTCGTCGAGTACGAAGCGCCTCGCGGGCGCGGCAACGAGCACGGCATCGAGGGCTTCGATCATGTGACGTCCAACTTCCAGACGATGAAGCCCGCCCTGCTCTGGATGGAGCACGTGCTCGGCTTCGAGGCCTACTGGAACGTCGAGTTCCACACCGACGACGTGAAGAAGGACGAAGCGCGCGGCTCGGGCCTCAAGTCCACCGTGATGTGGGACCCGTACAGCGGCGTGAAGTTCGCCAACAACGAGCCCTGGCGCCCCTTCTTCAAGGCCTCGCAGATCAACATCTTCAACGAGGAGCACAAGGGCGACGGCATCCAGCACGTCGCGCTCGGCGTGCGCGACATCCTCACGGCGGTGCGCGCGATGCGCGAGCGCGGCGTGGCCTTCATGCCGACGCCCGGCACCTACTACGACGCCCTGCCCGAGCGCATCGCGAAGCTCGGCATCGAGAAGATCGACGAGGACATCGAGCTCTTGCGCGAGCTCCAGATCCTCGTCGACGGCGACAAGAAGAGCTCCTACCTGCTCCAGATCTTCCTCAAGGAGGCCTCGGGTCTCTACCAGAGCAAGGAGGCGGGGCCCTTCTTCTACGAGATCATCCAGCGCAAGGGCGACAAGGGCTTCGGCGCGGGGAACTTCCGCGCGCTCTTCGAGAGCATCGAGCGGCAGCAGCGCGCCGAGGGCAAGGTCTGATGCTCGACCGCATGAGCGTGGGCGAGCTGCCCAAGAAGCACCACATCGCGCTGCGCGGCGGGGGCGGGGAGCTACGCCACGAGGAGTGCATCACGCGCCGCGGCTTCGACGGCCCCTACACGATCGTCTACCACCTCAGGCGACCGCACACCGCGCGTGCGCTCGAGGCCTCGCCCGCCTTCCCCATCGCGGAGTCGGTGGGGGAGCGCCCGCTGCGCAAGCGCCATTACCTCTCGCAGAGGCTCGACGCTCCCGGCAGCTTCCTCGAGGCGCGCAGGCCGCTCTTGTTCAACCGTGACGTGGTCTTCTCGGTGAGCAAACCCACGAGCGAAGACGGCGCCTACTTCGCCAACGGCGACGGCGACGATCTCCACTTCGTCTTCGAGGGCTCCGGCACCCTGCGCACGATCTTCGGCGACCTGCGCTACGAGAAGAACGACTACGTCTACGTGCCGCGCGGTACGATCCACCGCTTCATCCCCGACGCTGGCGCGAAGCATTACCTCGCGACGATCGAGTGCTTGGGTGGCATGGGCCTGCTCGATCAATGGCGCAACTCGGCCGGGCAGCTCAAGATGGACGCGCCCTACTGTCACCGCGACTTCAAGCGCCCCGACTTCGTCGGCCCGAAGGACGAAGGTATCCGCACCGTGGTGGTGAAGCGCAACCGCCGCTTCGACGCCTTCGCCTACGACGAGAGCCCGCTCGACCTCGTCGGCTGGGATGGCGCCGTCTACCCGTGGGTCTTCCCCATCCTGTGCTTCCAGCCGCGCGCCGGGCTCGTGCACCTGCCGCCCACCTGGCACGGCACCTTCGCCGCGCGGGGTGCGCTCATCTGCAGCTTCGTGCCTCGCCTCACCGATTTCCACCCCGAGGCGATCCCCTGCCCGTACCCGCATTCGTCGGTCGACGTCGACGAGATCCTCTTTTATTGCGACGGCAACTTCACCTCACGCAAGGGCGTGGGCCCGGGCAGCATCTCGCACCACCCGGCGGGCATCCCTCACGGGCCTCACCCGGGCGCCTACGAAGCGAGCATCGGCAGCAAAGCGACGAACGAGCTCGCCGTGATGCTCGACTGCTACGAGCCGCTCGAACCGACGGTCTACGCGACCGCGCACGAAGACCCGGCCTACCACGACTCCTTCCGCTGAAGGCAGGCGAGGCTGGCCCGAGCGGCGGGCCTCGCGGCTCCGAGGGGCGCTCGGCCCGGCTCAGATGTCGGTGCGCACCGTGCGGCCGGTGCTCGTAGGCTTCGGCGCGGCGGTGGGCTTGGGCTCGACCGGCGGCTTGGCCGGCTCGGTCGGCGACTTCACGGGAGGCTTGAGCGGGCCGGTGGTGGGCGTGGGGCGCTTCACCGGCTCGCTGGGCGCGGAGGCGACGCTCGCGGCGGGCGCGGCGCTGGCTGCGGGCTCGGCGCTGGCTGCGGGCTCGGCGGTCTGCGCGGGCTCGGCGGTCTGCGCGGGCTCGGCGCTCCCGGCGGCTGCGGGCTCGTCGGCCTTCGTCGCCGCCGCGCCGCTGGGGCTCGGCTCGGAGGCGCTCGTCTCGGCGCTGGCGTTGGCCTTGCCTGCGGTGAAGCGATAAGCGGCGAAGGCGCCGCCTCCGAGCAGGAGCGAAACGAGCACGCCGAGGCCCACGAAGAGCCCGGTGCGGTTCTGCGGCGGCATCGGTGCGGCGCCGCTCTGCGACCAGCCCGCGTTCGTCTGCTTGTGCATCGCGGCCGCGGGCGACACGTCCGACTGGAGCGTGGGGCCGAGCGCCAGGCCGTCGGGCAGGTGCTGCGTGCCGCCCGGGCCGACGCCCGCGCCAGGCTGCTGCAGCGCGACCTGGTTCGGGGGCGGCACCGAGATGCTCGAGCGCCCGCCGTGCATCCACTCGTCGATCGCCGCGACGAAGCTCTTGGCGCTGTCGAAGCGCTGCTCGGGATCGCGCGCGAGCGCCTTGCGGATCATGCGGCCGATCCCCGGGTCGAGGTTCGGCACGAGCGACTCGGGCGGCGGCGGATCCTGGAGTGCGATCTTGAACATGAGCTCGTTGAAGGTCTCCCCGTCGAAGGGGATGCGACCGGTGACGAGCTCGTAGAGGATGATGCCGACGCTGAAGAGGTCCGAGCGGTGATCGATGCCCTTGGTGCCCTTCGCCTGCTCGGGCGACATGTAATAGGGCGTGCCCATGACGGCGCCGGTCTGCGTCATCTTGGCGTCTTCGCCATTGAGCGGGTTGAACTTCGAGATGCCGAAGTCGACGATCTTCACGAAGTCCTTGTGGCCGGCCTTCTCCCTCAGGAGAAAGACGTTGTCGGGCTTCAGATCGCGGTGGACGATGCCGGCCTCGTGCGCCGCGCCGAGCCCCACGAGCAGCTGGCGAAGGATGCCGAGCGCCTGCGCGGGCAACATGCGCCCCGTCTTCTCGATGCGTTGCCCGAGGCTCTCGCCCTCGAGGTACTCCATCACGAGGTAATGGCTGCCGTCGGCGAGCTCACCGAGATCGAGCACCTCGACGATGTGCTCGGAGCCGATGCGACCCGCGGCCTGCGCCTCGCGCTCGAAGCGATCGATGAGGTCGCGGCGCTCGGCGGCGACGCCGTGCAGCACCTTGATGGCGACGCGGCGCTTGATGCGCACGTTCTCGCCCTCGAAGACCGAGCCCATCGCACCCTGACCGAGCAGGCGTGTGATGCGGTACTTGTTGTCGATGACCTGCCCGATCTCGAGGGCCATGGCCCGCTCCTTGGTACTGCCTACGCCTGCGCTGCCTTCGCTCGACGCCGTCGTCCGGTGTGAAGCGCGCGACTAGAACGTGCCGATCAACGCGGCGCCCGTGCCGGTGGGTACGAGGTGGATCGAGGCCTCGGTGCGCGAGACCTCGGGGCGCGTGAAGTAGAGGATGGCAGTCACCGCGCCCGCCGCAATGGTGGAGCCGAGCAAGACGTCGGTCGTGATGTTGAGCACCATGCCGGTGTCGCGCGCGTCTTGTGCCGCGACCGGATCGACGCCGTTCGCCTCGTCGAAGCTGCTCTTCTGGCCGAGGGCGAGCACACCGACGACGCCGGTGCCCACCGCGAGCGCGCCGGTGATGCCCAGGCCGACCCAGAAGCCGGTGGGGATCGGGCGCTCGGCGCCGGGGCGGTCGCCTCCCTCCGGGGTGATCGGCGTGCCTTGGCCTGCGCCGCCGCCCTCCGTCGGGCCGGTGGGGCCCGTGGGGCCACCGGCGGCGCCCGTGCCACCCGCGGGCTCGAGCGTGACGGTGCTCTCGACCGCCTGACCCGGCGCGAGATCGAGCTCGATGACCTGCTCACGGAAGCCCGACTTGGAGATGGTGAAGCGGTGCAGGCCGGTGCGCACGCCGAGCACGGTCGCCGGGCCCGCGGAGGCCGCGTAGCGGTTGCGCACCGGCGAGCCGCGCGAGGGCACGCGCTCGTCGACGATCGCGGCGTCGCTCGGTACGCCGACGAGCTTCACCGTGGCGAGCGTGCTCTTCATCGTCGCCAGATCGGTCTCGATCTGCTTGCGCTCGCTCGGATCGATGTTCGAGCCCTTGGCGAGGTAGGTCGTGTAGGCCTCGATGGCTTCGCCGTCGCGCTCGAGCTTGAGCGCGGTGAGGCCGAGGTTGCCGAGCATGTTGGGGCTGGGGCTGAGCGCGTAGGCAGCCTTGAAGGCGAGGTAGGCCTCCTCGTAGCGCGCGCCGTCCGGGTCTTGCAGCAGCGCGACGCCGGCGCGGAACTTCGCGCGGGCCTCTTCGGTGACGACGACCTCGCCCGCGGGCGCCGTGCCCTGCGCGTAGGCGGGCGCGGCCGCGGCGGTGGCGAGCAAGAGGCCGAAGGAGAGGTGTCGGAGCAGGGGCATGGGAAGCGTCGGGGGGCGCGTGAGCATGGAAGGGCGGGGCCGGGCGGTCAGTTGGTGCACTGGACGCGCACTTGGTAAAGCCGCTCCGCGGTTGCGGCTGCACTGTCGCGCTCCGAGAAGAAGACGAAGGCCTGGCCGCCATTCACACCCATGGCGTCTCCTGAGGCGGCCGCGATCGCGTCGGTGAACCTACCCGTCGCCATCGAGAGGAGCGCGAGATCGTCGTTCGTGTATCGGATGCCGTTGAGGGGCCCGCTCGTGTCGATGCGCGCGATTCGGAGTGAGAGCTTCTGATCGTCGGACAGCGTGGCTGGATAGAGCAGCGTCTGCGGAGCGAAGCTCGGCCTGGGGTTGCGCGGGAAGTCGGCGAAGCTCGCGAACGTCTCGAGCGGCGCGAGCGCGTCGAAGACCTGGGCGGACGGGCCCAGTTGCGAAGGCACCACGACGCGGGCGCGTAGCTCTGGCGCAGCGTTCTGGATTAACGCGCCGGCGGCGGCGACGTTGTTGCCCTGGAAGCGTGCGAGGCCGACGACAGAGCCGTTCGGTCCGAAGTCCACGGGCGTGACTGCGGCGGGCGAGTCCTCGGGGAAGCTGTGCCGCCTCGTGAGGCCACCGATCGTGAATGGTGGGGCCGCGCCCGCGACCTCGGGTTCGCCCACGAAGGCGTGCGCGACCAGCGGACTGCCTCCGACCGCGAGCGCACGCGGCGCACCCGCGCTGGCTGTAGTTGCGTCCTGGACGATCAGCGTACCTGTGGCGTTCGCTGCGCCCGTCTTGCGATAGAAGCGAACGTCGTACCTCTCGACCGTGTTCTTCTGCGAGAGAAGGAAGTCGATGCGGTTGGCCGCAGGGCCGAGATGGACGAAGCGGCCGCGCGGCTCGATGAGAGGAGTACTCAGGTTGAGCATCACGTGCTGGGTCGGGAAGTCCGTGAGCGGCTTCGCGTCTTCCCACACCATGAGCTGCACCTCGAAGGTGTTCGTGCCTGTGAAGACGTAGATGAGTGCGCCGACGCCACCTCCGCTCGCACTGTCGACGCGCCCGACGTCGAGCACGTTCGAGACGTTCGCGGTCCCACCAACGGTCGTGGTGCCGTCTTCGGCGACCGAGAAGATCTGGAGCGTACGCAGACCGGTCGAGGTCGCGTTTCTCCGGACGGCCAGCACACGCGTGGGGCCGGTGGAGGTGCGGAACGCGTGCACCGACTCGTAGAACCGATCGGTCCCCGTAAAGGTCGACGTGTTCTGGATGAGTACCTTCGATGTAGCGGAGCAGGAGAGCTGCGGCAGCTCGGTGACGCCGCCGCCCTCGCCGCCGGCGCCACCCTCGCCAGCGCCGCCACCACCCTGGCCGCCGCCGGAGCTCGTCGTGGTCGTGCTCGTACCGCCGCCCTCGCCGCCACCGGAGCTCGTGCTCGTCGTCGACGAGCTCGTCGAGCCGCCGCCGCCGCCCGAGCCGGGCAGCACGTCGTCGTAGCTGTTGATGAGCGAGCAGGCCGAGAGGAGGAGCGCTCCCCCGAGGACTCCGAGTCGATTAAGCACGTCGCATCTTCGCCCGGCCGGCCGGGAGCGGCAACCTCGCAGCGAAGGAGCTCGCGGAGCGCAGGATCTCGACGCGGGCCCCGCAGCGGAGGGCCGAGCGCGCTCAGCGCGGGAGGCTCGCCGAGTAGCGCGCGAGGTTCTCGCGCACGCGCGCGGCGTCGCTGCCCTCGAGCGGCACCGGGCGGAAGTCGTTCTGCGCGCGGTGGCCGGAGACGCTCACCGGGACGAGCTCGTGGTCGAGCTCGACCACCTTGCCGTCTCTCTTCGCGAAGCGCGCGCGGAAGATCACCGTGTCGAGCTCGGCCGGGCGCGCGTTGCCGCCGAAGACGAAGTTGCCGAGGCTGTAGACGATCGTGCGCCCCTCGTAGGTCTCGATGCCCTGGAGCACGTGCGGGTGGTGCCCGAGCACGAGATCGGCGCCCGCGTCGACCGCGCCTCGGCCTAGTTTGAGCTGCACCGAGTTGACGGCGTGTTCGTTCTCGATGCCCCAGTGGAAGGAGACGATCACGAGGTTCTCGTCGCGTTTGTGCGCGCGCACGGCCCTCTGGACCTCGCCGAGGATCTCGTCGCGACCGCCCGTCCAGCCCAGGTTCACCACCTCGACGCCGTCGATCGTGCGTTTGTCGACGTGACCGAGTCCGAAGTAGCCCACCTTCTCGGCCTCGAGCGCGGCGATCGTGTCGTCGGTCCCGCGTGGACCGCAGTCGTTCATGTGGTTGTTGGCGAGCGCGACGAGCTCCACGCTGCCGAGCGGCAACATGCCGGCGAATTCGGGTCTACCGCGGAACGCGAAGGGGATGTCGGTGCGCGGCGCGCGCGTGGTGAGCGTGCCCTCGAGGTTGGCGATCGTGAGATCGTCGTCCTCGAGCAGGGCGCGCACGCCCGAGAAGGGGTAGGCGAGATCACCGCCGTGCTTCGCGAGCACGTCGTGGAAGCTGCCGGGCGCGAGCTCGCTGCCGGCCGGGTCGCCGAGCGTGCAGTCGCCGACGGCGCTCAGGGTGACGACGCCGTCGCCCGCGTGCGACCTGGGCGCGCCACTCGAGCCGGCCTGGGCCGAGACCGGCTCGGCCGAGGCGGCGGGAGCGGAGGAGGCGCTCGCCGCAACCTCGGCGACGGCGCTCGCGACCTGCGCGGCGCTGCCGTCGCCAGCCGGTTGGGCGTGCGCCTCGGAGGAGGCCGGGTTGCAGCCGAGCGCGAGCAGGGAGAGCCGCGCGAGCATGGGCGCGAGCTCGGCGGGGGCTTGCCCGAAGTAGCGGCGGAACCCGGCTCTCATCGAGACCGCATCCTGGTCGATGTGGGCTGATGTAGGCAAGGTTTCGGGTCCCGCGTGCCGTCGCCGTCGGGGCCGCCTCAGCCAGGGAGCTCGACCCGCTCGAAGGCGAGGCCCTCGCGGCGCAGGCGCGCTTCGGTGGTGTGGATCGCGAGCGGGCTGCGATCGCCTCCCACGAAGGAACGCCCCAGGCGCGCGGCGGCCACGAGCGTCGTGCCGCTGCCGCACATGAGATCGGCCACGACCCCACCCGGAGGGCTCGCCGCGACGACGAGGCGCTCGAGCAGCTTGAGCGGCTTCTGCGTGGGGTAGCCGGTGGCCTCGGCGCGGATCGGTGTGTTGGCGATCATCGCGGGGATGTCCGTCCACACGCTGCCGAGGCGCCGGCCCTCGTCGGCGTAGTAGCGGTAGGCTTTGCCGGCGATCACGCGCTCGCGGTAGCGGCGGCCCTCGGCGTCGACGTTGCGGAAGTGCATCGCGAGGCTCGTCTCGGCGTAGGGCTCGCGCAAGAGCGGGTGGCTCGCGTCCCAGAGGGCGAGCTTGCGCTCGGCAGGGCTCCTCGCCCAGAGCAGGATCGTCTGGTGCGTCGTGGAGAAGCCCTTGCCGCGCGCGCCGTTGCCGGGGGCCCAGGCGATCTCGCCGAGGAAGGCGCCTCGCCCGAAGACGCGGTCGAGCGCCACCTTCGCCTCGTGCACGGCGCGGTGATCGAGGTGGAGGGCGAAGCTCGCGTGCTCGCGCATGCGCTCGCGGATCGAAGTGGCGGCGAGGGCGAGCCCGGCGACGAGCGCGTCGACGTCGCGGTCGTCGTGGTAGGCGTCCGGGCCGCTCGCAGCGTGCTTGCGGCCGCGCGCCTCGCCCGGCTCGCGCCTCGCGCTCATCGTGGCGCCGACGCCGTAGGGAGGGTCGAGGTAGACGAGGTCGAAGCCGAGATCGGCGGGTAGCGCGGAGCAGGCCTCGGAGGCCTCGGCGTGGACGAGCAGGCCCTGGCTCGGCGCGGGCCTTACTGCGGCGAGCACTTGCCTTGCTTGCAGGAGCCCATGCAGCAGTCGCCGTTGAAGACGCAGTTCTCGCCCTGCGCCTGGCAGCCGCACTGGCCGAAGACGCAGTCGCCCGTGCAGCAGTCGTTGCCGAAGACGCAGCTCTGGCCGTCGGGTTTGCAGCCCATGGGCCAGCACTTGCCGCCGACGCAGTCGCCCTGGCAGCAGTCCTTGCCGAAGATGCAGGTCTCCTGCTCGGCCTGGCAGCCGCACTGCCCCACCGCGCATACGTTGGTGCAGCAATCACCGTCGAAGGCGCAGCCCTGCCCGTCGAGCGTGCAGTTGCCGCCCGTGCTCGTCGACGAGGTGCTGCTGCTCGTGGTCGCGGGCTCCGCGCCGCCCACGCCGCTCGCGCCGCCTGCGCCGCTCGCGCCGCCTGCGCCGCTCGCGCCGCCCCCGGTGGCGCTGCTCGTCGCGACGCCGCTGCTCTGGGCGTCGACGCCGGTGGCGCTGGTGGGTGAGCCGGAGGCGGTCGAGCCGCCCCAGCCCTCGCCGAAGACACCTTCGTCGACCGTGCAGCCCGTGCCGAGCGCGAGCGCGACGGAGACGAGCGCGGCGAAGGCGAGGGGGACGGGAGTGTGGAGGCTCGGGCGACGCGTCACGAGGATCAGCGTAGCTCGCTCGAGCCGGCTCCCCAAGGCACGAGCGCGGCGCTCGGTCGCGCCTCGGTCGGTGGCTCGCCGGTGCCGAGGCCCTCGATCGGGCCGAGCAGGCTCGCGACGAGCTCCGCGTGCGGCAGCTCGGCGAGGCTGGGGAAGGGCTCCAGCCAGGGCCAGCGAGGCCCACCGCCCTCGCAGCCGAAGACGGCCTCGTCGGGCCGGCACGCGATGCGCACGTGGAGATGATCGTCGTGGGCGGCGCTGTCGCTCGGCTGGAGCATGACGTTCTCGGCGTGCCAGACGAGCTCGGGGTCTTCGCCGAGCGCGAGCGCGTGCTCGACCACGAGCGCCTCGAGCGGCTTCGACACGAAGATCCACTGCACGTCGGCGTGCGGCGACGCGACCATCGAGCGCACCAAGAGCCAGGTCCGCGCGGTGTCGAAGCGCACGAAGCCCTTTGCTCCTTTGCCGAGCTCGGCGAGGCCGTCGCGGCCGAAGCGCACGAAGCCCGGGCTCTTCACGGGGCGGCCGCTCGGCGTGGTGGCGTAGAGCAGGAGGTCGACGTCGCGCCCGGTGCGGTGCGAGCGGTGCCGCGTGGCCTTGCCGCCGTGGCGCAGGGAGAGATCGCCCACGACGAGCGCAGGCGAGCCCGGGCGCGCGCGGGCGACGTCGCGCGCGGCCGCCTCGATCATCGCGACCAGGCCGGGGTGACCCCAGTGCACGCCGTCGTCGCGCAGGCGTTCGTAGCCCTCGCCGCGCTTCGGCAGCGGCACGCCGTGCGTGAGCACGCCGCGGTGGGGCAGGCCGACCGAGCCGCGTAGCCCGGGCGCGAGCGCGCTCGGCGAGCCGATGCAGCCGACCAGCGTGAGCGCGAGCACCGAGAGCAGGAGCGCCGCGGCGCGCGCCGCGCGAGGCATCAGGCCGGCGAGGCGCGCCTCGAGCTCGCGCACGCTCGCCTCGCCGCGCTCGGGCGCGAGCGAGAGACCCTCCTGCTTGCGCGCGAGCAGTCCCTCGTCGACGAAGGCGTCGAGCGTGGCGCTCACCGTCGGCGCGCTCGAGGCCTCACGACGATCGAGCGAACCACCGAGGAACATCTGGCGCCCGATCCGCAGCGCGCGCGCGACCACCTCGGCCTGGGGCTCGACGACGCCTGGAGCGAGCGCGCGCAACGCACGCGCGGTGATGCGCGTGCTCTCGAGCCAGGTCGACAGGTGCGAGGCGTGCATCGCGAGCGAGGCCGCGGCGTCGAGGTCGTGGCTGCCTGCGCCCACGCGCAGCTCGCCGCCCGACTCGGTGAGATCGCCGGCCGCGACGAGCGCGTCGAGCGCGCTCGCGAGCCTGGGCTCGAGCTCGGGGTCGTCGAAGACGACGAGATCGCGCCGCGCGAGCGCCGCGAGCCAGCTGGCCGAGGAGAGCAGCTCGGCGCGAGGCACGCTGCGCCGGCGCGCGCCGAGGAAGGCCAGCGCGACCAGGCTCTCGAAGGCGAAGTGGTGGAGGATCTGGTTCTTCGTGAGATCGAGGCGGCTGCGCGCTTCGTCGGGCACCGTGTAGACGACCTCGTCTTCGCGCGTGGGCGCCGCGTCCATGCCGGGAAGGCGGAGCTCTCCCGGGCGCTCGATGCCATCGTCGGGCACGTGCCGCACGACGAGGCCACCCCGCACGAAGACCCCGAGCGCCTCGTCGAGGGCCGCGGGCGCGACCTGGCCGCGTGCGTCGAGCAGACCCGGTGCGGCCTCGGCGCCGCGTCGCGCGGCGACCCCATGGAGGCGGCTGCACATGGCGTGGAGCTCCTCGCGTGCGATGCCGCGCCGCTGCATGTCGAGCAGCGCCATCGCCACGAGCCCGCCGGCGGTGATGGGCGCCGCGCGCAGGATGCCGCGCGTCAGCTCGAGCGCGAGCCTGCTCGTCGTGGTGCGGCGCTTCGCGGGCGACAGCGCGCTGCGCTCGAGGCCGAGCCCGCCGAGCACCGCGCCGAGCTCGATCGGCTCGCCGAAGCCGATCGTGACCGCGCCGTAGTCGTAGGAGAGCGCGTCGGCGACGGCGAGCAGCGAGCGCGCGCTCTCGCGGCGCTTGGCGGCGCCGGCCTTCTCACGAGACAGCTCGAAGTCCTCCATGATGCGCTCGTAGCTGATGCTGACCGGCACGAAGCTCACGGGGCGCTCCACCGCGGAGCAGGCAGCTTCGACCAGCAGATTGAGCAAGCCGAGCATCGGAGGCAAGAGCTTGCCGGTGCGCGAGCGCCCACCCTCGATGTAGAGCTCGATGGGCCAACCATCGACCAAGAGGCGCCTCAGGTAGGCGTCGACCACGGCGGCGTAGACGCGGTCGGCCTTGGAGCCGCGGCGGATGAAGAAGGCGCCGCCGCGCCTGAGCAGCTCGCCGACGGGGAAGAACGCGAGGTTCTCGCCTGCCGCGACGAGCGGCAGCTCGAGCAGGTGCTTGCGCAGCACCCACGAGAGCACGAGGTAGTCGACGTGACTCTTGTGGCAGGGAACGAGCACGACGTTGCCGCGTCGCGCGGCGTCGCGCAGCCGCTCGACGCCCTTCGGGTCGACGTCGATGCGTGAGTAGACGCGCCGCACGAGGCGGTCGGCGACGGGATCGAGCGCTCGCAGCATCTCCGGATCGGGCGCGGCGGCGAGCTCTTCGAGCGTGCTGCGGGCGCGACGCTCGAGCTCGGCTCGCTCGACGGCGTCGCCCTTGGCGAGATCGTCGAGCCTGCGCGCGAGCTTCTTCGAGCGCATGACCTCGTCGCAGAGCCTGCGTCGCGATTTGCGCCGCGGGCCGAGCGCGGCGCGCTTCTCGCGGTCGACGCGCCGGAGCAGCGCGTAGGAGAGGCGTCGGATGCGTGTGTCCTCGTCGTCGCTCGGGCCCTCTTCGGCGAGGAAGTCTTCGAGCGCGATCGGCTCGCCCACGAGCACGGCGCCTCGATCGTGCGCGACGGCGAGCTGGGCGATGGCGCGCAGATCGCCGGGGGTGTCGGTCGGCCCGAAGAGCGCGTCGATGGGTGAGGGCGCGAGGCGGCCGGGTGCGCGCGTCCACAAGAGCGTGACGGGCACGAGCGTGAGCGGCCGGCCCGAGCTCGACGCGTCACGCAGGAGCGCGCGGAGCAGCTCGTTGCCGTCGACGCGCCCGCTGCTCGGTGAGAGCAGGCCGCGGTCTCGGCCGAGGAAAATCACCGCCGAGCGCCCGCTGGCGAGCGCGTGGAGCATCGCCGCTTCTTGCGCGCTCGCGCCCCGATCCGAGGCGCCGCCGTGGCCGGCGCGGGCCTCCGAGAGCCAGGGCACGTCTTGGGCGAAGCCGAGCTCGGGCAGACCGGCGCGGCGCAGCGCCTCGGCGAGGCCGAGCGCGTCGACCGTCGACACGCCGCGCAAGACGAAGACGAGCGGCCCACGCTCCGCGCGCTCGGCGAGGATCGCGCGCCACGTCTCGTCGAGCCCGAGGTCTCGGAAGAGTTGCTCGGACAAGCGGCCGAGGACAGCGCGACGGAGGGACCACATCGGCTCGAGCGCAGCTACTCGGCCCACGCTAGAGCCGCAAGTCGGCGGGGCCGCGGGGGCGCGCCGATGCCGGAGCGCGCGCTTGCCCACACGAAGACGTGGTCGTATGCCCCTCGTCGTGAGCGACCGCCCCCCGCCGAAGCCGATCCGCGACGAGCCTCGCTCGAGGGTCCGACTCGATCCGGGGCGCGGCGTGGTCCGAGGAGGCGAGAAGCCACCGGCCGAGGCAGGCGGCGACGAAGAGACTCGAGAGCCGCGCGGCTCGGGGCTGCTCGGGGTGCTCGCCGGCGTCGTCGTGCTCGGCGGGATCGTGCTGCTCTACCGCGTGCTCGCTCCGGCGGAGGAGAGCGCGCCGGCCGCTGCGGCGAGCGCCTCGGCGAGCGCAGCCGCCGCGATCGCTGCGCCACGATGCGTGGAGCTCGCGCCCGAGCAGAGCTTCGTCGTCGGCGAGGCGCCCGCGCGTCCGCCGGGGGGCGCTCCCTCCGACGAGCCCGCGCCAGGCCTGGCGCCCGTCGAGCCCGGCGCCGACGAGGAGCTCGCGCCCTTCGCGGTCGTGCTCGGCCGCGCGGTCGCGCACGAGGGTGGCTACGCGGTCGGCGCGCTGCGCGACGGCGAGGGCGGCACGATCGCCTCGCTCGTGCTGCTCGACGCGAAGGCGGAGCGCGGCTCGGTCGTGCGGCTCGCGCGCTCGCGCGGCGACGTCGAGCCGCCGGTGGTCGTGCCGCGGGCGGGGAGCTTCTTCGTCGCGACGGTGGAGCCGAGCGGCACGGGGCGCGCGATCCGCGTCGGGCGTGTCGATGGCGAGAAGCTCCGCTGGGGCGCCGAGCTGCCCGAGCGGCGCGACGACTCCTTGGCCTTCGATCTCGCGCTGGGCGCCGAGCGTGGGCTCGTGGTCTGGGACGAGGCCGACGACGACACCGCCTACGTCGCGCTCTCGAGCTTCCGGATCGACGACCTCGGCAACGCCACCGCGCCGAGGCGGATCACCGCGAAGAAGATCGACGCCGACGCGCCGCGCGTGGTGCCGCGTGCGGGCGGCTTCTGGCTCGCGTACCTCGTGCACGGCGAGGAGAAGCGCCGCGAGCGCGCGGGCGACCGCGGGCCGGACGACCTGCGCGACGAGGGCGTCGACGAGGCGCGCGGCGGCGAGGCCGTCGCGACGACGTGGATCGAGGTGCTGCCGCTCGACGAGAACGGCGCGAAGGCCGGCGAGGCGCTGCGCGTGAGCGAGCGCGAGGGCCACGTGATGGGCTTCGACGTGCGCGGCGACGCCGAAGGGCGGCTGCTCGTCGCGTGGCGCGACGAAGACGCGCCGACGGGTGGTGGTGGCGGCGCGGTGCGGCTCGTGCGCGTCTCGCCGGGCGGCCCGGAGCCGAGCAAGGTCGTCGCCGAGGAGGGCGCGACCGACGGCGTGCCCGGGCTGCTCGAAGGTTGGATCACCGTGCCCACCCTGCGTGGGCCGAGCCTGCTCGCTCGCCTCGCGGCCGACGGCTCGGCCGCCGAGGGTCTCGAACCGGAGCCGAGCCTCGGCAGGCTCGAGCCCGTCGCCGCGCGCGGCAGCGAGCTGCTCGTCGCCCGTCCCGACGGCCGCGCGATGCGCCTCTCGGTCGTGCGCTGCGGAGAGCGCGCGCCCGCGCCGCCCGACGAGCTGCCCTGAGCCGCATCCCGCGTGCGCCGGCGTCTGAGGCTCCTGCTACACCTCGGGCATGCGATTCCTCCACACGATGCTGCGCGTGCGAGACCTCGACGCGGCACTGCGCTTCTTCGGCGAGCTGGGGCTCGTCGAGCGACGTCGCCACGAGAGCGAAGCCGGCCGCTTCACGTTGGTGTTCCTCACGACGGGCGCCGAGGGCGACGCCGCCGAGGTCGAGCTCACCTACAACTGGGACCAAGCGGAGCCCTACGGCACGGGGCGTTTCTTCGGCCACCTCGCCTACGAGGTCGACGACATCTACGCGACCTGCGAGCGCCTCGAGGCGCGCGGCATCGACGTGCTGCGTCCGCCCCGCGACGGGCGCATGGCCTTCATCAAGTCGCCCGACGGCCATTCGATCGAGCTGCTCCAGCGCGGCGCCGCGCTCCCGCCCAAGGAGCCCTGGGCCTCACGCGCGAACCGAGGCGAGTGGTGAACCTGGACCCGTGAGCCCGCGGCGCTCAGGCCGGGAAGAAGCACGCGACCTGGTGTGAGCTGCCCGGGCTCGCGGCCGCGAGCGGCGGGGCCTCGACGTCGCAGCGGCCGCGCTCCGCGCGTGGACAGCGCGGGTGGAACGCGCAGCCGGTGGGCGGCGAGGTCGGGCTCGGTGGCTCGCCGGCGAGGCGAAGGCGTTTGCGCTTGGGCTCGTCGCGGCCGGGCAGGCGAGGAGAGGCGTCGAACAGCGCCTGCGTGTAGGGGTGCAGCGGGTGCGTCGAGAGCTCGCTCGCGGGACCGGTCTCCACGATGCGCCCGAAGTACATCACGGCGATGCGGTGGCTCAGGTACTCGACGAGCCTGAGATCGTGCGAGATGAACAGGTAGGCGACCTTCGCGCTGCTCTGCGCTTCCTCGAGCAGGTTCACGATCTGCGCCTGCACCGAGACGTCGAGCGAGCTCACCGGCTCGTCGCACACGACGAAGCTCGGCTCCACCGCGAGAGCGCGCGCGATCGCGATGCGTTGACGCTGACCGCCCGAGAACTCGTGTGGGTAGCGATCGAGCGTCGAGGCGTCGAGGCCGACGCGTTCGAGCTCCGCGCGCACGCGCTCCTCGAGCGCGGCGCCGCTCGCCATGCGCCCGATGACGAGGCCCTCGCCGACGATCTCGCGCACGGTCATGCGTGGGTTGAGCGAGGTGCTCGGATCCTGGAAGACGATCTGCATGCGCCTGCGCAGCCGGCGCATCTCGCGCTCGGCGAGGCGCGTGATGTCGACGCCGTCGAAGTCGATCGTGCCGAAGCTCGGCTCCACCAGGCGCAGCAAGACGCGCCCGAGCGTGCTCTTGCCGCTGCCCGACTCGCCGACGACGCCGAGCGTCTCGCCGCTGCGTACGACGAGACTCACGTCGTCGAGCGCGTGCACGACCTCGTGCTCTCGGAAGAAGATCCCGCGCCGCACCTGGTAGAGCTTGCTCAGCGATCGCGCCGCCACGAGCGGCACGAGGCGTTTGGCGAGCACCACCTCGCCGGCGCTCAAGGCGCACCTCCCGGCGCGTGGAGGAAGCAGCGCGCCACGCGACCACCGCCGAGCTCGTACTCGGTGGGGTGCTCGGCGTGGCAGCGCTCGAAGGCCTCGCCGCAGCGTGGCGCGAAGCGGCACCCCGAAGGCAGCTCGTCGAGCGCCGGGACCTGCCCCGGGATCGTCGGCAGCCTGCGCGGCTCGCCGCCGCGCTTCGCGGGAGCGAAGTCCTTCGGATCGGGCACGCTCGCGAGCAAGGCGCGTGTGTAGGGGTGCGCGGGCTCGAGCAGCACCTCTCGCGTCGGACCGCGCTCGACGACCTCGCCCGCGTAGAGCACGACGACGTCGTCGGTGACCTCGCTCACCACGGCGAGGTCGTGGGACACGAGCAGGAGCGCCGTGCCACGCTCGCGCCGCAGCTCGTCGAAGAGCTCGAGGATTTGCGCCTCGAGCGTGCGGTCGAGCGAGGTGGTGGGCTCGTCGGCCACGAGCAGCGCGGGCTCGTTGGCCATCGCGATGGCGAGCATCGCGCGCTGGCGCATGCCGCCGGAGAGCTCGTGCGGATAGGCGTCGAAGCGCGACTCGGGTGCGGGCATGCCGACGCGCCTGAGCCAGTCGATCGCGAGAGCGCGCGCCTCGCGCCTGCCGAGATCGCGGTGGAGGCGGATGGCCTCGGAGATCTGCGAGCCCACCGTGTAGACCGGGTCGAGCGCGCTCGCGGGCTCCTGGAAGACCAGCCCCACGCGGTTTCCGCGGATCGCGTCGAGCTCCCGGTCGCGCAGCTTCGTGAGCTCGCGGCCCTCGAGCGCGATGGAACCGCGGTCGACGCGCGCGCCGCTCGGCAAGAGGCCCATCAGCGCGAAGACCGTCAGCGACTTGCCACAACCCGACTCTCCGACGAGCGCGAGCGCACCCGAGCGGGGCATCGAGAAGCCGACGTCGGAGAGCACGGACAGCCGGCCGCTCTTCGAGGCGACCGACACGTCGAGTCCCTCGACACGCAGGAGCAGCTCCTTCGAGCTCACCGGAGGTAGAGCTCCAGCCTGGGGGTCTGCCCTCGAGCGGGGCCGGTGACGAGCCGCGCACCTACCGCGCCGTTCGTCAGCGCGCGCAGCGCGAAGCCGTGATCGCGAGACGGACGCTCGGCGAGCAGCGCCGTGACCTCCACGCGCAGCGGCGCGTCGCTCGCGGCGGGCGCGAAGAAGCGCGAGCCCTGCGAGCCGACGCGCGGACGGCTCGCCCAGCTCACGCGGCCCGTCGACCAAGGGTCGAGCACCGCCGCGAGCTCGAGCTCGATGGGCGTGGGCTCCGCAGGGGCCGCAGCGTCGCGATCGAAGACCAGGAAGGCCGCCTCGAGCTCGCGCTCGGCAGCCGCCGGCGGATCGAAGCGCAGCAGGAGCAAGACCTGCTCACGACCGAAGGAGCCGAGCGGCGTGATCGCCTCCGGCGCCGGCTCGCCGCCCGGCTCGAGCACGGCGAGCTCGGTGGCCTCGAGCACCACGCGGCGAGATCCGAGCGGAGCGAGCGCGGCATCGCTCGGACGGCAACGCCCGACGATGCAGGCCTGGCCTTCGGCGCAGGCTCCGAGCGCACTGCAGGGCTCGGGCGTCGCGCCTCCGCAGGCCGTCGACGCGCAGGCGAGCGCGCAGACGAGACCCAAGACCGAGCGCGCCGCGCGGAGCATCAGCGCGGACGATAGCGAAAGAGCGCGGGGAGCGTCTCCCCTCATGGCGAGGCGGGCGGCGGCGGCAGGATCCGCGGCAGCCACTTGTCGAAGGTCTGCGCGACGGTGGCGTCGTGCGCTCGCGGACGCGCAGGCAGGTGGTCGAGCTCGCGCAGCGTGCCCTCCGCCGGAGGGTGCTCCTTCGTCGAGGCGCCGAACACGCGGCGGAAGTGCTCGAACTCGCGCGACCAGCTCGCCGTCTGCCAGGTGACGACGACGTGCGTGCGCGCCGGCGCGCGGCCGAGCGCCTCGGCGAGCGCACCCGGCATGCAGGTGTCGATGGCGAGCACCGCGAGCGGCGTGCGGTGCACGTGTGGCACGCTCGCGAGGCCACCCTTCGCGCTGCAGCCCGCGCCGGAGTGCCCGGCCACGACGATGCGGCGCTCGTCGATCGTCGCGGTGCCGCTCAGCGCGTCGCGCGTGAGCTCGACGAAACGGTCGAGATCGAAGGCGACGAAGCTCGCGCCGCGCGACACGGCCTCGGGTACCACCGAGCCGGGCCCGGCGAGGATCGGCGGCTCGATCGCGCCTCGGTCGACGAGCTCGGCGATGATGCGTCGCACGTCACCTTCGTTGCCGCCGCCCATCCAGCGGTGCGGGATGAGCTCCTTGTTGAGCCCGTGCAGGAACACCACGAGCGGCGCCTTGGCCGCTGTTCCCCGGGCGAGCACGCGGTCGTGCACGAAGGCGCGCCCCACGTAGGCGGCCTTCGGGTTCTTCACGTCGGCGCCGTCGTAGGCGAAGTCGATCGTCTTGCCGGGCAGCGCCGCGAGCGCGCCGACGCTCGGAGCCGCGCTCGCGGGGGTCGGGACCGTCGGACTCGGCTTGCCAGCCAAGCCGAAGGGCTCGAGCCAGCCGACGAGGGCGACGAGCAAAGCCGACCAAGTCGCTGCCGTCATGGTGAGGCCTCCTCCGGCGCACTCCGCGTGCCGGGGCCGACGCTGCGTAGGCGGTGCATCCCGCGCCTCGGATCCAGCAGATCGAGCACGCCGAGCGCCGCCGCCGCGGGTGCGGCGAGCACCGCAGCGTCGCCGTCGATCGCCACGAGCCCGTCGCTGCGGCGCGCATCGTCGAGCGCCTGTTCGATGCTGGGCCCGAGCGCGACGACGTCGCTCGCGTCGGGCAGCGGCGCGTCGAGCGAGCCCCCACGCACCGTCGCCCAGAGGAGCGCGTCGGCTGCTGCGGCCGCGCTGCGCCAGGTCTCACGTCGTGCGTCGGTGGCGCGCGCATGCGCTTCGGCCGCGAGCGCGGCGATGGGCGGCGCCTCCAGCTCGAAGGACTCGTCGAGCGCGCTCGCCAGGGTCGGCGCGCGCTCGGTGCTCGTCGACGTGTGGAGCGTGACGAGCACGCCGAAGGCGCCTAGATCGGTGGCGCGCGCCCTCAGGCGAGCCGTGATGCCCTTCGCAGCGAGCGCCCGCTCGGCGCGCAGCGCGGCGACCTGCGCCGCGAGCTCGACCGTCTCGATCGCGCCATGCGCGAGCCTCGAGCAGGTGATCGAGGTGTCGGCCGCCCGCCCGCGATCGATCAGCACGACCTTGCGACGCGCGCTTCGCTCCTCGCGCTCGCCAGGAGCCGGCAGCAGCGCGCGCTCACGCCCGGCGAGCTCGCGCGTGTCGATCGCCGCGCGCAGCGCCTCGAGATCGATCGGTCCGACCGCCACGATCTCGAGCCCACCTCTCCTGAGGTGCCGCTCGACGAAGGACTGGAAGGCCCGCGTCCCGAAGGGGCCCTCCTGCACGTCGGTCGCGAAGCGCCAGGCGGCCGGGTGCGGGGCGAAGGTGAGGACCATGAGGTGCCGCAGCGCGAGGCGCTCGGCGAGCACACGCGGTTCGAGCCGGTCGTCGTCGGCGCGCGACAGGCGCGCACGCAGGCTGCGCTCGTCGAGCGCCGTGAGCGTACGCGCCGCCTGCAGCGTGGCGCGTGTGAGCTCCGGCGCGTCGCCGGGCAGCGCGCTCAGCCGCAGCACGATCGCCTCCGGCGCCGCGCTGCAGCGGGGGCGCACACCCGAGCGGTGCACGCGGCCTGCGAGCCGTTCACAGAGCTCGGCCGCCACCAACCACGCGAGGCCCGGGTGCTCTCCGTCACGCCGGCTGCCCGCGTCGAAGGCGAAGCCGAGCTCCACGAGCTCGGCCGACGGATCGCGCAGCACGCTGAGGCCGACCGCGTCGGCGAGCTTCTCGTGCCTCGGCTCGGGTGCAGCCCAGCGCTCGCGAGGCGCGGGCGCTCGCTCGGGCGCGTTCGCCGCCAGTGCTCCTGGGTCCTTCGGCGTCGCGGCCAGCACCTCTGGCCCCGGAGCGGTGGGCTCGAGACGCTGCGTGGAGCCGCAGCCGAGCGCGAGCACGACCCCGAGCGCGAGGCTCACGGCGCGGAGCTGGGAGAGGCTCACGGGCGCAGCTCCGTACGCCGAGCCCGCTCCACGACGAGGGTGCGCGTGAGCGGCCCGAGGTGACGCGCGGCGGCTGTCTGGAGCTCCGCCGCGCCGACCTCCGGCAGACGCGCCTCGACCTCGAGGCGGCGCGCCGTCGGGCGAAGCGCGTCTCGCGCGAGCTGTCGCGCAACGTCGACTGGCTCCGCGCGCCGCGCGAGCGCGTCGACGACGCTGGCGCGCTTCGCTTCGTCGAGCAGCGTCGGTGGGGCCGCTTCGCTCCCGAGCTTCGAGAGCGACTCTTCCGCCAGCGCGCGCACGCGCGACGGCTCCGCGCCGGCGTCGAGCTCGAGCACGAGCTCGGCCATCGATGGGCCGGTGCGAAGGTCGACCCGGTGCTCGACGCGTCGCAGCGCGCGTCGCGCGTCGGCACGGCTCGCCACCTCGATCCTGCGCGCGACCAGCTCGAGTGCCACCATCACCGCCGCGACGTCGGGCTCGGTGGCGCCCCGGAGCGCCCACGCGAAGCGCAGCGACCCGGAGCCGTCGCTCTCGAGCTCGGCCGAGCGCTGGTTCGTTTGTTCTTCGAGCGAATCCGTGGGCGGAGCAGCCACCCCCGAGGCGGGCAGCTCCAGCCTCTGCAGCGCCTCGAGCGCCTCGGCAGGGTCGATCGCCCCGACCACCGCGATCGCGGCGCCGGTCGCCCCCGCGTGCCTGCGTGCGAAGCCGACCAGGCTGGCCTCGTCGAGCTTGCCGAGCCCCTCGGCGCGCGCCGAGGAGCTCCTCGCGTAGGGCGCATAGCCCTGGTAGACGAGCGCCTCGAGCTGGTCGTCGACGCCCCCGCGGCGGGACAGACGATCCCGCGCTTCGACGAGCGCTCCGCCTCGCACCCCGGGCGGACCCGAGAGCACCGCGCGGTGTGCGTCGAGCATGTGGGCGAGCTCTTCGCGCGCGCCCGTGCTCAGCACGACGATGGCGTCGGCTTCGGCCGTGACCGTGCTCTCGAAGCCTGCGTGCGCGCGCTGCGCCTCTGCATCGAGGCCAGCTCGGAGCGCGGCCGCCAGCGCCTCCGACAGGCCCGGGCTCGTGGCGTCCTCGCGCCACCTACCTGCGGGCAGCGCGCTCACCACCGCGACGCGCGGCGCCTCGCCGAAGCGCGCCGCGACGAGCGCGGTCCCGCTCGGCGCTCTCGCGTGCAGCGCCTCCACGCGCGGCATCGCCTCGAGCGGCGCGGGCTCGGCGGGTCTCGCCGGCGCGGCCGGGGGCCTCGGTGGCGCGCTCGGCTTGCGGACCTGCTCCTGCTTCGGCTTCTTCTCCGCTGCGGGTCTACCGGCCGCAGCCGGCTTGGCCCCAGCCGGCTTGGCCGCACCCGGCTTGGTCGCACCCGGCTTGGCCGCGCTCGGCGTGGCCGCACTGGCGGGTGGTTTCACCGCTGCGCCGCCCTTCTGCTTCGCCGGCCGCTTGGCTTGCGCGAGCGTCGTCGCGCCGCGCTCGACCGTGTCGGCTCGTGCTCCGCTCGGACCGAGCGCTACACCCGCGGCCAGGAGGGCTGAGAGCGTCGCGCTCGACCAGCGCTCCTGACGCCGGACGAACATCCCGCGCCTGCATGTAGCACGCTCGGCCTCGCTCGGGCCGATCGAGCGAAGCCGTCCCCCGCGCCCGGATCCGGCCCCCGTGAGCACGAGCATCACTGTTCGTAGCCAGTGCTCCGCTCTTCGCCTACCCTGCCGGCCCACGGAGGACCCATGGCCAACCCGGTTCCGACGCTCCTTGCAGAAGCTACGCTCGCCAGCGCCTCGCCGCTCTTCGCCGAAATCTCGCTGGAGATGGGTCCGCTCCTGCGCCTGGTCGTCGCCTCGATGCTCTTCGCCGGTGTCGGCGTCGTGGTGTTCCTCGTCGCCTTCTGGGTGATCGTGAAGATCACGCCGTTCTCGATCCGCAAGGAGATCGAGCACGATCAGAACACCGCGCTGGGCATCGTCATCGGCTCCGTCCTGCTCGGGCTCGCGCTCATCATCTCGGCGGCGATCCGGGGCTGAATCTCGTCGGCGATCCGGAGCCGTCGAGCTGCCTCGGCAGCCAGCTCCGGCGCCCTCGAGCTCCAAGGGCACGTGACCCACCACGCTCCGGCCCACGCGCCCGCGACGAGCGGGCGCGCCCCCTCCGGCGCAGGCCCGTGGCTCTGGTCCGCGCCGATCGACCTCGCCGTCTTCGGCGGCTCGGCGCTCGTCGCGCTCGCGCTCGTCGCGCTCGCTCCCCACCTCGCCGACGAAGGCCGCACGCTCCCGGTCTGGGGGTTCTTCCTCTTCATCGTCGCGGTCGACGTGGCCCACGTCTGGTCCACGCTCTTCCGCAGCTACCTCGATCCCGAGGAGCTCGCGCGCCGCCCGGGGCTCTACGCCGGCGTGCCGCTCGGCTGTTTCTTCGTCGGCGCTTCGCTCCACGCCGTGTCGTCCGCTTGGTTCTGGCGCGTGCTCGCCTACCTCGCCGTGCTGCACTTCGTGCGGCAGCAAGTCGGCTGGGTGGCGATCTACCGCGCGCGCGCAGGGTTGCGCTCGCGCGTCGACCGCCTCGTCGACGACACCGCCGTGTACGCCAGCACGCTCGTGCCGCTCGCTCACTGGCACGCCGAGCTGCCGCGCGCCTTCCACTGGTTCGTCGAGGGCGACTTCCAGCCTCTGCCCTGGCTGCTCGCGCTCCTCCCTGCGCTCGACGCCCTGCTCGTCGCTGCGCTCGTCGTCTACGCCCTGCGCGCGATCTCGCTCGCACGCCGAGGCTCGCTGCTCGTCGGCAAACACCTGGTCGTCGCGACCACGGCCGCCACCTGGTGGATCGGCATCGTCACCACGAACTCCGACTTCGAGTTCAGCGTGGCCAACGTGCTCGTCCACGGGGTGCCCTACCTCGCGCTGCTCTACGCCTACTCCCGCGAGCGCGCCCGCGAGGCGCCGAGCTCCGCCGTGGCGACCCTCGCGAGAGGCGGCCTCGTGGGCTTCGTCGCGCTGCTCCAAGTCCTCGCGTTCGCCGAGGAGTTCCTCTGGGAGCGCCTCGTGTGGGCTGCGCGCCCGGAGCTCTTCGGCGGCGACGGCGAGCCGCTCGCGCCCCGAGCCTGGATGCCGCTGGTCGTGCCGCTGCTCGCCGTGCCCCAAGCGACGCACTACGTGCTCGACGCCTTCCTCTGGCGTCGCGGTGGTACGGGCCACGCGCAGGCCCGCGCGATGGGCTTCGCGGCCGCTCCGACGTCGGCCGACGAGCCGCAGCCTCGCGAGCCCGCGCTCGGACCGCTCGACGAAACCGAGGCGGCGCGAGCCTCCCCCGACTCGAGCCGCTGAGCGGCGTGCTTCAGCTCGCGAGGTGCTCGCGCAGGAAGCTCACCGTGCGACTCCACGCGAGCTCCGCGGCCTCCTCGGCGTAGACCTCGGGGCGCGTATCGTTGAAGAAGGCGTGGTCGGCCTCGTAGATCTCGAGCTGCATGGCCTTGCCCCGCGCCGAGAGCTCGTCGCGGATCGCCTGCGCCTTCGAGGGCTTGGCCCAGCCGTCGCGCGAGGCGAAGTGTGCGAGCACCGGCGCGCGCAGCGCGTCGAGATCGAGCCGCGAGGCCTCGGGCACGCCGTAGAACGGCACCGCCGCAGCGAGCCCGGGGATCGCGCAGGCTGCCGCGAAGCTGAGCGCGCCGCCCATGCAGAAGCCCAGCACGGCCACCTTGCCGTTCGAGCGCTCGTGCTGCTCCAGGTAGCGGAACGCTCCCCTCGCGCGATCCATCGCCACGTCCCAGTCGAGCGCGCCCATCAGCGCGCTGGCCTCGCCAGCGTCCTTCGTCGTCTTGCCGTCGTAGAGATCGACGCCGAGCGCCACGAAGCCCTCGCCCGAGAGGCGCTCGAGGATCGAGCGCACGTGCTCGTTGAGCCCCCACCACTCGTGGAACACCATCACGGCGCCGGCGCGCTCGCTGCCCGCCGGCAGCGCGAGCTCTCCACCCGCGTCCCTGCCTCCCGCCACTGCGAAGCTCACCCTGCTCGTCGTCATCGGCTGGATCCTCCTCTTCGGTCGAGCCCTTGGTCTACGTCGAGCGGCCCGACGCGCCAACCTCGCGCGAGCCGTGTACGCTCGGGGGCGTGCGCGATCTCGCCGAGCGCTGGCTGAAGTCGATCCCTACGCTCCGGGAGCCTCAGCTGCGCGTGGCGCTCGTCACCAACGACTGGGCCAACGAGGAGCTCGACGTCGTCGCGGAGGCGCTCGAGCACGTGGCGCTGCTCGCCGAGCAGGCCGATCCCCGCGCGCGTGAGGTGCTCGCCGCGGCCACGCCCTGCCTCGGCGATCCCTCGAGCGAGCTCCGGGTCGACGCGCTGCGCGAAGAGGCTCGCACGCGCGGTTTCCTCGCGCTCGAGCGCCTGCTCCGGCGTCGCCCGGCCCCGGGGCTCAGCTCGCCCGACCCTTCGCAGCGTGGCGCCGCGGACCTGCGCGCGGGTCGCGCGCTCACGCTCGGCGAACGCAAGGCGCTCGCTCGCCGGCAAGATCGCTACACGCTCGACCGCCTCTTGCGCGATCCGCACCCCCACGTCATCCGCGCGCTGCTCGCGAACCCCCGCGTCACCGAGGACGACGTCGTGCGCCTCGCGGCGAAGCGGCCCACCTACGGCGACGTCCAGGTCGAGATCGCGAAGACGCCGCGCTGGTCGATCCAGGCGCGCGTACGGCTCGCGCTGGTGCAGAACCCCTACACGCCGCCGGCCGTCTCGGTGCCGCTCTTGGGGCTGCTCGTCCGTTCCGAGCTGCTCCAGGTGGCCCAAGCGACCGACGTGCCCGCCGTGGTGCGCGCAGGTGCGCTCGAGCTGCTCGAACGCAGGCCGCCGGTCCCATCCAGCGACGACGAGCCCTCTCCGCAGCAGTGAGCCCGGAGCGCGGTCGCGCTTCCCCCCACCTGTACCGATGTGCGCCCCTGCTCGGCCGGGAGCGTCGATTGGTCACGAGCGTGTCAGGCTGCGCCGTTGTTCGCGCCTCGCCCGCCGGTTTGCGCGGTAAGATGACCCGATCCCTCCATGCGGAGGGCACCACTCCACCCGAGCGCTGCCCGTTGGCAGGCCCAGGGTCGCGTGTACTGCTGGATCGCTCCGCCGCATGGGCTCCCCCACGACCGAGAAGCTAAGTCCCCTGAAGCAGGCGGGTCTCCGCGTGGGGACGGATCTCTCCGACCGCTGGCGGATCGATCGCGTGCTCGGCGTGGGCGGCATGGGCGCGGTCTTCGCGTGCACCCACAAGAACAACGGCACGCGCGCCGCGATCAAGGTCTTGCACGCCGAGTTCGCCCGCGCGCTCGACGTCAAGGAGCGCTTCCTTCGCGAGGGGCGCATCGCGAACCGCGTCGACCACCCGGCGCGCGTGCCGGTCGTCGACGACGGGGTCAGCAACGAGGGTGAGCCCTACCTCGTGATGGAGCTGCTCGAGGGCATGACGCTCGGCGAGCTCTTGCGTCGAGGCGGCGGCCGGGTCCCGCTCGAGAAGCTGCTCGCGGTCTTCGACCCGGTGCTCGAGCTGCTCGGCAAGTGCCACGAGCTCGAGATCGTCCACCGCGACATCAAACCCGCGAACATCTTCCTCACCAAGCAAGGCGCCGTGAAGGTGCTCGACTTCGGCGTCGCGCGCATGCGCGAGCCCGAGTCCAACGTCGAGGCCACGCGCGCGGGCATCGCGCTCGGCACCGCGTCGTTCATCGCCCCCGAGCAGGCGCTCGGCATGGACAAGATCGACGGGCGGGCCGACCTCTTCTCCGTCGGTGCCTGTCTCTACACCGGCGTGACCGGAGAGCGCCTCCACGCGGCGAAGTCCGAGGCGGAGGAGTTCGTCATCGCCGCCACGCAGTCGGCGCCTTCGGTCGCGCGCAAGGCGCCCGACCTGCCTCCGGAGGTCGTCGCGCTGATCGACCGCTCTCTCGCCTACGAGAAGTCGAAGCGCTTCCAGTCCGCCAAGGAGATGCGCACCGAGCTGCTCAAGCTGCTCGCCGCGGCCCGCGCGGGTCAGTTCAAGACGGCCCGCAAGGGGGCCACCGGCGTCGTCGTCAAGGGCAACGACGCGATCGAAGAGGGCGGCGAGCTCAGCGAGGCGGAGGCTCGCGAGGCCGCCGCGCGGCTCACGTCGATCTTCAAGCAGCTCGGCCTCGCGATGGCGGGCGTGCGCCAGTACGGCCTCACCCACCCGCAGACGACGCGCGCGCTCTCGCAGGCCTTCGCCGAGATCGTCGCGGCGCTCACGGCGAACCCCCATGCCGTGCGCTGGGAGGTCATGAGCGACGCCTTCGTGTTCGAAGAGCACCCCATCTGGTCGCCGGACCGCGTCCCCTTCGATCGCATCCCCCACCAGCTCTTCGCCGACGGCGTGCGCAAGGTGCAGTTCAAGCAGGGCCTCACCGAGGAGGAGCTGCGCGACTTCCTGACGATCCTGCTGCGCGACGCCTCCGGTCTCTTCGGCGACGAAGACGACTCGGTCACCGCGCTCTGGGATCGGCGCTTCGACCACGTCGCCTACCTCGCCGTCGACTCCTTCGCCGAGGGCGACAACCTCGAGGGCGAGGAGCTCGAGGACTGGAACGAGCTGGCCGATCGCGCGCTCGAGCTCGCCAAGATCGACAAGGACTTCGACGAGCAGGACCTCGAGGCGCAGGCGCTCGAGCTCAACCTCCAGCAGACGCTGCTCGAAGCGGGCGACGCGGCGGCCGCGCTCGCGCTCGACCCCATGGCGCGCGCGACGCTCGGCGCGCAGCTCGTGATCTCGCCGGAGCGCTGGCTCGAGGCCTACGTCGACGCCTTCGTGCCCGCCTACCTCGACGCGCGCGCGCGCGGCGACGCGGAGCTCGTCCACCAGGCCCTCGCCGAGTGGACGCGCGACCAGATCGCGCTCCACGCCGCCGACAAGGTCTTCGAGATCCACCAGGCCATGACCTCGGCGTTCCGCGCGCAGCTCGCGCCCGAGGCCGCGCAGCAGGCCGAGCTCGACACCGCGAAGGTGATGTTCCCCGTCGAGACCTTGCGCTCTCTGCTCACGGATCTGTCGAGCGAGCACCGCGGCTGGGGCGCCGATCGCTCGCAGGCCGGCGCTTCGGCTGGCCTCGTGGCGGGCCTCGGGCGCGCGCTCGAGCTGCTCGCCAGCGACGCGGTCTTCGCGCTCGCCTGCGAGTGCCTCGACTCCGCCTTCTCCGAGGGGCTGCGCGACGTGCTCGTGCCCTACCTGAGGCGCTGGTCCACGGGTCAGGAGGCGCTGCTCGGCTCCCTGCTCGGGCGCGCCGGCCCCGAGCTCGGCAAGATCGTCATCGAGATCCTCGGAGGTCTGGGCACGCCGAAGGCGCGCGCCGCGATCGAAGCCGCGCTCGCCAACCCCGACATCGAGGTGAAGCTCGCCGCGCTCGCCTACTTCGGTGAGGAGATCGGCGACAAGGCGCGCGAGGAGATCACCGCCCTGCTCGACGCACCCGACGTCGACGTGCGCAAGCGTACGCTCGAGCTCGTCGCGCGCCTCTCCGTCGTCGCCGCGGGGCCTGTGCTCGTGCGCCGCATCCAGAGCGACAACTTCCACGATCTCTCGGTCGACGAGCGTCGAGGGTGGCTCGAGACGGTGTACCTGCTCAAGCCGGCGCGTGGCGAGGCGGTGGCGATCGAGCTGCTCTCGAAGCGCCGCCTCCTGAGCTCCGAGGCCACCGAGCAGTCGCGCGCGCTCGCTGCGACGCTGCTCGGCTCTTGTGACTCGCCCGAGGCCAGCGAAGCGCTCCAGACGGCCGCCAAGCAGCGCTGGGGCACGTCGAACGTGGTGCGCGAGGCCGCCACGAAGGCCCTCGCCCAGATCGAGGCGCGCCGCTCCTCGCCGGCGAAGGCCGTCGAAGCGCGCAGCTTGTTGGAGAGCAAAGCATGATCGGGCCGGAAGGCGAGTACCCTCCGATCCCTCGGCCCCCCGAGGAAGACCCGCGCGAGCTCGCCGGGCGGGTCGTCCAGGGCCTCTATCGCCTCGTGAAGGCCTGCCAGCTGCACACCGAGTCCAACCAGGCGGTGGCTCAGGTAGTCGAGTACGTGCAGAGCTCGGTCGAGGCCTACCACCGCGCGACCGGTCAAGAGGCTGCGACCATCCTCTTCAGCAAGAACGCGGTGTTCGTGAACCGCAAGATGCTGCGCGCCTCGCGCGAGGCCTACCAGCTCGCGCTCGACCTCGGCGAGGCGTTGCTCGCGTCCGGGGTCACCGAGGTCAGCGTCCATCGGGCGGTCGAGTCCTTCGAGCTGATGGAGTTCGGCCGCGCGCTCGCCGACTTCACCCGGCTCGGGCAGCAGCCCCTGCAGATCTCGCAGGGTGGCTGGCCCCACCTGCAGACGCGCCGCGTGCTCGGGCAGAACACCGACGGTCAGCTCTCGCCGCCTCAGCGCGCGGCGCGCACCTACGCCGCCGCGCTGATGATCCTGCGTGGCTTCTACGGCGAGCTCCAAGCGGGAAAGTACGAGCTCAAACAAGGCATCAAGCGCATCGCGCAGCGCCTCGTCTCCCAGAACGAGACCACGACGCGCATGCTGCTCTCCATCGCCGCCGCGCCGCCGTCGGAGTCCGACCGCGCGAGCCTCGCGCTATCCTCGGCGATCATCGCCTACGCGATGGCCAAGCAGCTCACCGAGGACCGTACGGTGCTCTCGTCGCTCGTCGCCTCGACGCTGCTCTTCGACGCCGGGCAGCCCCGCCTGCTCGGCTACTCGGAGCCCGGCTCGGCCACCGCGCGCGTGGAGCGCGTGCTCGCCGAGCACGAGCAAGAGCTCCTGCCGGCGAGCGCGCTCGTCGCGCTCACGGCGCTCGGCAAGCTGCACCCGCCGAGCTTGGTGCGTTCAGTCGTCGTCTACGAAGCGCTCGCGCTGCGCGTGGGCGCGACGCCCCCCTACGCAGGCCGGCGCTCGGCCTCGCTGCTGGCGCGCATCGTCGCGGCGGCGCGAGGCTTCGTCGAGCTGCGCACGCGCCGCGGCAGCTCGCAGCCGCTCGCGATCGACGATGCGCTCCAGGTGCTCGAGAGCCAAGCCACCGACGGCACCGGGCGCGCGCTCGTGAAGCTGCTCACCGGCGCCTTGGGCATCTTCCCGGCGGGCACGCTCGTCGAGCTCAGTACCGGCGAGACGGGCGTGGTCGTGTCGACGCCCGCCTTGCCGGTCGACTTCGCGCGCCCGCCGATCCGCATCATGTACGACGCCCACGCGCAGCTGCTCGACACGCCGCTCGACGTCGACCTCGCCTACCCGAAACCAGGCGAAGCACACCGCGTCATCCGGCGTACGATCGACGCGAACGACCAGCAGATGAAGCAGATGCGCGCCTACGTCGCGCAGCTCTCGGCGGCGCGCTCGAGGCACTCGGCCGACAAGATCCGCGCCGTGCGCGCCGAGCAGGTCGCCCGCGCCGAGCCAGCCGCTGCGCTCACCGACCGGCCCGGCAAACGAGCCTCGCTCGATGCGCTCCCGAAGATTGGAGGCCCGACGCTCGCCACGTCCGCCACACCCGAGGTCCGGTTGTCGGTGGAGCCGGCTCAGAGTCCGGGCGATGCACGTCAAGCAGCGACCGTGCCGCCACCGAGGCAGCTCACGCGCTCCTTCGACCCGCGGCGTGACGACGCCCACGGCTCGGAGTTCCTCGAGCTCCAGGCTCCAGATGCAGGTGCTGCACCCAGCGATGCCGGTCTCGCGAACGCGGCCCCCCTGCTTCGCGAGACCCGAGCACGCACCGGGATCGGCGGCTTCGCGGCTGGATCCACCCCACTCGCACCGCTCAACGACGCTCTGCGCTCGTCCACGCCAGCCGTCTCGCTCGTCACGCCGAGGTCGACGGAGACTCCTGTCTCGCGCCCTGGCGTCTCCGAGACCGACGCGCTGCTGGCGGCCTACCTCACGGACGACCCTTCGCTCTCATCGCCTCCCGAGCGCGACTCGAGCGCGTCGGGCGCTCCATCCAGCGGGAGCGCCTCGAGTCGCTCGGCTGAGCCCTCGAGCTGGAGCGCTCACTGGACGGCCAAGGGACTCAGTGGAGGTGCGGACTCGCCCTCGTCCCAGGGGCGCAGCGCTGGGCTCCGCTGGAGCGGCGCGGGCCGGCAGACGGGCTCCTCGCCCGGCGTGTGGCCGAACCGGGAGACGGGCTCCTCGCCCGGTTTGTGGCCGAACCGCCAGACGGGCGCGAGCCGCGATCCGCTGGCCTCGCTCACCGGCGAGGAGAGCGATCGTCCGAGCTTCGCCAGCTCGGGGCGTTCGATCACCGGCAGCTCGCCTGGCCCCCGATCCACCGGAGGCCTGCGCCTCGGCAGGAGCGAGCCCAGCTCGTCCGCCGGACACAGCGCATCCTCGGGCGGAAACGACGACGACGCCTTCGACGAGCTCTTCTCGCCAGCCGCGCCCGTCGCCTCCTCGAAGGCTGCGGCTGCGCCCGCTCCAGCCTCGCCCGCTCCAGCCGCGCCCGCTCCGTCCGCGCTCCCTCCGTCCGCGCCCGCTCCGTCCGCGCCGGCTCCGTCCGCGCCCACGGTGCGCCCGCCCCCGCAAGCCCTCGGAGCCGCGCCGGCACCGCTGCGTCGCCCCAGCCTGTCGCGGCCGTCGATGCCCCGGGTTCGACCTGAGGAGGCGCCCGCCGCCTCGGCTCCCACGAACGCGTCGGCCGCGAGCCCGCCAGCGGCTGCCAAGCCGGCTCCGGCGGCTACGCCCGCGCCACCGTCGACGGCCGCCGGGCCCCACAGCACACGCCTGCGCAAGGCCGACACGCTCGCGTGGGGCAGCCCCAAGCGCCCCGAGAAGAAGTAGCCCACGCTGCGCGTCGCCGCCCACGTCTCGCTCGGGGCTGCGAGCGCCGCGCGCGAAGCGCGTTTTAGGAGGCCCTCGCGGCAGCTTGGCGATACACTGAGAGCGCTGTCGCTCCGCCGCCATTCGCCATGACCCAGCCCGCCCCCCAAGAACTCTTCGCCGGCAAATTCCGCCTGTTGAAGATGCTCGGTCGAGGCGCCATGGGGGAGGTGTGGCTGGCCGTCGAAGAAGGTCCGCGCAATTTCCGCAGGCAGGTGGCGATCAAGCGCCTCATCGCCTCCGAAGGCATGAGCGACTTCGCGCGCGAGTCCTTCGTCGCCGAAGCGCAGGTCATCGCGCGGCTCGACCACCCCAACATCGTCCGCCTCATCGAGCTCGGCGAGAGTGACGATCGCGGTCTCTACCTCGCGCTCGACTACATCGACGGCTCGGCGCTCGATCGCATCATCCGCAAGGGCGGCCCGATGTCGACGGCCGCGGTGGCCTTGATCGGTCGCGAGGTGGCACGCGCGCTCGATGCCGTGCACTGCATGTGCGACCACGACGGTCGGAACCTGGGCGTCGTCCACCGCGACGTCAGCCCCGCGAACATCCTGATCGGTCGTGACGGCCGCGTCCGCCTCAGTGACTTCGGCGTCGCGCGCATCACCGGCCTCGGCGGGGAGAAGACCGAGACCGGCGTGTTCAAGGGCAAGCTGCCGTACATGCCGCCGGAGCAGGCCCTCGGCCAGCCCTTCGACGGCCGCGCCGACGTCTTCTCCCTCGGCATCACGCTCGTCGAAGGGCTCATCGGCGGCCGCCTGCGCAAGGCGGAGACGCAGGGCCAGCTCATCGCGATGATCGCCACCGAGCAGGCGCCGCGCGTGCGCGAGGTGATGCCCGACGCCCACCCCGGTCTCGCCACCGCGCTCGATGCAGCCACGCACTTCGACGCCCACCAGCGCCTCGCGAGCGCGGGGCAGCTCGCGCACGCCATGCAAGACGTGCTGCACTCGCTCGGGCCGCAGGCCGAGGCGCAGGCCGTCGCCGAGCTGCGCGAGCGCGTGGCTCAGGTCGCGGGTGGCTCCACGCAGCAGGCCTCGAAGCAGCCCTGGAGCATGGCGATCTCGGGTGAGAACCCGGCCTACGGATCCCAGCCTTCCTACCAGAGCGGCAACGTCTCCGGCGGCTATCCGTCGGCGGTGTCCGCCGGGGGAATGTCCGGTGGCTACGCGCCCGGCATGTCCGGTGCGCAACCCGCCTACCAGGCGCCCAGCACCGGCCGTCACCAGGTGCCTCCTTCCTACGGTCGGCTCGGTCAGCCGCCGAGCGTTCCGCCGGGCGCATCGCAGACCCAGCCGAGCGTCACCCGCGTCGCCTCGTACACCGAGGCCTCCGCCTCGCCGCGCCCCTCGGGCACCGGGCGCGCGTGGATCTACACCGTCGCCGCCGCGCTCGGCATCGGGCTCGCCGTCGGCGCCGCGTGGATGTTCGCCCCGCGCGTCGGGCCCTCCGCCAACGCAGGCACGGTCGTCGACACGTCGAGCTCACCGCCCACGGCGACCGGGACCGTGCAGGGCCCCGCCGTGCCCGAGGTGCCCAGCGCCGAGCCCAGCGCGAGCGCGGCCGGCACGGAGCCCAGCGCCTCGGCCGAAGCGCTCGCGTCGGCCGCGCCGACCAGCACCACGCCGGTGCGTGTACCCAACACGGGTCGCCCGCGCCCGAGCGCCACGGCGACCGAGGAGCCGGCCGACGCGAACGCGGGCCCGGGCTCCTTGGTCGTGGTGGTCAACCCCTGGGGCAACGTCTCGGTCGGCGGGCGCTCCTACGGCATGACGCCGCTGCCGCCCATCTCACTCCCGCCGGGGACGCACATGGTCTCGGTCACCAACCCCGAGCTAGGAGCGTCGCGCTCGGCGAGCGTGAAGATCGTCGGCGGCAAGGCCTCCACGGTGCGCTTCGACCTGAAGAAGAGCGATTGATGCGACGAGCGATCGGCGACGAGGTCGGACGGGTGAGGGCGTCACGTCGAGCAGCGGGGCCGGGTCGAGCCGCGCCTTGGGCCCGCCCGGCAGCCACGATCCTCGCGACCGGGATGGCGCTCCTCAGCGCGGCACCCGCCGAGGCGCAGGATCTCGCGAGCGTCGTCGCTCGCGCGCGCTCGCAGCTCGACAACGGCAACTACGCCGAGGCAGGCAAGATCCTCGCATCGCTCAAGAACAAGGAGCTGCCTTCGGCGCTCGCGATCGAGGTCGGCCTCATCGAGACCTCGGTCGCCATCGTCACCTCACCCGACTCCGCGACCGCGGCCTGCGGTCGGGCCGTCGTCGCGGCAGGCTACGATCCCGACGTCGCGCGCGATCAATCGCCCAAGGTCCGCGAGGTCTGCCGCGTCGCAGCCGACAAGGTCCGAGGTGAGCGCCTCGCCGGTGAAGGCCTCGCGATGGGCAAGCTCGCCGCGAAGGACCCGGAGGTCGCCTACGCACCGGTGCGCATCTCGACGAAGCTCGACAAGGCGCCCGAGTGGTTGCGTGTCGTGGCGCGCATCCAGAGCGACGCGCTCAAGGGCAGCTTCGACCTGCCGCTGCTCCCCGGCGACGACGGCCAGCTGCTCGGCACGCTCGACGCCTCCTGGCTGCGACCGAGCTCCAAGCTCGAGATCGCTCTGGTCGCGCAGGATCGCTATGGCGATCTCGGCACCGCCGCCGACAAACGCACGCTGAGCGTGCCGAAGTTCGAGGGTGTGATCGCGCTCGGAGAGGTGCCCTCGGGCGCCGTCGTGAAGCTCGATGGCGACAAGGTGAGCCCAGACGCGCAGGGCCGCATCCCGGTCGCGCCGGGGGAGCACGAGGTCTCGCTCACGCTCTCCAACGGCGCCAACGCGGCGACCGAGGTCGACGTCAAGCGTGGCGCCGTCGTGCGGGTCGCGCTCGCGCCCCAGCTCTCGAGCGGATCGCGTGTGTGGCCCTGGGTCGCCACGGGCACTGCGCTCACGCTCGGCGCCACGGGCGCCGTCTTCCTCATCGTCGCCGACTCGCGCCGCGCCGATCTCGAGGAAGCCGCCGCGCGCCGTGAGCCGGGCACCGAGCTGCCCGCGACGAGCTACGCCGAGCTGCAGAGCATCGACGAGCAGCGCACCACCTTCAACACCGTGGGCACCGGCCTGCTCATCGGAGGCGGCGCCATGGCGGTGCTCGCGACGATCCTCTGGATCGTTCCCTCGGGCGACGGCCCCGCCGACGAGGCCGCGCCGGCGTCGAACGCCGGCCTGCACGTGCAGCCGGTGCTCGGCCCCGGCTTCGTCGGCCTCCAGGGCAGCTTCTGAGGGGCAGCTTCTGAGGGGCAGCTCCTGAAGGGCAGCTCCTGAGCCGAGGCGCTACCTGCGCGCCGACAGCGGGAAGAGCTGCACGCAGAGCTGGTACACGCGCTCCGGCTCGCTCTCGCGATCGCAGAGCTCGAGCAGATCTTCACGGAAGCGACGGATCCGCTGCTTGAGCTCCTCGAGGCTCTGCTGCTTGATGCACACGGTGAGCGCGCTGACGTCGCGCTCCTCGGGTGGCACGCGATCGACCGAGCCACCCGCCCGCTCGATCATCTGCCGGTGGTAGGCCGGCACGACGACGCTGCGCACCTCGTGCCCGGTCGTGAGGCTCGGCTCTCCTCGTGTGAGGCGCCCCTTCTCGTCGCGAACGAGCAGGCCGAGCCGCTCGAGGGTCTCGAGCGCGGACTTGGCCTGCTTCGTCGTGATCGCCGGCAAGATCTGCTGCGCGATCCAGCGAGGATCCTCGACGAAATCGACGCGAGCGCTGAGCTCGCGCACCGCGGGGAAATACCAATGGCGCAGGTACTCGAAGAGAGGGCCCTCGAGCTTGCGTGCTTGCCGGAAGCGCCGGTTGGCGGCCACGCGGTCGAAGGCGCGGTTGCGGTCCGCGAGCGACTCGGCCTGATCGAGCGCGACGAGATCGCCGAAGAACGCGGCTTCGTCCCGCCCGAGCTGCAGCGCCTTGACGACGCCCTCGAGCGCCTGCGGCCCGAGGTTGCGTTTGCCGTCCATCACCAGCTTCACGAAGTTCGACGTCGCGAAGCCTGCTTTGCGCGCGAAGTAGCGGTGCGAATAGAACGGCTTCGCGACCTTGCTCGCGGCGAAGTGGTCGCGCAAGAAGGCCCGGTAGTCGGTGTATTCGTACACGCTCGGCAGCTTGTTCGATGCACCGCTCACGCCTCCGAGGCTAGCACCCTCCTCCCGTGCTCATGCGCGGCCGGAGGCAGGGAGCGTGTTCCGGGAGAACACGCCGGCGTCGTGCCCGGAGCTGACGCGGCCGCGCGAAGCTTGCTAGCGTCGAGGCTGTGAAGCTCGTGCTCCGTCGCCCGCTCTGGTCGCTCCCCCTCGCGCTCGCCGCAGCTTGCACCGGGACCGACGTAGGCAACGGGCGCAGCGTCGTGGAGCTGCAGTCCTTCGGATACGAAGCGAAGGCCGTGACCACACGCAGCCTCGTGCTCGGCAGCGGCACCCGCATCGACCAGGCGCTCGTGGCCATCGAGCGCGTGCGCCTCTCGCCCGGCACCGACTGCGAAGAGGGGCCGACGAGCGAGATCGACGCCGAAGGCCCCTTCGTGAGCGATCTCGTCGGCGTGGGCTTCCTGGCCACGCCGCCGCGCTTCGAGGTCGACACGGGTAGCTACTGCGCGCTCGAGCTCGCCTTCCACAAGCTCGACGCCGTGGGCACGACCGGCGCGCCCGCCGAGCTCGTGGGCCTGAGCATGCTCGTGCGCGGCGTGCGCGCCGACGGGGTGGCCTTCGAGATCCGCAGCGAGCGCGGCGAGGAGTTCGAGCTCGGCGCGAGCGGCGGCGCCTTCGCGCTCGGCGAAGGCGTGCAGCCGCTCATCCTGGCCTACGAGCTCTCGAGCTGGATCGAAGCCGTCGATCTCGACTCGCTGAGCGGCGACCCGGTCGTCGTCTCGCCGGAGGAGAACAGCGAGCGCCTCGACGCCTTCGAGCAGGCCGTCGAAGATTCGGCGCGGCTCTTCGAGGATCGTGATCGCGACGGCGAGCTCGGCGACGACGAGTCGTCCGACGAGGACGCGCTCGCCGACGGCCGCCTCTGAGACCCGAGGCGGCCGGGGAGAGCTCGGCGGCTCAGTTCGCCTCGCACACCTGATCGTTGCACTGCGGGCGCGCCGGGTCGGTGCAGTCTTCGTCGCGATCGCACTCGACGCACTCCCTGTCGGCGCACACCCCGAGCGTCGGGTCCGTGCAGTCGGCGTTCTCGAGGCACTGCACGCAGGTGTCGCGGTCGCCGCCGTTGCTGGTGTTGCAGATGGGGGCCGCGGCCGGGCAGTCGGCGTTCGCGAGACACTCGACGCACTCGCGTTGGTCCTTGCAGAAGGGCTGCGCGGCGCCGCAGTCGGCGTTGGCCGTGCACTCGACGCAGACGCCGTCGTCGAGCCTGCACACGGGCCTGTTGTCGTCGTTGCAGTCGCTGTTGCTCTCGCAGCGGGCCTTGCACTCGTGATCGTCGCACACCGCCCCGGAGCCGCAGTCGAAGTCGATCACGCACTCGCGGCACCTACCGTCGGCCGTGTCGCACACGGGTCGTGCAGCGCCGCAGTCCGAGTTCGTGAGGCACTCGGCGCACTGGCCGAACACCGGGTCGCAGAGGGGCTCGTCGCCGCCGCAGTCGGCGTTGGCGAGGCAGCCGACGCAGGCGCCGGTCGCGGTGTCGCAGAGATCTTCGTCGCCGCTGCAGTCGGCGTTGCCGGTGCACGAGGCCTCGCAGCGATGGTCCCGCGGGAAGCAGCTCTGGCCGGTGCCGCAGTCGGCGTTCGTGGCGCACTCCTCGCAGCGGCCCTGCACGCAGGCGGGGTTCCCCGCGCCGCAGTCGGCGTCGGCGGTGCACTCGACGCAGCCCAGCGAGATGTCGCAAGCCGTTCGACAGTCGCTGCCGTTGACCTGGCAACCATCGCCGGGGCCGCCGGCGCCGCTCCCGCCTCCGCCGTCGTCGCCACAGGCGACCGCCAGCAGTGCGCCGCTCGAGGCCACACCGAACAACACCAGACCGAGACGAAGAGAAGCGAAGTGCGACTTCATGGGGAACCTCCGAGGGGTGGACACGTCCATCGTGACCCGACAGACGCGCGGAGGGCGAGAGAACGTGCACGCAGCGGCCACGAGTCCGTGTTCACGCGGAACACGGGGCGAGCGCGCCCTCAACGGGGGGGGGGCACCCGAGGTCTTCGTTCAGCCGTAGAGCAGCGTGCCCGCGCCGACGCGCACGCGGTGCCCTCTCCAGCGCACGTGGCGCTTGAGCGGTGTGACGAGCCACACCACGAGGGCGAGCAGATCGCGCAGCGGCGCCAGCAGGATCGGGAGCACGACCCCTCGCGTCGAGCCGAGGCGCCAGGCGCCGTAGCCGTCGCGCAGGAGCAGCATCGCGAGGTACCACGCGAAGGCCCAGCCGCCGACGAGCACCGCGAGCAAGGGCAGGATCACGAGCGGGTTGCTGAGGGGCTCGAGCACGTGGGCCTGCGGGCGCAGGCGCCAGCGCAGCATCGACCAGCGCAGCTGCCGGTCGAAGACGGCGCGCAGGCTCGGCCTGCCGATCACGTTGCTGAGCACCGTGCTGCCGAGCGCGACCCTGCGCCCGGCGTGCTGGAACATCTTGCCGATCACGTAGTCCTCGGCGAGCACGTCGCGTACGCGATCGAGGCCGCCGAGGCGCCCGAGCTCGCTCTTCGAGAAGAGCATCGACTTGCCGATCACCGCCGCGTCGCCGAAGCAGGTCGGCAAGGCCGCGCCCGCGGCGACGAAGCCCGTGAGCTGTACCGCTTCGAGCTGCGCCGGCAGCGTGGCCGCGCCTTCGCCCACGAAGAGGTGGGTCACGAGGCCGACCTCCGGGTCGCGCGCGAGCGTACGCACGGCCTCGCGCAGGTAACTCCGTGGCGCGCGCACGTTGCTGTCGCTCAGGAGCACGAGATCGTGGCTCGCGTGCGGCATCATGCCGATGAGGTTGCGCACCTTCGGGTTCGTGGCGCCCTTCGTATCGTGCACCACGATGCGGCCTCGGACCTCTGGGTACTCGCGCAGGAGCCTGCGCACGAGCTCGAGCGCGGGGTCGTCGGGGGCTTCGACGCCGAACACGAGCTCGTAGTCGGGGTGGTCTTGCTCGAAGAAGGAGCGCAGGTTCTCTTCGAGACTCGGGTCGGCGCCCGCCAGCGGCTTGAGCACCGTCACGGGCGCGGGCGCGTCGAGCGGGATCTCGCCCGCGTAGGGCGTCGTCACGCGGTGCACGCTCCACGCGCCGAGCGCGGTCCACGCGCTCGAGACGATCGTGAGCCCGAACGCCGTCGTCTCCAGGATGGTCATGGCGAGGCCTCCTCAGTCGTGGGGCGGAAGATCAGCGACCAGAGCGGCAGACACAGCGCGAAGTAGACGAGGCTCGTCGTCACGAGGCGCAAGGCGAGCAAGGGCAGGGGGATCGCACGCACGGCGACGTCGAAGAGCCAGAAGTTCGCCGCGAAGCCGAGCGCCTCCACACCCGCGAAGCGCAGCGCCTGCTCGGCCCAGCGCGGCGATCGATCGCGAAAGGCCACGAGCTTGTTGCCGAAGAACTGGCAGACCACGCCGCACAGGAGCGCGATGGGGCTGGCGAGGCGGGGCGCCACGCCGAGCGCGTGCACCAGCAGCGCGAGCAGACCGAGGTCGAGCAGCGTCGCGACACCGCCCACGCCGACGCTGCGCAGCGCGACGAGCAGCTTCTCGAGGGCCTTCGGCTGGCGCATGCCCGAAGCTGAAGCGAGCGACGTGCCAGGCGCGTGTCGAGCCTCCGACGATGCCGTGAACGGCGGGGATCGGGGCACCCGAGCGCCCCGCGCGGGGCCCGCGCGCTGCTTGGTGCGAAGCGCGCTACCCGGCGCGAGGGCGCTGCGGGCGGCGAGGCGCGTCAGGCTCGACGCAGCTCGCCTCGGCTCAGCGCTTCAGCTCAGCGCTTCAGCCCCTCGAGCACCTCGAGCGCGAGCTCGAACTTGCCGAGCGGCGGCATGAGGTAGGCGCCCTGCACGCGGTCGCGCACGCCGAAGAGCATCTCGCGTGCGATGCGCACGCCCTCCTTTCGCGCCTCGGGCCCCGGCGGGATCTTGCGCATGCGCTCGCGGATCGCCTCGGGGATCTGCATGCCCGGCACCTCGTTGTGGAGGAACTCGGCGTTCTTGTAGCTCACGAGCGGGAGCACGCCGATCATCACGGGCACCCGGAGGTGGGCGATGCGCGCGAGCACCGTGTCGAGCAGCTCCTGCTGGAAGACCGGCTGCGTCATCACGAGCTCGGCGCCGGCCGCGACCTTCGCCTCGAGGCGCGCGATCTCCTTGTCGAGGTCGGGCGCGCCCGGCTCGAAGCCCGTCGCGCAGAAGAAGGCCGTCTTGCCGCCTCGCAGCGGTTTGCCCGCCGGGTCGACGCCGCGGTTCATCTGGCTCGCCATGTGGAGCAGGCCCACGGAGTCGAGATCGTAGACGGCCGTGGCCTCGGGGTAGTCGCCGACCTTGGGTGGATCACCCGTGATGATCACGAGGTTGCGCAGCCCGAGCGCGTGCGCGCCGAGCAGATGCGCCATCTGCCCGAGCATGTTCCGGTCGCGCCCGCAGACGTGCACGATCGACTGGATGCCGTAGCGCTCGAGCAAGAGCGCGCAGAAGGCGAGGTTCGACATGCGCGCCATCGCGCGGGGGCCGTCGGCCACGTTGACGATGTCGACGCCCGCATCGAGCAGCATCTTCGCGCCGGCGAGCGCGCTCTCTGCGCTCGTGCCCGGCTCCGGGTTCACCTCGACCGAGACGACGAACTCTCCCCGCGCGACCTTCGCGGCGAAGTCGCTGCGCTCGGCGAGCGGCGTGGGCTCCTCGCCCTGGTGCGTCACGGGCTGGATCGAGATCGGATCCTCGACGTGCTCCTCTTCGGTGCGGCCGCCGAGCATGCGAGCCGACTTGGCCATCCAGCGGATGTGCTCGGGCGTGGTGCCGCAGCAGCCACCGACGACGCGCGCGCCCGCCTGGATCATGCGCCGCGTGAAGACGTCGAAATACTCGGGCGTCGCCATGTAGAGCAGGCGCCCGTCGATGTTGCGCGGCAGGCCTGCGTTGGGCTGCACGTAGAGTGGCAGACCCGGGCCGCGCATGCGTTCGGCCATCGCGAGCGAGAGCTGCGGGCCGTCGCCGCAGTTGACGCCGATCACGTCGGCGCCGAAGTCGCGCAGGATGTTGGCCACCTGCTCCGGCTGCGTGCCGTCGGCCACCGTGCCGCCGCTGTCGAAGGTCACCGTGGCGACGATCGGGATGTGCGGCGCGACCTCGCGTGCGGCGGCGATCGCGGCGCCGATCTCGTCGAGGTGACGGAAGGTCTCGATCACGAAGGCGTCGACGCCGCCCTCGGCGAGCGCCGCGCACTGCTCGCGGAAGGTCTCGCGGGCTTCTTCGAGCTCACGTGCGCGGTTGGCGCCCGGTACGAGGCCCGTCGGCCCGACCGAGCCCGCGACGTAGGCGCGCTGGTCGGCGACCTCGCGCGCGATGCGCGCGCCCGCGAGGTTGAAGTGCTTCACCTCGCCGACGAGGCCGTGGCGCTCGAGGCGCACGCGGTTCGCGCCGAAGGTGTTCGTCTGCAGGATGTTCGCGCCCGCCTCGAGGTAGTCGGCGTGGATCTTCCGTACGACCTCGGAGCGCGTGACGTTCAGCTGCTCGAAGTTCTGCGTGACGAAGACGCCGCGCTCGTAGAGCAGGGAGCCCATGGCGCCGTCCGAGACCAGCAGGCTGCTTCCGAGGGCCTCGAGGAAGGGGCGTAGCGGCGGCCGATCGGAAGAAGAAGTCATGGGATTCGGCCCGGGACCATAGCTCTCGGCGAGGGCCGACGCTACCTGGGCGACGCCTGCGAAGGCGCGCCGAGCGCGGCTCGGGAGCTCGTCCTTCGTCGCGTCGTCGTCTGGCGTGTGGCCGGCCTGCGACTGCGCCTCAGAAGCGACCGCCGACGAGCAGACCTGCGCCGAGCGGCGAGGCCCAGGGGGCGGCGACGAAGCTCGACGTGCTCGCTTCGCCGTCCGTGGGCTCGTCGCTCGGGAGCAACAGCCACACCACGCCCGTCGCGGCCAGGCCGGCGCCGGCGATCAGCGCGGCGGTGCCGAGCGCCTCGCGCGTATTGGCTTCGCCGACGAGCTCGTCGATCTGCGAGCGCGTCGCCGCGCCGTCGGTCCGACAGAACCCGCGGTTGCCTCCGCAGAGGCGGTCGGCGTCGTCGAGCGGGCCGCCTGCGGAGGCGAAGAGCGCGATGCCCGCGCCGAGCGCGGCCGCGCCAGCGCCGACGAACACCCACGGCAGCACGCCCGGGCCGTGGCCGTCGGCTTCGGGTGCTGGCTCCTCGGGCGGCGGCGCCGCGTCGTCCACCGCGGAGCTCCGCAGCGTGATCGTCACCTCCCGCTCTTCACCCTCGGCGAGCGTCTCCTCGCGCTCGAAGGCCTCGTGCGCAGGGGCCTCGGCGCGAATCTTCCGCGCGCCGGGGTCGACCTGGATCGGCTCGTCGAGCTTCGCACGCACGCCGTCGATCCTCAGGTCCAGGCCCTCGATCGCGCGCGGCGCGCGCAGCACGAGCCGAGGGATGCGCGCCTCGACGCCGTCTCGCTGCGCCTCGAGCGTGGCCTTGAGCTTCGCGTTGTCGATCGGCAGAGTGAGCGCAGTCTGGTAGGCCTCTCTCGCGCCCAGCAGCTGGCCGAGCTTCTCGAGGCAGAGGCCGATGCGCAGGTTGAGCTGAGGCGTTTCCTTCACCTCGAGCGCTTGCAGGTAGCGGTCGACCGCCGTGTCGCAGTCGCCGTTCTTCTCCGCGGCGACCCCCTCGTCGAACCACTGCTTCGCCTGGCGGAGCCGCTCGCGCTCCTCGGCGTCGACGGGCTGCGCGGAGGCCGAGGCGCTCCACGAGAGCGCGAGGGCGAAGGAGATGCTCGTGCGTAGACCTCGGCTCACGACGCTCGGAGTAGGCCGTTCGGCACCTCCACTGTCAAGCCGAGGGCGGCCATCCCGAGTGGGGGCGCGCCTTGACCGCGTAGGCCATGGGAGGGACCATGGTCCTCACGTTGAGGCCGGGCGAGCTCGTAGCCCAGAAGTACCGTTTGCGCGCACCGCTCGGACAGGGCGGCATGGGCACCGTTTGGTCTGCGGAGAACGCGCTCACCGGGCGTCAGTTCGCGATCAAGATCCTCCACTCGCTCGTCTCCAGCGCCGACGACACACGCCACCGCTTCCTCCAGGAGGCGCGCGCCTCGGCGAAGATCGATCACCCGAACGTCATCGACATCTTCGACTTCGGGCACACCGAAGACGGCGGGCTCTTCCTCGTGATGGAGCTGCTCGACGGCCTGAGCCTCTCCGAGGTGCTGCGCTGTCAGCCGCCGCTCTCGGCGCGTGAGCTCTGCGCGATCGTGGCGCAGGCTGCGACGGGGCTCGCGGCGGCGCACGCCGTGGGCGTCATCCACCGCGACGTCAAACCCGCGAACATCTTCCTGCATCGCGATCGCGCCACGGGCGGCGTCGTCACCAAGGTCGTCGACTTCGGCGTGAGCAAGCTCGCGATGGGCGACGACGGCGTCGCCACGACGACCGGCTCGCTGCTCGGATCGCCCCGATACATGAGCCCCGAGCAGGCCATCAGCGCCTCGTCGGCCGACGCACGCAGCGACCTCTGGTCGCTCGGCGTCTTGCTCTTCGAGGCGCTCTCGGGCGTGTTCCCGCACGAAGGCGACAGCTCGAACAACCTCATCGTCGCCATCGCGACGAAGCGGCCGCGCTCGATCCACCAAGCGGCGCCGCAGCTGCCTGCGCAGCTCCGCGAGCTCGTCGAGCAGTGTCTGCGGCCCCAGCACGAGCGCATCGGTTCGGCGCGCGAGCTCGCCGAGCGCTGCCTCGATCTGCTCAGCACGCACGACCTGAGCGATATCCCGCTCAAGCGCTCGCTCGCGCACCGCGGCGCCGCCATCCCGCGGCCGAGCGACTTCTTCGTCGACACGAGCCCGGCAGCGCTCGAGCTCGTGCGCCGCCGCCTCGGTCGCGCCGCCGAGGTGCGCCAGGTCGCGATGGGCGAGCAGCGACACGCCTCCGCTGCGGCGCTCGCGGTGGTCGACGAGCCGAGCTCGGTGATCATGCTCGATTCGATCGACGTCGCGTCGGTGTCGGCGCTCGAGAGCCGAGCGGTGCGGCCTCCGACGCCGGGCCACGTCGAGGCCGACGAAGCCACGCGCATGCTCGCGATGCCGCTGCCGCAGGCGCCGAGCGCGCCGCTGCCTCAGCCGGCTCCGAACCACGCCTTCGCAGCCAGAGGCCCGGACCCCTCGCTCGCGCCGCGCCTCATCCCGCCCGGGCCCTCCTCGCTGCGCGGGTCGCGCGCGCAGCCTCCGCCGCCGCAGCTCTCCGCGCCGCCGCCGCAGCTCGCGCCGCCGCCTGCACCGCCGCCTCCCTTCCCCGCGCCGCGGCTCGCGCCGCCGCCGCCTTTCTCTGCGCCCCCGCCACAGCTCGCGATCCAGCCTGCACCCTCGTTCGGCTTCGACTCCTCCCAGGCGCGCGCGATGTCGCCCGCGGCGATGCCCCAGGGCACGGTCGATCCGAGCGACAGCGTCTCGAGCATCAACGTCGTGCGCACCGACGCGCACCGCATCGATCCGAGCCTCTATGCCGCGCAGGCCGTGCGGCCCAAGCGCTGGCCGGTGGCCGTGGGCCTCGGTCTACTCGCGGGGCTCGCGGTGGCGGCCGTGTCGGCGGTCGTCGTCGTGGCGAGCGGGCCGCGCGCAGCGGCTCCGGGTGGCGAAGCTGCGACTGCGGTGAAGGGCGCGCCGACCGCGTCGGCGGCGGTCGCGCAGCCTTCACCGGAGGCGCCGAGCGACGTCGCGCGCATCGACGACGCCGAGGTCGAGGCCGAGCTCGCTCGCCTCGCGGCGTCGGCGTCGGCGTCGGCGAGCGCATCGGCTTCGGCAGCACCGCCAGCGCCGCCCGTGTCCAGTGCCACCGCCGCGAATCGACCGGAAGCTGCGACGAGGCCGCCGTCTGTTGGAGGTGCAACGACACCTCGCCCGAGCACGCCTGCTCCACCGAAGCAGAAACCGAAGCCCGCGATCGACGAATTCGGCTCCGGGCTCTGAGGCCTGGAGCGAGAGCGCCGCTCGGCAAGGGTTGCGCCGGCGGAGGGAGCTCGCGCAGGGTCTGCGTCGCACGCGCTCGCGAACCAGCCGATCCTCGCGAGCCGAGATGGCACGCCGGATGCTCGAGCTCTCGGGTGAGGAGCTCGCCGTGAGCGATCCGAGCAGAGCCGATACATCTCATGATGCGCCGCTTCGTCGCACGCGACCGCTGGGCTCGAGCGGGCGACGCCAGCTGATCGCCGCGCTCTTCGCTGCGCTGCTCCTCGCGCTCGGCTCCCTTGCCGCGCCGGCGCGCGCAGCCGAGCCCGACATCCTCATGTGGGGCCACCCTGCCTGCCCGCACTGTCGCGCAGCGCACGCCTTCTTGGACGAGCTGCGCCTGCGGCGCCCCGAGCTCGTCATCGTCGAGCACGACGTCGAGGCCTCCGAGGCGGCCTACGAGGATCTGCGTGTGCGCAGCGAACGCGCGGGCCTCGACATGGTGGGCCTACCGAGCTTCGTCGTGCGTGGGCAGTTCCTCGTCGGCTTCGACTCGGCCGCGAGCACCGGCGCGCAGATCGAGGCGCTGCTCGCGCCCACGCCGCCGCCGGTCGAACACGGCCCCGCTCATGCGCCGGGCAGCGATGCGCAGAGGGTGCCCGAGAGCACCGGCCCGCCGCTGCCTGCGGAGGGCGAGGTCGATCTGCCGGTCTTCGGTCGTGTGAGCGCCAAGGGGTTGGGCCTGCCGCTCTTCACGATCGCCATCGGCCTGGTCGACGGCTTCAACCCCTGCGCGATGTGGGTGCTGCTCTTCCTGCTGTCGCTCTTGGTCAACGTGAAAGACCGCGCGCGCATGCTCGCCATCGCGGGCAGCTTCGTGGTCGTGAGCGGGCTCGCCTACTACGCCTTCATGGCGGCGTGGCTCAACGTCTTCCAGCTCATCGGCCTCTCGCGCGCCGTACAGATCGTGCTCGGCCTCGTGGCGCTCGTGGTCGGCGTCGTGAACGTGAAGGACTTCTTCGCCTTCGGAAAGGGCCCGAGCCTGAGCATCCCCGAGAGCGCCAAACCAGGCATCTACGCGCGCGTGCGCGCCATCGTGCGCGCCGAGAGCCTCTGGGCCGCCATCGTGGGCGCCACGGTGCTCGCGGTGCTGGTCAACGTGATCGAGCTCGTATGCACGGCGGGCTTGCCTGCGCTCTACACGCAAGTGCTCGTGCAGCAGGGTGTGTCGGTTGCCGGGCGCTACGCCTACCTCGCGCTGTACATCCTGGCGTACATGCTCGACGACGCGATCATGGTCGGCATCGCGGTCGTCACGCTCGGGCGGCGGAAGCTGCAGGAGCGCGCGGGCCGGTGGCTCAAGCTCTTGAGCGGCGTCGTGGTGCTCACGCTCGGCCTCTTGCTGATCTTCGCGCCAGCGGCTTTGGTGTGGTGAGTGACGAACGGAGCCAAGAGGGTCCCATGAACGACTTCATCGAGCAGCCCACGCGCTTCCTGTTCTTCACCGGCAAGGGCGGCGTCGGCAAGACCTCGCTCTCCTGCGCGACGGCCATCCGCCTCGCCGATCTCGGCAGACGCGTGCTGCTCGTGAGCACCGATCCGGCGTCGAACCTCGGGCGCATGCTCGGTACGACGCTGTCGAACGAGCCCACGCCCGTCCCCGGAGTCCCGCGTCTCGACGCGTTGGACATCGATCCGCAGCGAGCCGCCGACGCCTACCGCGCGCGTGTGATCGACCCCTACCGCGAGCTCTGGGCCGAGCCCCAGATCCGCGAGCTCGAGGAGCAGCTCGCGGGCTCGTGCACCGTGGAGATCGCCGCCTTCGACGAGTTCGCCGAGCTGCTCGCGGGCGGGCCCGTGGCGGCGGCCTACGATCACGTCGTCTTCGACACCGCGCCCACGGGTCACACGCTGCGCCTCCTGAGCCTGCCGCGCGCGTGGACGAGCTTCCTCGCTTCGACCACGACGGGCGCCACGTGCCTCGGCCCCCACACGGGTCTGCGCATGCAAGCCGAGCGTTTTCAGTCTGCGCTCGAGGCCCTGGCCGACGGAGCTCGCACGAAGCTCGTGCTGGTCAGTCGCGCGGACGGCTCCGCGCTGCGGGAGGCGGAGCGAAGCGCGGCCGAGCTCGAGGAGCTCGGCATCCGGAACCAGGAGCTCGCGATCAACGCGGTCTTCGCGGCCGCGGACCGCGATGACGTGGTCGCGCGCGCGCTCGAGGAGCGAGGACGCGCGGCGCTCGAAGCGATGCCCGAGCGCCTCAGGCGCCTGCCCGCGCTGCGCATTCCGCTCCGGCCCTTCGACATGGTGGGGCTGCCTGCGCTGCGCGCCCTCCTCGACGACGAAGCCGCGGCGAGGCTGCCCTCGCGCGAACCTCCGCGAGACAGGCCCTCGCTCCCGGCGCTGTCGAGCTTCATCGACGCGATCGCCGAGCCGGGACACGGGCTCGTGCTCGTGATGGGCAAGGGCGGCGTCGGCAAGACGACCATCGCGGCCGCGATCGCGGCCGAGCTCGCCCGTCGTGGCCACCAGGTGATGCTGAGCACGACGGATCCGGCGGCGCACGTCGCAGAGACGATCCACGGCAAGCTCGAGAACCTCAGCGTGAGCCGTATCGATCCGCTCGCGGAGACGAAGGCCTACGTCGAGCGTGTGATGGCGACGAAGGGCGCGAGCCTCGACGAAGCCGGGCGCGCGACGCTCGCCGAGGATCTACGTTCTCCCTGCTACGAAGAGGTCGCCGTCTTCACGGCCTTCACGCGCATCGTCGCCAAGGCGCGCTCGAGCTTCGTCGTGCTCGACACTGCGCCCACCGGCCACACGCTGCTCCTGCTCGACACCACGGGCTCGTACCACCGCCAGGTCGTCGGCCACGAGGGTGAGGGCGATCACGTGCGCATCGTGACGCCGCTGATGCGTCTGCGTGATCCGGACTACACGAAGCTGCTCATCGTCACCCTCCCCGAGACGACGCCGGTCGACGAGGCCGCGCGCCTCCAGAACGACCTGCGTCGAGCCGAGGTCGAGCCCTACGGTTGGGTCGTGAACGCGAGCCTCGCAGCGACGACCACGCGCGACCCACGCCTCGTGCAGCGCGTCGCGGCGGAGCTCGAGCAGATCGAGCTCGTCCGCAGCGCGCACGCTCGGCGCGTGGCGATCGTGCCCTGGGTCGTCGATGAGCCCGTCGGCCCGGAGCGCTTGCTCGCTTTGGCGAGCAGCTCGGCTCCCGGTGCTCCCGGGTGATCGGGCCACGCGCTTGACACGAACTCTCCGCTCATCCATCGTAATGGAACGATGAAGCTCGCTCCCCAGGCGGCGTGCTGCCCCCCCGCCGCCGCGGAGGTCGACCTGCGCCCCATCGAAGGCCCCGACGCCGACGAGGAGCTCGCGACGCTCGCCAAAGCGGTGGGACACCCCGCGCGCGTGCAGATCCTCCGCATCCTCGTGCGCAAGGCCTCGTGCGTCTGTGGTGACATCGTCGACGAGCTTCCGCTCGCGCAGTCCACGGTGTCGCAGCACCTCAAGGTGCTCAAGGAGGCCGGCCTCATCCGCGGCGAGGTCGACGGGCCTCGCGTCTGCTACTGCATCGAGCCCCGTGCGCTGCGGCGCCTCAAGGCGCTGGTCTCGGGCATCTGAACTGCATCCCGCCGCGGCGCCACTGCGCTGCCTCGAACATCGTCGAATTGCGATGCATCCTCCGCTCAGCGAGACCGGATACGCGGGCTCGAGAGCGACCCACCGAACGAGCCATGGGAATCTTCGAACGCTTTCTCTCGCTCTGGGTCGCGCTCGCGATCGCCGTCGGCGTCGGCTTGGGCCACGTGATGCCTGGCGTCTTCGAGCTCGTCTCGCGCCTCGAGTGGGCGAGGGTGAACCTCGTCGTCGCGGTGCTCATCTGGCTGATGATCTACCCGATGATGCTCAAGGTCGACCCTTCGTGCCTCAAGGACGTCGGCAAGAGGCCCAAGGGCCTCGCGCTCACGCTCGTCGTCAACTGGCTGATCAAGCCATTCTCGATGGCGGCGCTCGGCGTGCTCTTCTTCGAGCACGTCTACGCTGGTCTGGTGCCGGCAGCCGATGCTCAGCAATACATCGCGGGGATGATCCTGCTCGGCGTCGCACCTTGCACCGCGATGGTCTTCGTCTGGAGCCACCTCACCGACGGCGACGCAAACTACACCCTCGTGCAGGTCTCGGTGAACGACCTCATCATGGTGTTCGCCTTCGCACCGCTCACGGCGCTCCTACTCGGCGTGACCGATATCGTGGTGCCCTGGGAAACGCTGCTCGCCTCGGTCGTGATCTTCGTCGTGATCCCACTCGCCGCCGGCATCGCCACGCAGCGCGCCCTCACCAGGGAACGCCTCGAGAAGCTAGGACGTCACCTCAAGCCGACGTCGATCGTCGGGCTCCTCCTCACCGTCGTCTTGCTCTTCGGCTTCCAGGCCGAGACGATCCTCGCCCAGCCACTGCGCGTAGGCCTGATCGCGGTACCGCTCACCCTCCAGAGCTACGGCATCTTCGCCGTCGCCTACGGGCTCGCTCGCGTCTTGAAGCTGCCCTTCGACGTCGCCGCACCCGCCGCGATGATCGGGACCTCGAACTTCTTCGAGCTCGCCGTCGCCGTGGCGATCAGCCTCTTCGGCCTCTCCTCGGGCGCCGCGCTCGCCACCGTGGTCGGCGTGCTCATCGAAGTGCCGGTGATGCTCTCACTCGTCGCCTTCGCCAACCGCACCAAGGGCTGGTTCCCTGCCTCGCCCGTCGCCGCCTGAGGAGCTCACCATGCCCGGACTGCGCTTCGACAGCGTGCTCTTTCTCTGCGTCGCCAACTCGGCGCGCTCGCAGATGGCCGAGGGGCTCGCGCGCCACGTCTTCGGCGACGGCGTGCGCGTTCAATCGGCGGGCTCGGCGCCCACCCGCGTGAACCCCTACGCCATCGCGGCGATGCGTGAGCTCGGCATCGATCTCAGTAGCCACGCCTCGAAGCTCGTCGACTCGATCGATCCGGCGAGCGTCGATCTGGTGATCACGCTCTGCGCGGAGGAGGTCTGCCCCGTCTTCCTCGGGGGGGCCCCGCGCCTGCATTGGCCGCTCACCGACCCGGATCGAAAGCACGAAGATCTGAGCGACGAAGAGCGTCTCGCGCACTTCCGGGTCGCGCGCGACCAGATCCGCGCCCGCATCGAGGTGCTCGCCGCGCTGCGTGACGTGCCCGAGGGCCCCGACCCGAAGGAGTTCCACGCGAGCATCCGCGTGCCCGATCTCGCGGCTGCGGCGCGTTTCTACGCTTGGCTCTTCGACAGCCCACCCAAGGAGTGGACCCACCGCTACGCGACCTTCGTGAGTGAGAAGCTGCGCACGAACTTCGTCGTGCTCGTGAGCGACGGCAAGGAGCTACACCACGACACGCTCTACCACCTCGGGGTCGACGTCGGCTCGCGCGCCCAGGTGATCGCCGCGCAGCGCAGAGCCGAAGCCGCGGGCTTTCCGATCGAGAAGCCGGCGCGCACCACCTGGCGAGGCACGCCATTGCACGAGCTGTGGCTCCGCGATCCCGGCGGCAACCTCGTCGAGATCTACGCGCGCCTCACCGAGGCCGAGCTCGCGGAGATGCCGGCCGACATGGAGCCGGTGACGATCGGCTGAGGGCGAGGCCCAGCGCGCCCGCCCGGTGCGGCTGCCGCCCTCAGTTGCAGCTCGGGCACTGACTGTCGGCGCACTCGAGCGCGGTCTGCAGCGTGGACACGCCCGCCCCGAAGCTGTTGTAGCAGCCCTGCTGGCAGCTCAGGTTGAGGGGGCTGCACTCGCCGAGGCAGGTCCACAGGCCGATGCACGCGGGCATCGCGTAGCAGGCGTTCATCGCCTCGTCGCAGCTCGTGAAGATGCACTCGGTGCAGGGATCGAGAGGCTCCCAGCCCTGCTGGCAACCGGGGCAGACGCTGCTCGCGCAGCTGTTCAGCACCACGGCGGTCGACACGCCGCCTGGGTGGTCCGTCATGCAGGTCTGGAAGCAGGCCTCGGTCTGGCAGGCGTCCCAGCAGTCCAGCAGCGGCACGCAGTCGGCTTCGCCGGCGCACGCACACCATTCGCTCGGACACGTCGTCGCGGCGCAGTTGGTGCAGCTGTCCCCCGCGCCCGGGCAGAAGGGCCCGCCCGAGCTCGAGCTCGCCACGAAGCTCGAGCTCGAAGCGCGCGTGGAGCCGCTGACGCTCGAGGTCCACGAGCCCGTGGAGCCGCCGCCGCTCGACGAGGAGCTCGCGCTCCAGCCGCCGCCGCTCGACGACGAGGTGGCCGTGGAGCCGCCGCCGCTCGACGACGATCCCACGCCGCTCGACACGCTCGAGCCGCTGCCGCTCGCGCCGGCGGAGCCGCTCGATACGCTCGAGCCGTTGCCGCTCGACGGGCCCGCGCCGCTGCCCACGGAGCTGCCGCTCGCGCCACCGCCGCCTTCGCCGTCGTCGAAGCGAATCTCGCTGCCGCAGGCGGCGTTGAGCGAGGCGACGAGCGCGATCAGCAGGGAGCCGTGCAGGCGATGGGCGAGCATGTCTCCATGATGCGGCAGGCGAGCAGGCGAGCGCAAACCGCAGCCGCTCAAGAAGGATCAACGGCCACGGAGCGCGATCGCTACTCTGCCTTCTTCAGCAGCACCAGCGCGGCCGGCAGCGCGACGAGGCCGAGCACGAGGGTCGAGAGCATGCCGACCGTCATCACGAGCCCGAGCGAGTACATCGCGCGGTACTCGGCGAGCATGAGCACACCCATGCCGAACACCGTGGTGAGCGACGCGACCAGGACCGCGCTGCCGGTGCCGCCCAGGACCTCGCCCAGGTCGGCCACACCGCCCCGCTCGGCAGCGCTCTGCCTGTAGCGGTGGACCACGTGCGCGCCTGCGTCGACGCCCAGGCCGAGCACCAGCGGCAGCGCGACGAGGTTCGCGTGGTTGAAGCTCAACCCGAGGGCCGGCATCGCCCCGAGCATCCAGACCGAGCCGAGCGCGAGCGGGAGCGCGGCCACGGCCACGAGCAGAACCGAGCGGAAGCTCAGGAAGAGGATGACGAGCACGAGCACGGCCGAGGCGATCGTGGCGCGCTCGAAGCCCCGGACGATCATCGCCTCGTGCTCGCTCACCGTCAGCGCGAGCCCCGAGGCCTCGGGCGCGACCCGCACGACCGCCTCACGGAAGGCGAGCGACGAGGTCTTCGACCAGACGTCGACGCCCGGGTGCACGTACACCGCGAGCGCGTGCTGGTCCTTCGAGACGAAGCGGTGCGCGAGCAGCGGAGGCAGATCCTTCGGTGAGTACTCGCCTGCCAGCACGACGGACTCGGCGGCGACGAAGGCTCGGCGGAACAGCGCGAGGCCGGATCGTTGGAGCGACGACATCGTCGCGAGCCCAGCCTCGTCCAGCGAGGCGATGCGCGTGCGGAGCGCGAGCACCTCGCGCTTCGCGTCGTCGGCCGGTCGCGGATCGCGGTCGCCCTGGCGCAGCGCGAAGGCGACCTCGTCGAGCGTGTCGCCCAGCGAGCCGAGCGCGCGCACGGTGCCCTCGCGATCGAAGCCCGCGGCCTCCGCGCGCGTCCAGTCGGCGTCGAGCTTCGCCAGAGAGAGCAGCGCCTTGCGGCGAGCCTCGTCGAGCGGAGGCAGCCAGTCGCTCGGCGAGTCCACGCTCGCGACCTCGGGCAGCGCACGCAGCGCGGTGGCGAGCGCTCGCGCCTCGTCGAAGCTGCCCACGGGCACGTGGGCGACCATCGGGGATGTGAGCGGGTCCTTCTCGAGCACCTCGAGACCTCGCGCGCTCTCGGTGTGCTCCGGCAAGAAGTCGAAGTAGCGCCCGCGGAACTCGAGCTTCGGCAGCCCGAAGGCGAGCATCACCGTGATGGCCGCGGCCACGAGCAGCACGGCGCGCGGCGACCTGCGCACCACGCCGGCGAGGCGGCGCATGCCGGGCAGCTCGGGCGCGGCGGTGGGCCGATCGCCGAAGAGCAGCACGACGACGGCGGGGATGAGCAGGTAGGTGCCGAGCAGCATCACGCTCAGGCCCGTCGCGGTGATGAAGCCGAGTTGAGCGAAAGCAGTGAAGTCGGTCGTCGCGGTGGCGAGGAAGGCCGCCGCGGTGGTCAGCGTGCCTACGAGCAGGCCGGGGCCGCTCTTGAGCAGCGCCTCCTCCATCGCCCGCTGCGACGACTCGCCCCGGCGAAGCAGCTCGCCGTAGCGCGTCTGGATGTGCACGCCGAAGTCGCCGAGGCCGAGCAGCACCGAGGTGAAGCTCGCCGTGATGAGGTTCAGCTCACCGAGCGTGAGGCGCACGATGCCGAAGGTGACGACCATGCCGAAGCCCAGCGGCAGGAAGCTCACCATCGCCTGTCGCAGCGAGCGGAAGGCCCACCAGAGCGTCAGCAGCATGAGCAGGCCCGAGGCGCCGCCCGTCCACGCCAGATCGCGCTCCACGATGTGGAGCTCGTCGGCGACCACCGCGGGCAGGCCCGTCACGTCGGCGCGCACGCCCGGCACCTGGGCGCGCTCGAGCGCACGGTCGCGCGCGGCGCGGATGCGCTCGACCATCGGGGCGACGACGCTGCCCTCGTCGCTCTCGAGCGCGACGAGCAGCGCGAGCACGTGGTGGTCCTTCCCGCTCACGAAGTAGCCCTGCTCGTCGAAGCCTGGGGCCTCGGGCAACAGCCCTGCGAGATCGAGCTCCTCGGCGCCTCCGAGGTGTGCGTCGAGCAGACGCGCAGCGCGCCCGAGCCCTTCGAGCGCCTCGCGCGCCTCCGCTTCGCTGCCCTTGCCGGACTCGAGCCCCGCGGCGAGCTCGGCGTTCACCGCGCCGATCCAGCCCGGCCAACCCGCTTCGATCGCGGGCTTGATCCGCGCAGGATCGATCGCGCGTGCCGCGCTCACCGGATCGACGAGCAGGAGCAGCTCCGCGAGATCGCTCGGCGCGAGCTTGCCGAGCACGCGCCCTTCGAGCTCAGGCAGGGACTCCAGCTCCCGCGTGAGCGCGTCGACCACGCGGCGGCGCTCGGCTGCGCTCGCACCGGAGACGACGATCGCAGGCCTGTCCGGGTAACCGAAGCGCTCGTGGAAGCTCACGAGCTTCGCTTGGTAGGGCTGATCGCTCTCGACCAGATCGCGCCTCGAGGTCGAGATGCGCATGCTCGGCAGCACGGCGGCCGCGGCGACGAAGAGGAGCAGCGCGAGCACGAGCGCCCGCTTGGGCTGCCTCGCACCGAAGAGCGCCACCGCGTGCAGCGCGCCGCGCAGGCCGCCCAGGCTCATGGCGCGCCCGGTGGTGCGGCCTCTGCGCCCGGGCCGGGACAACGGCGTGAGCCCAGCTCCTGCACGAGGCGCTCGAGCAAGCGCTGGTCGTCGCGCCGGAGCTCGGCCTTCTTCGTGAGCGCCTTGCACAGGGGCTCGAGCGCGGCGTCTTCGTCGTGGAGGGCGACGAGCGCCTCTGCGAGGCGCAACTGGTTCTCGGACAGCTCGGGTCGCCTCCGGGCCAAATCCTCGAGCAGCGCGAGCCCCTCCTCGCTGTCGCCCGCCTCGAGCAGCTCGGCCGGCGCGAGCACCCAGAGCGAGCCGAGCATGCGCGACGCGGCCTCGTCGCGGAACGAGGGGTCGAGCTTCTTGCTCTCGAGCGCCCAGCGCTCGGCCTCCGAGATGAGCGACAGCTCCCCCGTGATCAACGCGGCCGCTCCGCGGGCCTCGGCCAGGCGCCCAGCGATCGCCGCCCGTCCGAACGCGTCGGCGGCCGTCCCGGCGGGCAGCTTCTGCACCAGCTCCCAGGCCTTCGCGCGGTCGGCCTCGCTGGCCTCTCCTGCCTCGATCAGCGCCTCGAGCGCGTCGCTCAGCGCGATGGCGCTCGTCTGCGCCGACGCGAGCTCGCTGCGCGCGGGCCCCTGCGGCACGGGCGTGCAGGCCGCGAGCGAGAAGCAGGCGGCGAGCGCGCCGGTAAGAGCGGCGCGCCTCAGCGAGGGAGCAGGTCGGACACCCAGAGTGAACCGACGGTTACTGGGCCTTGCCGCACTTCGCAAGAACCTCGGCGTGGGTCTGCGCCGAGGCGGGCCGCAGCGCGGCGATGCCGAAGGCGCGGTGCCGTGGCCCCCGGGGTGAGAGCCAGCCACGACGACGGGGGCCGAGGCCGGCCGGGCCGCAGAGCGTGGCCCAGTGCTCCTCGCCACGGTCCACGCTCGGGATGCGATCGCTCGAGCGGCGTCGCCTCGAACCCGGAAGGCCAACCCCAGGGATCGTCGTGCCTCGGAGCCCGAGGGTTCCTGTTGGAGTGTGTGATGCCCCACCGAGTGCCTCTCGCGTCGAGCCAGTCGCGGACGACGTCTCCAGTCGCACTGGCACTCGCCATCGTCTTCGCGGTGACTGGCGCCGCCTGCGCAGGTGACCCGCAGATCGACGACGGCTCCGGCGGAGCGACACCGACGGGCTCCTCCGCGTCCTCGAGCTCCACCTCGGACGGTGGTGGCGGTGCCGGCAACACGTCGAGCGTCAGCAGCAACACGGCAACCAGCGCTGCCACCAGTTCGAGCGGTGCCGGCGGAGGCGACTGCGTCGATGGCGCGAGCGGTGAGCAAGCCTGCGGCATGCTCGAGCTCGGTACCCAAGTCGTCAGCTGTGAGAGCGGGGCATGGGAACCGCTCGGCCCGTGCTTCTACCGACGCGGCGTGCTGTCCGCCGTCCGACACACCTGCGCCCTGGACGGGCAGGGTGCGGTGTATTGCTGGGGCGATGACGCGTGGGGCAAGCTCGGCCAGCCCGAGCCGAGCGGTTCCCGCGCCGTACCCACCGCCGTCCCGGGGCTCACCGGAATGACCGGGATTGCGGCAGGCGCAACGCACACTTGCGCCTTGGATGGCGCGGGCGGCGTCGTGTGTTGGGGTGCCACCTGGGCAGGACAGCTCGGCGACGGCGTCATCGGCACCAGCTCGGGTCCAGTCCAGGTGTCGGGCCTGACGGACGCGGTCGCTGTCGCGACCGGCGCGGGCATCTCGACGTCTGGAGGTCAACACAGCTGCGCGCTTCGGGCGAGCGGTCAGGTCGCGTGCTGGGGGCGGGGCGTGGACGGGCAGCTCGGCGACGGTGGGTTGCTCGACCGGGCCACGCCTGTCGCCGTGTCGGGAGTCACCGACGCTGTCGCGATCGCCGCGGCTGGCAAGCACGCATGTGCGGTTCACGCGAGCGGCACGGTCTCCTGCTGGGGGCGGAATACCGAGGGGCAACTCGGTCGGGGCAACGACATCTCGAGTCCGCTACCGGTCGAGGTCGATCAGTTGAGCGACGCCATCGACGTCGTCGCCGGGAACGGATTCTCCTGCGCCCTCTCCGCCGACGGAACCGTCTCCTGTTGGGGGGTGTTGCACACGAACCAGGGTGGGTATCTCGGGCCCTCCCCGGTGGCGATCGGGTCGATTACGGACGCCGTCGCGCTCAGCGCCGGCGATCTGCATGCGTGCGCACTCCGCGCGAGCGGAGAGGTGCTCTGCTGGGGGAGCGGCACGAATGGCCAGCTCGGCGACGGTGGGACGGCAGATGCGTCGGTGCCGGTGCAAGTCGCAGCTCTGAGCGACGCTGTCGCGGTCGCCGCGGGCCACAGACACAGCTGCGCTCTGCGCGCGAACGGAGAGAGGCTCTGCTGGGGCTCGGGGCTGAGCGGTGAGGTCGGTAATGGCTGGTTCGGCAATGGCCTCAACGACTGGGGGGGGAGTCCTGGCTACCTGGGAGTCGCCCTCCCATTGGCGAACGTGGTCGGCCTCGACGACGCGACCGCCCTGTCGGCGGGGGAGAACCACACTTGCGCGTTGCGCGCGACGGGGGAGGTCGTCTGCTGGGGCTATGGCGGAGTGGGCACGCTGGGCAACGGCACGACGGCGAACAGCGACGTCCCCGTGGTCGTCACCGGGCTCGATGACGCTGTTGCCGTCTCCAGCGGGAGTGCGCACACCTGTGCTGCCCGGGCCAATGGCCAGGCCATCTGTTGGGGCACCTCCTGGTACGGGCGCTTGGGCGACGGAAACGGTGCAGCCACGAGCGTCACGGTTCCGACCCCTGTGCTCGGCCTCACGGACGTCGTGGGGATATCCTCGGGGGGGCGGCATAGCTGTGCGACACGTGAGCCCGGCACCGTGGCCTGTTGGGGATATGGCCTGAACGGTGAGATGGGCGACGGCACGACCGAGCAGATCAACTCCACGTTCAAGACCACCTCCGATCTCGACGACGTGCTCGAGGTCGCAGCGGGCGAGGCGCACAGCTGCGCGCGCCGCGTGACCGGTGAGCTCGCGTGTTGGGGCAAAGCCAACCTCGGGCAGATGGGCAACGGCCAGTCGACTGGCTTCGACGGAAACTTCCCCGCGCCGGTGCCGGTGCTGAGCATCGCCGACGCGACCGGGATCTCGGTCGGCGCGAACCACAGCTGCGCGCTGCACGCGACCGGGGGGGCCTCGTGCTGGGGCGACGGAGAGATCGGACAGCTCGGCAACGGGGCGACCGACACATCCAACGTGCCGGTGGCAGTCGAGAACCTCACGGACGCCATCGGGGTCTCGGCGGGGAAGCAGTTCAGCTGCGCCGTGCGGCAGTCAGGCGGTGTGTCGTGCTGGGGCGTTGGCTCGGTAGGGAAGCTCGGCGACGGCGGAGCCGGCATCACGAGCTTGCCCATCGCGGTCGCCAACGTCGCCGACGCAGTCGCGGTGTCGGCCGGCGGAGGCCACGCGTGTGCACTCCGCGCGACCGGCCAGGTCGCGTGTTGGGGCAGCAACCAATACGGCCAAATCGGTGCCGGTCCTCAGTTCGTACCGAACTGGAAGGTGCCGCAGCCCGTACTCTGGCCCTGAGAGGCGCGCCTCGGCGAGGGAGCAGGTCGGACACCCAGAGTGAACCGACGGCTACTGGGCCTTGCCGTACTTCGCGAGAACCTCGGCGTAGGTCTGCGCCGAGGCGGGCCGCAGCGCGGCGATGCCGATCTCCTTGCAGATCGCCTCGCCGTCGGCCTTGCAGAGCGCCTCGAGCCCGTTCGCGAGGGCCTTCTTCTCCGCGGCAGGCGCCGAGGGGAAGGCCACCACCACCATCGGCGGCAGCTTCGCGCTCTTCCACACCGAGCGCAGCTCCTTGCCGCCCTCGATGTGCGCGAGCTCGGCGAGCTGAGCGTCGTCGATGAGCGCGCAGACCGCCTCGCCCGACTGCACCATCTTGATGCCCTGCAGCGCGCGCTTCGTGGCGACGAGCTCGAAGTCGGCGAGCTTGAAGGCTCCGCCGGCCACCACCCGCTCGACGAAGCGCGCATCCTCGGCGTGGTTGGTCGCCAGCTTCTTGCCGCGGCAAGCACCGAGGTCGGCGGCGGACTTGCTCACCAGGTGGTACTCGCGCCCGCCCGGCTGGGTGATCTCGGCCTGACCGAGGATCTCGAGCTTGTGCGTCGCGTGGAAGGGCAGCATGGCGCGCAGGCTGAGGATCGCGAAGGCAGGCTTCTCCGCCCGGATGTACCCCTCGGCGGCGGAGGTCGAGCTGATGAACGCGCCCTTGGCGGAGTCCCAGCCGAGCTTCTTGGCCGCGAAGCCGAGGAACTTGTCGAGCAAGGGCTGCGCCTGGGCGGCCGAGCCCACGCCGTGCTCCTTCACCACGAGCACCTTCACCGGCTCGGCGGCCGCGGCCTCGGTCGCGCAGGCGAAGCCGAAGGAGGAGAGCAGGAGGCCCAGGACGAGGCGTCGGGTCGGCATGTGCAAGTATGATCCTTGGCGACGCGACCCACCACGGAGGCTGGCGGGACGCAGCGCGCGGGCTTCAGGCTTTCGTCGCCGAGCGATGCGCCCCTCGGTGGGGAGCTTCGCTCGAGAGGGCGTCACTCGGTGGCGCCGGTGAGCCCGCCGCGGACCTGGTAGCTCGGAGACTGAGCCTTGTGCTGGAGCGGCGAGCTCTGACCGAGCGTGAAGACGAGCCGATGGCTGGGGCTATTCATCACCGTGCCGGCGTTCACGAGATCCGAGCCAGGTGCGCCCTCGACCGGCTCCACCGTGCCGCCACCCGCGCCGCCGCCGGAGCTCGAGCTCGTCGTCGAGCTCGTCGAGCTCGTCGTGTCTCCGCCACCGCCCGAGCTCGAGCTCGTGGTCGTGCCGGAGGAGCTGGACGTGGCGCCGGTGGGCGAGCCTTCGTCGTCGGCGCAGGCGCTCGTTCCGAGCGCGGCCGTGAACACGAAGAGCGCAGCGAGCGCCAGGGAAGACGTACGTCGGTGAGGCGAGCGCATGGGTTCTGGAGCCTCGAGAGGCCCTAGCCCTCATCACACCGAAAAGCGCGTCGCGCGGCAAGCGCTTCGGCGAGCGGCGGGCGACGTTTTCGGGCTCCTCGACCGTCGCCGGCCACGGCGAGGCCCCGCGAGCAAGGCTCCGTACGCAGGGTCGAACCCACACGAGCCCACAGGTCGCAGCGCCTCGTGGGTGGAAGGTCGGTCTGGAGCAGCGTCGATCCATCTGGACGCGTCCGCTCGAGCTGCGCGCGTGCATCCTCGCTGGATTCTCCGAGGAAACCGCATGATCTCGCGCTGGCACATGCCGTGCTGAGTCGTCTGGCATGGGCGATCTCCTCGATCTTCAACGCACCGCGCTCCGTCTCGACGTCGGCATCGAAGACAAGCTCGACGTCCGATCCTTCAACGTGGACGATGGTCTGGCCGCGCTGTTCTCGGTCGACCTCGAGGTGACCTGCTCGAACCCGGCGGTCGACCTCGAGGAGCTCGTGGGCAGCCCCGCGGCCTTCCACATCGAGCTCGACCGCATGGCCTACCCAGACCTGCCGAAGCGCAGCTGGTCCGGCGTCGTGTCGGAGGCGCACCTCGTGCGCTCCGAGCCAGCCGGTGTGTCGACCTACCAGCTGACGATCTCGCCGCGCCTCTGGCTCGCGACGCGCCGCAGCAATTGCCGCGTCTTCCAGCAGCTCAGCGACCTCGACGTCGTGAAGCTCTTGCTGGGCGAGTGGGGCATCGACGCCGAGATCGATTGCACGGCCAACTACAAGACGCGCAAGTACCGCGTGCAGTACCAGGAGACCGACTTCGCCTTCCTGAGCCGCCTGCTCGAGGCCTCGGGCATCACGCTCTTCTTCCGTGACGAGGAGGGTGAGAGCAAGCTCGTGCTCAGCGACGCGCCCGAGCGACGCGCCGAGCGCAAGCAGCCGCTCGATCACGTCGACAGCCCCGTCGCCGGCACTCGCTGGGCGACGCAGCTGCGCGCCTCGCGCGTGCTCACCTCCGGCAAGATCAGCGTCGCGGATCACGACCATCGCATGCCGAACCAGCCGCTCGTCGCCGAGACGACGGCCAGCCAGCACCCGGTCGAGTCCCGCCTCGAGAGCTACGCCTACGCACCCGGCGCCTTCCGCTTCGGCGGCGACGGACCGAAGGACACCCCCAACGCCGACGATCGCGGCCGCACGCGCACCGATCCGCGCGAAGGGCAGCGCATCACCGAGCAGCTCGGCTCGGCGGCGCTCGCGCGCTCGCGTCGCTTCGTCTTCGAGTCGAACGCCATCGACCTCGCGCCCGGCCTGGGCGTCACGGTCTCGCAGCACGCCGCCACCGAGCGCGCGGGCAAGCTGCTCGTCACGCGCGTCGTGGTGAGCGGCACGCACGACGAGCCCGCGCAGATCACCGTGCACGCGACCAACGCCGATCGCCCCTACCGCCCCGACGCGGTCACGCCGATGCCGCAGATCCAGGGCGTGGAGTCGGCCGTCGTCGTCGGCCCCGCGGGCGAGACGATCCACTGCGACGAGTTCGGCCGCGTGCGTGTGCAGTTCCACTGGGACCGCTACGGCAAGATGGACGAGTTCAGCTCCTGCTGGGTGCCGGTGAGCCAGGCCTGGGCCGGCGAGGGACTCGGCGCGCTGAACATTCCGCGTGTCGGCCAGGAGGTCGTCGTGAGCTTCCTCGGCGGCAACCCCGAGGAGCCGGTCATCGTCGGCCGCATCTTCACCAACCTGCTCAGGCCGCCGCTGCCGCTGCCGGCGAACAAGACGCAGAACGGCTTCCGCAGCGCCTCGGTGCCGAAGACGGGCGGCTACAACGAGCTCATGTTCGAGGACAAGGCCGGCTCGGAGGAGATCCGCATCCGCGCCGAGAAGGACTGGAACACGCGCGTCAACAACGACACGAGCCTCTCGGTCGGCCGCGACCGCAAGATGCGCATCGATCGCGACGACCGCGAGCACGTGCAGGGCTCGCAGCGCAACAGCGTGGTCGGGCGCATGATGTCGAGCGTGGGCGCCGACAAGCTCGCCAGCGTGGTCGGTGATCTGCTGTCGCTCACCGGCGGACAGCGCGTGATGCAGACGATCGGTGACTTCGTCTCGAGCGCGCTGAGCCACCGCATCGCGAGCGAAGCCGGCACGACGCTCACGGTCGGCGCCTCGATGATCCACATCGCGCCGGACTGCATCGTCATCCAGTCGCCCAAGATCCTCCTGAACCCCGGGGAGAAGGCCGCCGAGTCCGCGGCGCTCACCGGCACCGCCCCCGCACCCGCCGCGGAGTGAGCCAGTGAAGCTACAGCGCGCCACGCTGCTCGGGATCTCGGGCCTCGACGACATCACTTGTGACTTCAACGATCCGGTCACCGGCACGCCTCGCCGCGTGTCGGTGATCACCGGCCCTCCGGCCAGCGGGAAGACCCGCGTGCTCGAGGCGCTCTTCGCGGCGAAGGAGGTCATGGCCCCCTACGGCGCGCCCGTCTCTGGAGCGAGCTGGATCCGCTCCGACGCGGCCAAGGTGGAGCTCCTCTTCGAGCTCGACGCCGAGGAGCAGCGCTCGGGGGGGCTCGGCCCGACGGTCGAGGCCGAGGCCCTCTTCGACCCCGAGGCCTGCCAGTTCGACGCCGACGACGCGCTCGTGGTGCTGCTCGAGCGCTACGAGCACGGCGGCAAGCACGGCAAGTTCGACTACTTCCCCGCGAACCGCAGCATCCCTCCGATGAGCGTCGCGATGGGCTCCTCGGCGATCGAGCTGCAGCCTTGGCGCGTCTCGCCGTCGGCGCGCAAGTTCGGCTTCGTGCCTCGCTACCTCGCCAACCTCGCGAACGACGCCCAGGCCGCGGCGCGCTTCGCCCAGAAGCTCGCGGCGCTCACGAGCTCGATCCGCTACGAGCCGGGCGCAGGCGATCCGCTGGAGCACTTCGTCACGCACAGGAACGCGCGCGTCGGCACCGCGGAGCTCTCGACCTCCGAGGCGAACGCGGTGATCTTCGCCGCGAGCGCCACGCTCATCGGCTACGACCGCTCGATCGTCTTCATCGACCGCCCCGAGCTCGGCGTGCCCGAGAGCCGGATCGTCGCGTGGATCGAGCAGCTCGCCGCCACGCTCGGCGACGCGCAGCTCATCGTGGCGAGCGACAGCCCGGCGCTCGTCGCCGCGGCCTCCGGGGCGGTGACGCTCGGCGTCGCGAGCTGATCCCGCATCGGGAACGAACGGATCCCCACAGCATGGCCACCTACTACATGAACGAAGCCGCCTTCGACCTGCCGGACCTCGGCTTCGTCGATCGCACCGTGACCTACCTCGAGGCGAAGGCGCCGAGCGGCGCCGATCTCGTGCTCGTGGTGGAGCGCCAGCCCGTGCCTCGCGGCAAGTCGCTGCGCGATCTGGTCGTGGGGCACGTGGCCGACGCCCGCAAGCGCATGCGCGGCTACTCCGTCCTCTACGAGCGCGAGGCCGAGCTCGTGAGCGGGCCCGCCATCGATCTGGGCATCCGCTGGCGCGACGAGAACGGCATGATGTACTCGCGCCACACCCACCTCACGATCGGCTCCACCTGGCTCATCGTGGCGGGCGAGGTCCCGCTCGAGGAGCGAGAGGTCTGCGACGGATACGTCGACCACGTGCTCGGAACGCTCCGCCTCGCGGTGTGAGCGGCGACAGGAGATTGCCATGGCGAGCCTGAACCCCGCAGTCGTCGAGTGGCGCAACAACGCCAACGCCTGGTGGCCGAACCGCAAGAAGGCCTCCGATGGCACCTGGGGCGACAAAGCCCACCAGGCGCGCAAGAGCGACCACAACACGGGTGACGCGATCGACATCACCCACGATCCGGCGTCGGGAGCCCACGGCGACGAGATCGCCGCGCGCGCGATGAAGGATCCGCGCATCAAGTACATCATCTGGAACCACCGCATCTGGAGCCGCGACAGAGCCTCCGAGGGTTGGCGCGCCTACAAGGGCAAGAACCCGCACACCAAACACGTGCACCTCAGCTTCAAGCGAGGTGGCTCGTGCTCCAACTGTGCCTCGCCCAAGGGGGTGCCCGCGAAGCCCAAGCCCGCGGCGCGCGGCGACGTCTCACCCACCTCGAAGAAGAAGGCCGCGCCGAAGAAGGCCGCGCCGAAGAAGGCCGCGCCGAAGAAGGCCGCCTCGACCTCGGGCAACTGGATCCAGCGCCTGTTCTCCCGCCGCCCGCGCACCGTGGCGACGCGCGCCGCAGCGAAGAAGCAGCAGGCGGGCAAGAAGATCGTCCAGGGTGAGCACAGCGTCGTGCTCGGCAGCACGCAGCGCATGGCCGCCCACGTGAAGACGCCGCACACCGGCGGCGGCAAGATCGCCAAGGGCAGCCCCACGGTCTTCGTGGGCCCCAAGCAGCTCGCCTTCGCCCGCATCGCCGACCCGACCACCGACGGAGGCGCGGTCGTGAGCGGCAAGGAGACCGTGCTGATCGGCTGACCCGGCCCGCTCGGAGGACCCCATGGCAAGCCCCTCTCCCGCCTGCAAGAAAGCTCTCTCGGACGCGACGGCCCGCTGGCCGCGGCGCAACAAGGCCTCCGACGGCATCATGGGCGACGCGCGCCACCAGGCACGCAAGAGCGACCACAACCTGGGCAACGCCGTCGACATCACACACGACCCACGCTCGGGCTGCGACGGCAACGTGATCGCCGCGCTCGCGATCCGCGATCCGCGCATCACCTACGTCATCTTCAACCGGAAGATCTGGAGCGTCTCGCGCGCGCGTGAGGGCTGGCGCAAGTACACCGGCTCCAACCCGCACACGACGCACGTGCACATCAGCGTGCGCGCGAACGCCCGCAACGACGCGCGCGCCTGGGCCTGGGCGGATCCGAACGCGAGCCCGGTGATCACACCGGCACCGACGCCCTCGTCGTCCGAGGCCGGCGGCGCACCCGCGGCTCGACCGCACGACTCCGCCGCCTACCCGAACGTCGTGCTCAAGCGAGGCTCACGCGGCCCGCTCGTGCGCCGCGTGCAGGAGCGGCTACGCGCGCAGGGCTGGAACGTCGACGTCGACGGCGTCTTCGGGCCGGACACCGACGGCTTCGTGAAACGCTTCCAGCGCAGGCACGGTCTGCTCGACGACGGCGTCGTCGGGCGCAAGACCTGGAACGCCCTCTTCTGAGCCGCTGGCGGAGGCGGCGGGCGCGCGCCGTCGCGCCGCCGCGCGCGTGCAGGAGAGGTGCGCGCCGCCGCGCGCCTTCAGGGCAGGGTCAGGGCAGGCAGCAGAAGGTCGTCGGTTCGGTGGGTGTGACCGTGCCGGAGGGCTGGCCGCCGCCCGCGACCGCGCTGCAACTCCCGCCGGCGGGGGGTGTCGTGACCGCCGCCTCCCAGCTCGCGATGGTCGGGTTGCCCGAGAGGTTGCCGCAGGCCCCGCTCTCGATCTCGGCCACCGGCGTGCCCCCGCAGACCGCGTCCGCGTAGAAGGAGACCGTCAGCTTGCAGGTGCCGCCCGTAGGGCTGTTGCAGTCGCAGCCGGTGCAGCTGCGGTCGTCCGCGTAGTCGCCGTAGAAGACGCGCTTCTGAGTGAAGAGCGACTCGCTCGGGCACGACCAGTCGCCTGCGCGCGCGATGCACACGCGGCTACCCCAGGGCGCCTTGGGCTTGAGCACGCAGCTCGAGCCGGCGCTGCAGCCCGTGAGCCCGGCCGTCGCCCGGCAGGCCTCGCCGCGTTCGGCCCAGGTGGGCGAAGCGCCCGAGGGCTGGCCGCCGCCGGAGGCGCAGGATCCGCCCGAGACGGTGGCGGTACCCACCCGCACGGACTGGTTGCAGGCCACGCCGGAGCAGCTCTGGCCGCCGGGGAAGGTTTCGTTGGTATGGCAAATACCGTCCCAGTTCGGCGGCATGGTCGTCTCGTCGATACGCGATGCCGCGCCGCAGTTGGAGACGTTCAGGACCTGCGCGCCTTGGAGGCCGGCTTCACCCGCGTTGAAGTCTTGCGTGATGAAGCAGTCGCGGTCCTGCGGTGCGCCGCAGGTGCAGGGCGAGCAGCTCGCGGCGGTGTTCTGCAGAGCGGCGTTGCCCTCGTACACGGCGTTGCCGGTGGTGCCGGCCGGGCAGGCGGGGTTGATGCCGGCGTCGCCGCGGAAGAGCGCCACGTAGCCGAGGTTGTTCCAGCCCACGGGGAAGCTCGGCGCGCACTCGAGGTCGGCGTCGCAGTCGGGGTCGGCGCAGTCGGCGAGCGCGTCGCCGTCTTCGTCGCCGGGCGCGAAGCAGTCCTCGACCGGGGGGGCGCCGCCGCTTCCACCCTCGCCGCCTGCGCCGCCTCCGCCCACGCTGCTCGTGGTGGTCGTGGTGGTTCCCGGCCCGCTGCCACCCGTGGGCTCGGGCTCGTCGAAGCTGTAGTCGGGGAAGAGGCAGGCCGAGGAGCCCGCGGCGAGCGCGAGGATCGAGACCGTGCCCAGAAGCCAGCGCATGTAGCGTAGGAGCGTACCACGCGCGTTCCCGTTTCTCTAAGCTCGCGCCGCCGTGCTGCCCACGCTCGTCGTCTTCGCGCTCACCTACGTGCTCATCGCGGGCAGGCGCCTCTCGGTCTTGCCCATCGGGCGCCCCGCTGGCGCGCTGCTCGGCGCCGTCGGCATGGTGCTCATCGGGGTCGTCGATCCAGAGCACGGCCTCGCGCCACGCGAGGCCTTCGCGGCCATCGACGCGCACACGATCGGGCTCTTGTTCGGCATGATGGTGATGGCCGCCGGCGTCGCAGACGCCGGGCTCTTCGAGCGCGCGGCGCGCCTCGTGGAGGCCCGCCGGCCGAGCCCGGGCGCGCTGCTCTGGCTGGTCACGATCGCGAGCGGCCTCGCATCGGCGCTCCTGCTCAACGACTCGGTCTGCCTGCTCTTCGCGCCGCTCGTCGATCGCCTCGCGCGCTCGCTCCGGCTCCCGCGCGTCCCCTACCTGCTGGCGCTCGCGATGGGCGCCAACGCAGGGAGCGCGCTCACGCTCGCGGGCAACCCACAGAACATGCTGGTCGCGCAGCTCTCGGGGCTCTCCTACCGGAGCTACCTCGTGTCGGCGGGGCCGGCCGCGCTCGTGGGGCTCGTCGTCACGGCCGCGGTGCTGCACGCGCTCGTGCGCCGCGAGCTCCCTCTCGCGCTCCCGCCGAGCGCGTCCCCCGAGGCCGCGAGCCCCGAGGCCGCCGCACCCGCCGCGGTGGTCCCTTGGACCGAGCGCAAACCCACGCTCGCCCCGCTCGTGGTGCTCGCCGCCGTCAGCGTCGCCTTCGTGGCCGGCGCCGACCTCGCGTGGGCCGCGATCGCCGGCGCCGCGGTCGTCATCACCTGGCGCAGGCGCGACGCGACGCCGCTCTTCGCCGACGTCTCGTGGACCGTGCTGATCTTCTTCGCGGCCCTGTTCATCGTCGTCGCCGGCCTCCAGAAGGCCGGCGCGCCCGCGCTGCTCTTCGAGCCCGTGCTCTCGGCGATGCCTCGCGAGGGGCTGCCCGCCGTGCTCGCGCTCTCGGGGGCGCTGCTCGTGGGCTGCCAGATCATCAGCAACGTGCCGTTCATCCTCCTGGTCGAGCCGCTCGTGCACGCGATGCCCGACCCACTCTTGGCGTGGAAGGTCGTGGCGCTCGTCTCCACGCTCGCGGGCAACCTCACGCTGCTCGGCTCGGTCGCGAACATCATCGTCATCGAGACCGTCGGCGCCGAGCAGGAGGTGGGCTTCCGCCGCTACCTGCGGATCGGCGCGCCGGTGACGCTGGCGTCGCTCGTCGCCTCGCTCGCGATCTTGTGGTTGATGCATTGACGCTCGGCTGCGATGGTCTGGTGATTCCCGCCGCTCCCGACCGAGGGGAGCCCGCCATGAGCGCCAAACGCGTGAACCTCATCGAGAGAGACGAGCGCGCTCGAGTGACGAGCCTGCTCGACGGCTACGCGACCCGCTGGAGCCTCGACCTGGTGGGGCGCGCGATCCGCAACGGCGAGTGCCCACCCGATCTCGCCTTCGATCGTTTCCTCCACCCCGATCACCGCGCCGTCTCCCAGCAGCACTGGACGCCGGTGCTCGTCGCGATGCGCGCGGCGGCGTGGTTCGAGCAGCACGGCGCGCGCACCGTGATCGACATCGGCTCCGGCGCCGGGAAGTTCTGCGTGGTCGCAGGGCTCGCGAGCGCCTGCCAGTACCTCGGCCTCGAGCAGCGCCCAGGCCTCGTCGCAGCGGCGCGTGAGCTCGCCGCGGGCTTCGGCGTGTCGGGGCGCGTGCGCTTCGTCGAAGGGAGGCTCGCCGAGTCGCAGCACCTCCACGCCGACGCGTACTATCTCTACAACCCCTTCGGCGAGAACCTCTTCGGACCGGACGACTTCATCGACCAGGAGGTCGAGCTGAGCAAGGAGCGCCACGCGCGCGACGTCGAGGCGACCCAGCGGCTCCTCAGGCGCGCGCCCTCCGGGACCCTCGTCGTCACCTACAACGGCCTGGGGGGCCCGCTGCCTTTCGGCTACGTCGAGCTCGCCTGCGACCGTGAGACGCGCAACGAGCTCCGGCTCTGGCGCAAGCGCGAGCCGCCCGCGGCCTGAGCGCCGGCTCCGAGGCGGGCGTGGGCCTCAGAGCTTGGCGGTGTTCTCCAGCCCTGCGCGCTTCGCGGCGGCGATCACCGCGTCGCTGACGCCACGGTGCACCGTCGGGTGGAAGGGGCTCGGCACGAGGTGCCCCATCTGGGCGCAGTCGGCGATGGCCTCGGAGGCCGCGAGCAGCATCTCGGTCGTGATCGAGCGCGAGCGCACCTCGAGCGCGCCGCGGAAGATGCCAGGGTAGGCGAGCGCATTGTTGATGCTGCGACCATCGCCGGCGAAGGCCGCGCCGGCGGCCATCGCCGCGGGCGGCTCGATCTCCGGGTCGGGGTTCGAGAGCGCGAAGATGATCTGCCCCTTCCTCACCATGGCGGGCGTGATGAGCCCGGGCCGGCCCGTGGTGGCGACCACGATGTCGCACTCGCGCATCACCCGCTCGAGGTCGCCGGCCACCGCGCCCATGCCGCACATGCGCGCGACGGCGTCGGCGCTCACGTCGGCGACCATCACCTCGCGCACGCCCCAGGACAGCGCGAGTCTCGCGATTGCGCTGCCCGCGGCGCCGAGCCCGATCTGCCCGAGGCGCGCCGTGCGTGGGTCGAGGCCCGTGGCGCGGCAGGCGTTGAGCAGCGCGGAGAGCGCGACGGTGGCGGTGCCGTGCTGGTCGTCGTGCATGACGGGCTTGTCGAGGCGGCGATCGAGCTCCGCCTCGATCGCGAAGCACTCCGGGATGCGGATGTCCTCGAGGTGGATGCCTCCGAAGGAGCGCGACACGGCCACGACGGTGTCGACGAAGCGCTCGGCACCCAGCTCGTCGAGCAAGATCGGGGTCGCCGAGAGCTCTGCGAAGCGGTCGTAGAGCATCGCCTTGCCCTCCATCACCGGCAGGCTCGCGAGGGGGCCGATGTTGCCGAGGCCGAGCACACGCGAGCCGTTCGTGAAGATGCCCACCGAGCGCGCGAGCCCCGTGAGCTCCCAGGCGCGCTCGGGCTCGCCTGCTATCGCCATCGACACACGCGCGACGCCTGGCGTGTACACGTAGCGGAGGTCGCTCACCTGCTCGACGCGCACGCGGCTCTTCATCGCGATCTTGCCGCCGCGGTGGCACTCGAAGACCCGGTCGAAGACCTCGAGCAGCTCCACACCCTCGACCGCGCGCACCGCCTCGAGCACGCGCGCCGTGTGGGGCTCGTCGCTGCACTCGAGCGTGATGTCGCGCGTCGTGTCGCGCTCGCCGACGTGCACCGTGGAGATCTCTCCGAGCAGCGCGCTCTCGTCGGCCACGGCGGCGGCGAAGCGGGCCATCTGCCCGGGGCGGTGCGCCATCTTCACGCGCGCGACGATGTCGAAGCTGTACTTGCGCATGTGCGTTCCTAGCACCCGCGGGGGAAGCTACGGAAGCGCAGCCGTTGCGCGCCGAACGCGCTCGGCCAGCGCGACTCAGATCCACTCGAGCTGCACGGCCGACCACGAGAGGCCCGAGCCGACGACCACGCAAGCGACGACGTCGCCGCTCTGGAAGTCGCTCCAGCGCTGCGAGAGCACCACGGGCGCGCCGGCGGCCGCCTGGTTCCCGTAGCGATCGATGTTGAAGTAGTGCCTGCCCTCGGCGATCTCGCAGCGCTTCACGACGGCCTCGAGCATCGTGAGGTTCGCCTGGTGACCGACGTAGATCATGCGGTGGCGCTGCTCGTCGCCGAGCCGCGCTTGGATCTCGCGCGTGAGCTCGGTCATGCGCTTGATGGCGAACTTCTGCACCGCCGCGCCGTTCTGGTAGAAGTGCCCCACGCGCGGGATCACCACCTCGTCGGCGCCGCTCGGGGCACCACCGAAGGTCGACCACGTCGCCCGCACGCGGGCAGGGATCCTCGTCGAGACGACGGCCGCGGCGGTGGCGTCGCCGAAGAGGATCGCGCTCGAACGATCCGAGAAATCGGTGATGCGCGTCGTGTTCTCGGGCTGCACGAGCAGCACGTACTCGGGCAGGGCGCTCGCCATCGCGTTCGCGAAATGGAGCTGCGATCCGAAGGTCGAGCAGGCGCTCGAGAGGTCGAAGCAAGGCACCTCGATGCCGAGCGCCTTCGCCACGCTCGAGGCCTCGGCGGGGATGCAGGTGTCGGGCGAGCAGCCGCCGGCGATGACCATGCCGATGTCGGAGGGCTGGAGCCCGGCGCGCTCGAGCGCCACGAGCGCGGCGCGTCTGCCGGTCTCGCCGTTCGTGTAGAGGCGAGCCTCCTGCGCGGCGCGCAGATCGCGGTTCTTCGTCTCTCGGATGTAGTCGAGCGGCAGCACGGTGCGCCGGCTGAGGATGCCGACCCGGGAGGTGATCCAGTCCTCGGTGGTGCCGATGTCGAGAGACTCCAGGAAGCGGTTGTCGATCTCGTTCTCGGGGTGGAAGTGACCGAGGCCGTGCACGTAGATCATCGAGCGGGGTCCTACTACGTCACCCAGGGATCGAAAACCCATGGTCCGATGACGCGGAGCGGCACCGACACGGGAACGCGCGTTCACGCGGCTCGATCGCTGGTGTAGACGCGAGGCGTGGCGAAGCTCGAGATCGAAGGCCTCGGCAGGACGCATCCCGGAGCGAAGCGCGCCACGCTCGTGAGCATCGATCTGCGGGTGGAGGCGGGCGAGGTCCTCGTGCTCGTCGGCCCCTCCGGCTGCGGCAAGTCGACGCTCCTGCGCCTCATCGCGGGCCTCGACGACCCCGACGGAGGCTCGTTGCGCCTCGACGGGCGCGAGCTCTCCGGCGTGCCTCCACAGGAGCGCGACGTCGCGATGGTCTTCCAGGGCTACGCGCTCTACCCGCACATGAGCGTGCGCGAGAACATCGGCTTCCCGCTGCGCATGCGCGGCGTCGGCGCGGCCGAGCGAGCCGCGAAGGTCGAGGAAGCGGCGGAGCTGCTCGGGCTCGGCAAGCTGCTCGATCGCAAGCCCACCGAGCTGTCGGGTGGTGAGCGGCAGCGCGTCGCGATGGGGCGCGCGATCGTGCGCCGCCCGAAGATCTTCCTCTTCGACGAGCCGCTCTCGAACCTCGACGCTGCGCTCCGCACGCAGCTGCGCGTGGAGATCGCCTCGATGCTGAGGCGCCTCGACGCGACCGCGCTCTACGTCACGCACGACCAGATCGAGGCGATGACCGTGGGCGATCGCATCGCGGTGATGCGCGACGGGCGCATCGAGCAGCTCGGCACGCCACGCGAGGTCTACGAGGCGCCTGCTACGAGCTTCGTCGCAGGCTTTCTCGGTACGCCGCCGATCGATCAGCTCGAGGTCGAGGTGAAGCGCGGACACGCGCTCGTCGCAGGGCTCGAGCTGCCACTGCCTCGTGGGCTCTCGGTGGCCGGGCGCGCGGTGCTCGCCTTTCGCCCCAACGACGTGAAGGTGGGCGCGAGCGACGAAGCGGCGCCCGAGGGCTGGCTGTCGTGGGTGGTCGCGGTCGAAGCGACCGAGCCGCTCGGCGCCGAGACGATCGTGCACTTCTCGGTCGAGGGCCGCGCGATGCGCGCCGTCGTGCCCGGCTTCTTCGACGCCTCGCTCTCCGAGACCGTGCGCGTCACGGTCGACCCCGAGAAGCTCCACTGGTTCGACGCGGCGACGGGGCGCCGCCTCGTCGCGGCGGCTTCCACACGGCAGGCCGACGCCGAGGGCGCTCCGTGACCCGTCGCGCTTCGACGCGGGCGTTGCTCCGGCGACGCGGCTGGCTCGGCGCGCTGGGCTCGCTCTCGCTCGGCGCGCTCGCGGGCGGACCGGTGGCCTCGTCGCTGCTCGGCTGCTCGGCGCTCTCGAGCGCGCTGCCAGCCTTGTGGTTCAGCTACGGCGGCAAGAACCGCGAGGCCCTGCTCGCGCTGGTGAAGGCCTTCGGCGAGGAGCAGCCCGAGCACCGCCTGCGCGCGGTCTACCAGGGCGACTACTTCGAGCTGCTCGCCAAGCTGCGTACGGCGATGCACGCCGGCGCCGTGCCCGCGGTCACGCACGTCATCGCGGAGGTCATGCCCTACCTCGCTGAGGCGGGCGTGCTCGAGCCGCTCGACGAGCTCGAGGGCCTCTCGGGCGATCTCGAGCTCGTGCCCGAGCTCGCCCAAGAGGGCGCGTTCACGCCGAAGCCCGGGCGGCGGCTCTATGGTTTGCCCTTCAACCGTTCGACGCCCATCGCCTACCTCAACGGCGCGGTGCTCGACGAGCTCGGACTCGCGCCACCGACGACCTGGGAGGAGCTCGAGCGCTTCGCTGCGCTCGCGACGAAGGGCGAGGGCAGCGACCGACGCTTCGGCTTCGCCTGCCCGATCGACTGGTGGTTCTGGGTCGCGCTCGTGGGGCAGGCCGGCGGCGAGCTCGTCGATGCCGAGGGGCGCTACGTGCTCGGCGCCGAGGCGGGCGAGCGCGCGCTCGCGCTGTGGCAGCGGCTCGTGCACGAACAGGGCGTGATGCGGCCGCCACCCGGGCGCGACTACAACGCCTGGCAGGTCACGAACCTCGACTTTCTCGCCGGGCGCGCGGCGATGATCTGGACCAGCACGGCCTTCCTCCGCTACCTCGAAGAGAACGCGAAGTTCCGCGTCGTCGCGGCGCCGCTCCCACGCGACGTGCGCCACGCGGTGCCGACCGGAGGCACGATGTTCGTCGTGCCGCGCGCGGCGACGAGCGAGGAGAAGCGACACGCCGCGGCCTTCTTGCGCTTCATGGTGCTCCCCGAGCGCGCCAACGAGTTCGCGACGAAGACCGGCTACATCCCCGTCTCGCGGGCGGGCATCGCCGAGCTCGAGCGGAGCGGCTGGTACGCGAGCCACGCGAACGACGCCGTCGCGCGCGACCAGCTCCGCCACGTGCGCCCCTGGCCCTGGTCGCCGGAGCTGTTCCGGGTGCAACGCGAGGTCGTGCAGCCGAGGCTCGAGGAGGCCGTGCTCGAGCGGCGCCCTCCGCGCGAGGTGCTCGCTTCGGCGAGGCACGCGATCGAGGAGGGCATGTGAAGCCACGCAGGCCGCTCGACCCCTACCTCTTGCTCCTGCCGAGCTTGGCCGTGCTCCTGGCCTTCGTGATCGCGCCGCTCTTCTTCGCGGCGAAGACCAGCCTCTACCGCTGGGATCTGCTCACCGAGGCGCGCTTCGTCGGCCTCGGCAACTACGCGTCGCTCGCGTCGTCGGGTCAGCTCGGCGAGCTCGTCGGGCGCACCTTCGGCTTCGGCGCGATCGTCGTCGTCTTCGGCACCACGCTCGGCCTCGCGCTCGCGCTCGCGCTCGACAGGCCGGGCAGGCTCTACGCCTTCTTCCGCGGCGCGATCTTCAGCGCCTACGTGGTCTCCTGGGTGGCCGTCGCGCTCCTCTGGATGTGGATCCTCGACGCCGACAGCGGTCTCGTCACGGTGGTCGCGCGCGCGCTCGGCCTGCCGACCTTGAGCTGGCTCGGGGATCCTCGCAGCGCGCTCGTCACGATCGCGCTCGTCACGGTGTGGAAGATCACCGGCTACGCGATGGTCGTCTTCTTGGCCGGTTTGCAGGCGATCCCGCCTTCGCTCCACGAGGCCGCCGCGCTCGACGGCGCCGGCGCCTGGCGCAGGTTCCTCCACATCACCTGGCCTTCGCTCAAGCCGACCACCGCCTTCGTGGCGACCACGAGCCTCATCGCGAGCTTCCAGGCCTTCGACGTCATCCGCGTGATGACCCAAGGCGGCCCGGTGCGCAGCACGACGCTCTTCGTCTACGCCATCTACGAGGAGGTGTTCGTCAACCTACGCGTCGGCAAGGCGAGCGCGCTCACGGTGGTGTTCTTCGTGCTCTTGCTCGGCCTCACGGGCCTGCAGCTCTGGGCCTTCCGTACGCAGCGCGCCTCGCGGCCGCGTGAGGAGGAGCCGGCATGAGCGAGCGTCGATCGAGCTTCGATGGGGCGGTCTTCGCGCGAGGCTCGGTGCTGGGCCTCGTCGCGGCGCTGTGGATCGTGCCCTACCTCTGGATGACGATCACCTCGCTGAAGACACTCGACGAGATCGTCCAGGCGCCTGCGTATCCGCTGCCGAGCCACCCGAACCTCGACGCCTACCGCGAGGTCTTCACGAGCTTGCCGGTCGGCCGTTACCTGCTCAATACGCTCGTGATGGCGGGCTCGATCGCCTGCCTGCAGATCCTGCTCGCCTTGCCCGCGGGCTACGCGCTCGCGAAGCTGCGCTTCGTGGGCAAGCGCGCGGCCTTCGGGCTCGTGCTGGCCTGCCTGCTCGTGCCGCCCCAGGTGACCTTCGTGCCCGTGTTCACGATGCTCGGCCCACTCGGCCTCGTGAACTCCATGGCCGCGCTCGTCGTGCCCTTCGCCGTGAGCGCCTTCGGCACCTTCCTCGTGCGGCAGGCGCTGCTCTCGGTGCCCGACGAGATCATCGAAGCCGCGCGCCTCGACGGCGCGAGCGAGCTACGCATCGTCTACGGCATCCTCGCGCCGATCCTGAGGCCCACGCTCGCGGCGGTCTTCCTCTTCAGCTTCGTCTACCACTACTCGGACTACTTCTGGCCGCTCGTCATGACGACCGACGACGAGGTGCGCACGCTGCCGCTCGCGATCGCGCTCTTGCGCGAGCAGGGCACGGGCGTGCGCTGGCCCGTCGTCATGGCGGGCAACGTCGTGCTGAGCGCGCCGGTACTCATCGTCTTCGCGCTGGCCCAGCGACACATCGTGCGTGCGGTCGCGGCGCGAGGCAGCTGAGCTCGCGCGCCGCCCGCGCCGCGCTCACTGGATCGCGAGGTCGATGTTGATGGGCGAGCCGCCGCGATCGACCGAGACGGTGAGGCTCTTCACGCTGCGCAGACGGCCGTAGGCCTCGACGGCCTTGTCGGGGTCGTTCATGTCGAAGCCGTTGATGCTCTTCAGCACGTCGCCGTTCTTCATGCCGATGGTGTTGAGCACCGAGTTGCTCCGGATGCCCGAGAGGCGCATGCCGTCCTTCGACTGGCGGGTGCGCAGAGAGCCCGCGAGCTGCGCGTAGTTCTTGATGATCTCGTCGACGGCGCTGCGCTCGACGACGTAGGAGTTCTCACCGACCTTGCGGATCTTGCTGTTGATCGACTCGGTGAGCGCGCTCGGCTTGGACTTGTCGGCGGCGGCTGGCGCCGCCTTGGGCTTCGCGGGGGCCTTCGCGCCGGCGCCCATGTCGACGATGCAGCGCGAGCTGCCATCCATCATCCACACGCGCGGAACCGACTCGGCCTTCGGGGCATCGGGGAACCAGCCGATGTGGTGCACCTTCGAGGAGCCGACCTCGTCGCCCTTGCGACGGAGCTGGGCTTTGCCGTCGGAGCCCGTGAGCGAGGCGAAGGACCACTCCGGATCGTCGGCGGCGCTGATGAGGCTCGACTTCACGCCGGAGCAGGGGGGATCTTCGTAGGGATCCTGCGACGAGGGCGGGGGAGGTGGCTCGAGCTCGGCGACCGGCAGGTTCGAGCCGTCGAGCGGGCCCGTCACCGAGTCGAAGGCGTTGCGGGAGAGGATCGGATCGGCGCTGCGGTCTGCGCGGTTCTTCAACGAGCCGATGCGCGCGGCCGGGCGCGTGACCGCAGGAGGAGGCGCGTCGGTGCTGGCGAGCGAGCTCGCGAGGAGCTGCCCGATGCCGGCGGCCTGCAGCCACGCAGCCATGGCCACGAGGGCGCCCACGATGAGCACGTGGTAGCGCTTGAGCAGTGCGTCGAGACCCATGAACTCCCTGAGCTTGGCACGGCGGGCGCTCCGCGCGCCAGCCCACAGCGCGATGGTTTGCAGGTCTCGTGCCGCCCAGAAGTGCCCGCCTCTCGAGGCTCTCGCGGCGCGCGCGTGACAAACTGGCAAGCGAGCGGCCCAGCTCGCGGCTCGCGCGCCAAGCTGGCAGCGGAGCGACGCGCTCGGGGCCCGGCATGGCCCTGGGGCTCAGTTGAGCTCGCCGACGCTCGCACCAGACAGACTCAGCTGCTGTAGCGCGATCGTCTCGGTCACCAGACGGATGCGCTCCGTGACGTCGAGCTCGTCGAGCGCGCGCTGTCGATCCCGCCCGTCGACGAGCAGCTGCTGGGCGCAGTGATCGACGAGCTGACCTGGATCGCTCAGCTTCGGCAGGCGGAACTCGAAGGACTCGTCACGCTCGCGCACGAGCGCGACGAAGGCGGTCGCCGTGGCGACCAGCGCGGCGACGTCGTGGCTCGAGGGGCTCCCGCCCACCGACTCGAGCACCGTGGCGCGCGCGCGACGGTAGGGCGGCACGAAGGGCAGCTCCGCGAGCGCGACCCGCGCGCGGCCTCTCAGCACGATGTTGAAGCGCCCGCTCGGGAGCTCCACGTGATCGACGATCGTGCCCACCCCTGCGATCCCCGCGATCACCGGGTGCCCCTCGTCGTCGCGGGCGAGCGGCTCGAGGATCTGGACGACGGCGATGCTGCGATGGCCCGCGAGCGCGTCGCGCACCATCGCTCGGTAGCGAGGCTCGAAGACGTGCAGCGGCAGCAGCGCGCCGGGCATGAGCACCGCCTGAGGAAGCGGGAAGAGCGGGAGCGCGTCGAGCGCCGGCGCGAGCTCGGGCAGCGGTTTCGGCTTCGGCGCGTCCATGCCGGCGAGCATAGCAAGCGGTGCACGTCGCGCCGCTCGGGCGCTGCGGCAGGGCCGCGCTCAGCCACGCCGCTCGACGTCGCCGCCGAGCAAACCCAGCGCGAGCGCGCGATCGCGATCCGCGAAGCTCCCCGCGAGCGCGAGCGTCTCCACCGTGGCCTCCGCCTCGCGCTCACCTCGCGCCGAGAAGCAGCTGTGTCGCAGCGTGAGGTGGCAGAGCGCGCCTTCGGCCTCGAGGCCCTCGAGCAGCGTGCTCGCGATGGCCTCGCCGAGCGTCTCTTGCAGGGTGAGGCGGCGGCTCAGCACGTCGACGACCTGCGCGAGCGCACCCAGGCCGGCCGCGCGCTCTCGCGGCAGGTAGGCGATCGTCGCGCTCCCGAGGCTCGGCAACAGGTGGTGCGGGCACATCGTCGCGACGCGCAGCTTGCGCAGCACGACTGCGCCGTGAGCTCCGGGCCCGAGCAAGATCGTGCTCGCGCGCAGTGGCTCGAGCGGGTCGAGGCCTTCGCCCGCGAGCAGCTCGTCGATCCACGCGTCGGCCACGCGCTCGGGCGTGCCCTCGAGCTCGCCTTGCTCGCGGTGCCCGAGCGCGGCCAGCATCTCGGCGACGGCGCGCCGGAGCCGCTCGCGATCCGGCGGCGGACGAGCACTCCTGGAGCCTTCGCTCGGCGCACGCTCGGCCTCGGCCCGCTCAGCCACTGCCGTCTCAGCCACTGTTCTGCGGGCGGTGTTGGATCGACCAGAGCACCCTCATGCCGCGCGGCGGAGGCGAGGCCGGATCGATGCGCGTGCACTCGCCGCAGCGATCGGGGAAGAAGGCGTCGCTGTCGCAGTCGAGGCATACGCCAGCGGCCTCGATCGTCTTGGCGAGATCCTCGTGGAGGCGCGAGAGCACCTCGATCTTCGCGCGCAGCTGCTGCATGCGACCCTTCAGCGCGATCGTCGCTTCGCTGGCGGCCTCGGCGCCCGAGCTCGCGCGCCCCTTGGTCTCGAGCAGGTTGCGGATCTCGTCGAGCGAGAAGCCGGCTTCACGCATGTCGCTGACGAGCTGCAGGCGATCGAGCTGGGCGCGCTCGAACAGGCGATGACCGCCTTCGGTGCGCCCGACCGGCTGCAGGATGCCGGCCTCTTCGTAGAAGCGGACCGTGCGCAGCGTATTGCTCGTGAGCCGCGCCATCTCGCCGGTCGTGAACCAGCCGTTGCGCTTGGCGCGCTCGGCATCGATGGCCTCGGGCTCGGCGGCGCCCGCCTGCGCGGGGCGCGGGCCGCTGGGCGTGTCGCCGCGGTCTCCCGTTCCGTTGGGGGAGGTCTTGCGGTCGGCCTTCGCGCCCTTCTGCGCGGTATCCGCCGAACCACCGGTCTTGGAGCGAGGCGACTTCATGGGTACCCGGTGAACAGGTGTAGCACCCGGACCGCAGCGCTCTCAAGGCCGAGCGGGCTCAGGACCCAGACCCAGCTCAGGGTTTCTTGGTGACGCTGAGCTTCTTCTTCGCTTCCGCTTCGACCGCCGCAGCGAGGGCGTCGCGGTCGTAGCCGACGAGCACCTGGCCCGCGACGTCGAAGGTCGGCACCGAGGCGCTGGGGTTCAGCGACTTCAGCAAGACGAGGTCGGTCTCACTCGCGCCCACGTCGAGCTCGCGGAGCCGCCAGCCGTTCTTCTGCATCTGCAGCTTGGCTCGGTCGCATTGCGAGCATCGTTCGCGGCGATACATGACGACCTGGACGGACTTCATCGCGGCGTCGAGCCGCGCCTTCTCGGCCTCTTCTTGCGCGCTCGCCGCCAGCGGAGGGGGTGCCGTCTCGGTCGCGTCCGGCTGGGGCCGCCGCCGCGTCGGGGTCGGCTCTCCCGCCGAGGTCGGCTGCGCGGGAGGCTCCTCGGCGATCACGACCTCGGTCACGGCGGGTACCGGCGTGGCTTCGAGGCGCTGGATGCGCTCCCAGAGAAAGAGGCCCATTCCGCCCAGCAGCAGCGCACCGAGCACGACCACGAAGACCACGATGGGCCAGTCGGAGCTGGTCTTGGCTTCGACCACCTCTTCGCCACGGCGGCAAATGACGCAGCGATTGTCATCGCCGACCACCAGCCCGTGTATCCCGCAGCGTCGCGGCTCCATGATTGCCGTGGAGGCTACCGCGAATCACCTCCGCGGGCGAAATACGCGCAGCGGGGTGAGCGAGGTAGAGGGGTGACAAGCGGGGCGCGGTCCGTATGCTCCGACGTACAGTGGACATCGCGTCTTCGGCGGGAGAGGAGGACGTACCGTTCGGGCCCTATCGGCTGGAGCGGCGTCTCGCCGTGGGCGGCATGTCGGAGGTCTTCCTCGCGCACCCTCGCGAAGGCACGCTGCCCGCGTCTCGCGTGGTGCTCAAACGCCTCTTGCCCGAGCTCGTGGAAGACGAGGACGTGCGGCGCGCCTTCCTGCTCGAGGCCAAGCTGCACGCCGCGGCTCGTCACCCGAACGTGGTCGAGTTCTTCGAGTGCGGCTCCTATGCGGGCGAGCCCTACATCGCGATGGAGCACGTCGCGGGGCTCGACCTCTTCCGCCTCTTGCGCAGGCTCGAGATCGATCGCCGCCTGCCTGGCCCACCGGTCGCGTGTTTCATCGCGAGCGAGCTCTGCGCTGCGCTCGACTTCGTGCACGCGCTGCGCGACGAACGAGGCCTTCCTCTGGGCATCGTCCACCGCGACGTCTCACCGTCGAACATCCTGCTGTCGAGCAGGGGCCAGGTGAAGCTCGGGGATTTCGGCATCGCGCGCTTGGCGCGACCGTCCGGAGAGGTCGCGAGCTTCGCGCTCAAGGGCAAGCACCAATACCTCGCCCCGGAGCAGGTGGCCGGCGAGGCCTTCGACCACCGCGCCGATATCTTCGCGCTCGCGGTCGTGCTGAGCGAGATGCTGATCGGCGCGCCGCTCTTCCGAGGTGCCGGCCAGCTCGCCGTGCTCCTGGCGATCCGCGACGTGCGCATCGAGCCGCTGCGCGAGATCGCGCACCGCCTCCCGCCGGGGCTCTTCCACGTGCTCGAGCGCGCGCTCGCGAAGGACCCTCTCGCGCGCTACGCGACCAGCGCCGAGCTCGGGCGCGCGCTCCTGCCCTTCGTCCCGAACGATCGCACCGCCGTCCAAGCGGAGCTCGCCGCGCTGGTGGGCTACGCCTCCGACACCGTCTCCGCGGCGCGCAGGCTCGAGGGCGCGGTGCTCGAAGCTCGCGCGATCTCGCGCGACCCTGGCCGCGCGCGCTCCGGGGAGCACCCTGCGCAGGAGAGCCCAGCCGAGCCAGGCGTCGTGTCCGCCGCAGCGGTGCGCCTGCTCCACGAAGACGCGCCGGCGCCGAGCTCCCGCGCGCCGCAGTCGCTCGGCAGGCGGCGCACGGTGCCCGAGGCCAGCTCGAGCTGCCGGACGCGCAATACGCGCGGCGAGATCAAGGAGCTAAGCGTCCCCAAGCTCATCGAGCTGCTCGCGACGAACCAGGTCGAGGCCGAGCTCGAGGTCGACCTCGGCGACGGCTTCCAGCCGCTCCATCGCGTGCCCATGCTGGCGCGCTACCTGCGCGCGAACACCGCGACGACCTCGCGTCTGCAGGGCCCGGGTGTGCCCGACTACGCGGGCAGGATGCCCGCGCAGACGATCGCGGAGGCGCTCGTGTGGATCCTCCAGGGTCGAGAGACGGGCGCGCTCTTCGCCGAAGACGACCGCGTGCCGTCGACGCGCACCGAGCTGTACTTCGACGAGGGGCACCTCGTGCACGCGACCTCGAGTGAGCCGAGCACGCTGCTCGGTGAGCTGCTCGTCGCGCGCGGCGTGCTCGAGCGCGACGAGCTCGAGCTCGCCGTGCTCGTGATGCACAACTACAACGGTCGGCTCGGCGACACGCTCATCGCGCTGGGTCTGGTCGATCCGATCCAGGTCTTCCAGGCGATCCGCGCGCAAGGGCGCGACCGCGTGGCGGCCATCTTCGGCTGGAGGTCGGGCCAGCTCGCCTTCTATCGCGGCGTAGGTGCGCGCCAGCTCGAGTTCAGGCTGGAGCTCGACGTGCCTGCGCTGCTGCTCGCCGGGTGTGCAGCGCAGCGCGGAGAACACGCGGCGCTCGCCGAGCTCCAGCTCCGCGAGGCCGAGCGGGTCGAGGTCTGCCGGCCCGGTCCTGCGTGGGCGGGCGAGGTGAGCTGGCCCGGCGTCTTGGTGGCGCTCATCGACGCATGTGCGCGACCGAAGACGCTGCGGGAGCTCGCCGAGCAGCTCACGCGCGACGAGGCCGCGGGCAGCGACGCACCGGGTCGGGCGCGCTACGGCGGTCGCGAGCTGCTCGCGGGCGTCGACGCTGGCGTCGCCATGGGTGTGCTCGCCGTCGAGCGTTGAGGCGCGGAGCGCGCTGCCTTCGGCTCAAAAGACGCAGGGAAAGCCGTCCCAGCAGACGCCGTAGGCGGTCGTGCCCACGTAGACGGGTGTGCCGAGCGGCTCGCAGGTCTCGAAGATGCCGCAGTCGAGATCGCTCGTGCACCAGCTCATGCAGCAGGAGTCGAAGCCGTCGAAGACGCACTCGAGCGGCCCTGCGCACTGGGTGTTGTTCGCGCAGAGCGCGTAGGCCGTGCCCGACCCCGCGGGTGTGCACTCCGGGTCGCCGCTGGTCGTCGGCTCGCAGTGCATGTTGGCGCCACAGCCCGGGGCGGGGTTGAGCGGGTCGCAGTCGGTGGTGCCGCCCCCGGTGCTGGAGGAGCTCGTGGTGCTCGAGGAGCTCGTCGTGCTCGAAGCGCTCGAGGAGCTCGTGGCGCCGGTCGTCGTCGTCGAGCTGCTCGCGCTGCTGCTCGCGCCGGCGCCGCCCTGACCGGCCGAGGTGCTCGCGCCGCTGCTCGAGGTGCTGGTGCCGTTGCCGCTGCTCGATCCAGCGCCGCCCGAGCCCACGGTCACGTTCGTCGAACCGGAGGGGTCGGAGCCGCTGCCGCCGCTGCCGTCGACGATGCTCGTGCCCTCCGCGCAGGCGGTCGACAGCGCGACCAGGGTGGCGAGTCCGAGCGTGAAGCGGTGAGGAAAGGAAGCGATCACGGAAGCCATCGTAGCGCTGAATCGAGCTCGCTGATCCAGATGCACGATCGCGGCGACCCGCTGATCGCGCGCGCAGGCGAGCCTCGGCGCCGTCGTGGATCTCAGAACTGCCCGTAGACGAAGGGCACCGCTTCGCTGCTCGCGGCCTCGCGCAGCACGAGGGCGAGCAGGAAGAGGGCGACCGCCTGCGCGGGCGCGGGGGCGCGCACGAAGGCGTCGCGCACGACCTCGAACCAGCGCTTCGGCAGCCATTGCAGCACGAGCGCGCCGGCGATGACGGCCACGATGCCTCGAGTGAGGTTCGGCGTGAACGTCGAGAGCTGGAAGAGCTGCTGGTAGAGCAGCCAAGCCTTGTCGATCGGCGCGCGGATCAGCACGAAGGTCAGCGTCGTGAAGACGAAGCACGCGAGCACGGCGGCGAGCTGTCTCGGCCCCACGCCGGAGGTGCCCGAGTCGGTCGGGCGCTTGCCACGAGCGTCGAACCAGGCATGCGTGCCCGCGACCGCGAGGCCCTGGATGACGCCGAAGATCACGTAGCTCCAGGCCGCGCCATGCCAGATGCCGCAGACCACCATCGTGATCCAGACGTTGAGGTACTTGCGCCCCTTGCCGTGGCGGCTCCCGCCGAGCGGGATGTAGACGTAGTCGCGCAGCCAGGTCGACAGCGAGATGTGCCAGCGCCGCCAGAACTCGACGAGGTTCGTCGACTTGAAGGGCTGGTCGAAGTTGATCTTGAGGCGGTAGCCGAGCAGGAGCGCCGCGCCGATCGCGACGTCGCTGTAGCCCGAGAAGTCGCAGTAGATCTGGATCGCGTAGCCGAACATGCCGAAGGCGACCTCGAGCGAGGAGAAGCTCGTGGGCTCGGCGACGACGCGGTCGACCAGGTTGATCGCGAGGTAGTCGCTGATGACCACCTTCTTGAAGAGGCCCACGCTCACGAGGAACATCGCCTCACCCGCGACGGTCGCGTTGAGCGCGACCGGCTTCGCGAAGAGCGGGAGCAGATCCTTGCCGCGGATGATCGGCCCGGCGACCAGGTGCGGGAAGAAGGCGATGTAGGTGACGTAGTGGACGTAGTTGCGGCTCGCGGGGATCTCGCGCCGGTAGACGTCGACCACGTAGCTCAGGGACATGAACGTGAAGAAGCTGATGCCGATCGGCAGCGGCAGATGCAGGCGGATGTCGGGCAGGTTCGCGCCCGTCGCCCCGCCGAGCCAGAGCAGCTGCTCGGCCATGAAGTCCCAGTACTTGAACACCAGGAGCAGCCCCGTGTTCATCGCGATGGTGACGTAGAGCAGGCGCTTGCGTCGCCGCTCCTCGCTCGCCGCGTCGATGAGGATGCCGAGGTAGTAGTCGACCGTCGAGCCGATGAAGACGATCGGCACGAAGACCAGGTGGGGCGCGTTGGCGCGCAGCGCACCGTAGACGCCGAGCTCCGGGATCGCGCTCCAGAAGGCCGCCCCGAAGACGTCGAGCCCCGCGTAGAACACGTAGCTCATCACCGAGAGGAAGCCGAAGCGTGCCCGCGGCATGCGGGTGAGCGCCCAGCTCACGACGAAGACGACGGCGAAGAACTTCGCGAACGCGAGGGTGTTGAAGATCATGGGCCGGAGTGCGGAGGCCGTTCGCGCCGGCCCGAGCGCCGGACTACCAGAGCCGCAGCGCAGGCGACAGAAAACGGCGCCCCTCAGTGCAGTGCGTCGCCGCCTCGGTGCGCGAGCTCGACGAGGGCGCGCGTCAGCTGGTCGACGTCGATGGGCTTCGTGAGGTGCATCTGGAAGCCGGCCGCCAGCGACTCGGCGCGGTGGTGCGGGCCCGCGAGCGCGGTGAGCGCGAGGGCCTGCACGGGCGCGGCGCCGCGGGCGGCGTCCATCGCGCGCAGCTTCTGTAGGAGCGAGTAGCCGTCTTCGTCGGGCATCGCGATGTCGCAGACGAGCAGCTCGGGGCGGAACTCGCGCGCGACCTCGAGCGCCTCGTAGGCCGAGCCCGCCTCACGCACGGCCGCGCCGGTGTCACGGAGCGTCTGAGAGACGGCCTCGAGGATGCCGGGGTCGTCGTCGACACAGAGCACGCGCAGGGCGTCGAGCGGCTTGGGTGGGCTCGGTGCCCGCTCTGCCTCCTGCGCGGCCTCTCCCGGGGGCTTGGTCGCGCTCGCGCTCTTCGTGGGGGCGAGCGGCAAGAGCACGGAGAAGGTCGCGCCCTTGCCCTTGCCGGCGCTCTCGGCGCTGATCGTGCCTCCATGCGCCTCGACGATGTGCCGCGCGATCGCGAGGCCCAGCCCGAGCCCACCGTGCCTGCGCACCGTGGTGCCGTCTTCTTGGCTGAAGCGGTTGAACACGTGCGGCATGAAGCTCGGGTCGATGCCGATGCCCGTGTCGGAGATGCGGATGCGCGCTCGACCCTCGACGGCGTCGAGCGCGGCGCAGAGCTCGCCCTCCTCGGTGCTGACCTTGATCGCGTTGGAGAGCAGGTTCGCCACGACCTGCTGCAGGCGGGTCGGGTCGCCGGTCACGGGGCCCACACGCGCGTCGAGGTGGAGCAGGAGCTTGAGGTGCTTGCGCTCGATCATCGCGCTCACGCCCTCGAGCGCGGACTTGATCACCGAGGCGAGGTGGACCGTCCTGCGCTCGATGGGGAGCTTTCCCGTGACGATGCGCGAGACGTCGAGCAGATCGTCGATGAGCTGCACCTGCATGCGCGTGCCTCGTTCGATGGCCTCACCGGCGCGCTTCACGTCGGCGGGTGCGAGCTCACCGCGGCTCAGGCGCTGGGCCTGCATGAGCATCGTGGACAGCGGCGTGCGCAGCTCGTGCGACAGCACCATGAGAAACTCGTCTTTCGCGCGGTTCGCCCGCTCGGCGGCCTCGGTGGCCTGCTCGGCCTCGCTGAGGTGGCGCTTGAGCGCGTCGATGTCGACGAGCGAGATGGTCGCGCCGTCGATCCGGGCGTCGACCGTCTTGTAGGGGCGGATCTGCATGCGGTACCAGGTCCCGCTGCGGTCCTGGACCTCGGAGTCGTGCATCGAGTCGGTCTCGATGACGTGGGCGACGCGCTGATCGAGGTCGTCGACGCGGAGGTTGAAGCGCATGCCCGCGATGGGTCGGCCCACGTCGGACTGCAGGAGGTTGAGCACGCCGCGCGCCGTCGGGTTGAAGCGGCGGATCCGGCGCTGCGCGTCGAGGATGAGGATCGGCAGGTCGAAGGCCGACAGGAGGTTCGACAGATCGCTGTTCACCTCCGCAGCCTCGTGGTTGCGGTTCTGGAGCTCGTCGTTGACCGCGATGAGCTCCTCGTTCACCGAGGAGAGCTCCTCTCTGGCGACCGCGAGCTGCTCGCTCAGGCTCCGTAGCTCGGCGTTCGCGCTCTCGATCTGCGCACCCGTGGAGTCGGCGCGCCGGTAGAAGCTGGAGCCCTCTTCGAGCGGCGAGAACAGCGCGCCGTGCCGCGAGGCGCTCTCTCCCGGCCCGAGCAGGAGGCGCCCTCCGGGGCGGAGGGCGCGGTGGAAGCCCTGCAGCACCTTGCGCTGGAGCGGCGCGCCGAGCTCGCTCAGCACGTCGCGGCAGCTGAGCAGATCGATCCTCGAGAGCGGCGGGTCGCTCGCGAGGTCGTGGTGCACGAAGACGCAGAGGTCGCGCACGCTCTTGTTGATGCGCAGCCCCGAGTCGTACTTGGTGAAGAACTGGCTGCGGCGCTCGGCGCTCAGGCCGATCATGCGCTGCTCGCCGTAGACCCCGAAGCGAGCCTGCTCGATGGCCTTCTCGCTGAGGTCGGACCCGAAGATCTGGATGGGGTGGATGTTCGCCTCCTCCCCGAGCACCTCGAGCAGCGTGATCGCTATCGAATAGAGCTCCTCGCCGGTGGAGCAACCCGCGACCCAGACGCGGATCGGCTCGCCCGAGGGTTTGCCGGCGAGCAGCTCCGGGATGACACGCGCCTTCAAGCGCTCGAAGACCTCGGGATCCCGGAAGAAGGACGTCTGGTGCAAGAGCGCGTCGTCGTGCAGGTGGCTGAGCTCGAGCGGGTCGTCGCGCAGCACCCGGAGGTACTCCGACACGGAGGAGACACGGAGCAGCGCCATGCGCCGGGCCAGGCGCCTCTCGAAGCTCGCGCGTTTGTACTGGCTGAAATCGACCCCGACGGCCGTGCGCAGGGCCGTGTAGATCTCGTGCAGGTTCGGCTCTGCGCAGAGCTCCTGGTGAGCCTTCGATGATGCGAGGTAGGGGTGTCGGCTCAGCCGCTCGAGCTCTCGCGCGAGCCCCGCGACCGGCAGGACGCGGTCGACGGCCCCGGCCTCGATCGCGCTGCGCGGCATGCCGTCGAAAGCAGCTTCGCTCGGCTCCTGCGTGAGCGTGATGCCACCCTCGCACTTGATCGCCTTGAGCCCCTCGGTGCCGTCGGAGGCCGAGCCGGAGAGCACGACGCCGATGGCGAGGGAGCCTCGGGCTCCGGCGAGCGAGCGCAGGAAGCCGTCGATCGGCAACTCCAGCCGGCGCTCGCCTCGGCGCCTGGGAGAGAGCGCGAGCGCGTCGTCGACGACGCGGACGTCGGCGTCGGGTGGGGTGACGTAGACCCGGTTCGGCTCGAGACGCTCACCGTGCTCGGCCTCGATGACCGGCATCGACGTCGTGCTCGAGAGTGCGCTCGCGAGCAGGCTCGGGTGCGTGCGGTCGAGGTGTTGGACCAGCACGAAGGCCATGCCCGTGTCGGCCGGCAGCGCCCCGAGCAGCCGGGAGAAGGCGTCGAGCCCTCCGGAGGAGGCGCCGACGCCCACGATGGGGAAGCGAGCTGCGCGCCGATGCTGGGATGCGGACGGGCTCAGCGCGCGCGCGCGCAGCCGCTTCGGGCCGGGTGCTCCGGGCTCCAGCGCGGTCGTCGCTCTCGAGTGCTTCGCCTTCGTCGCCAATGCCCTCTCCACCCCCGAGCGCGTCGACGCCCCAGCGTCGCGCTGCTGCCTGTTCGGCGTGGATCGCCGCGACGCCGAAACTGCGCCGCGAGGTGACGACCCCCATCGTCCAGTGGCACAAAGCTCGTGCGCTCGCCCGGCGCTGTCAACGGGCGTCGTCGCCGCGCGCGCCGATCGCACGAGCTTCGCGAGCCTCAGCCATTTGGAGGACGGACGACGCTCGACGGGTGAAGGGAGCTCAGCGCGCGTCCACGCCGTGGCGCGCGTCGAGGAAGGCCATCACCGCCTCGGTCTCGTTCGCGGTGCGCTGGCTGATGGCGACGTCGCTCGCGAAGTAGCCGAAGGCCCGCAGGCGGTTGGTGTGGCGCACGGTGGCGCCGGCGACGAGCTCACCACGGCGGCCGCGGTAGGCGCTCTCGTGCGTCGTGGGGTCGATGCCGAGCTTGTCTTCCGCCCATGCGTGCGCGGAGGCCGCGACGTGGCAGCTCACGCAGTCGATCGTGTCCGGGGTGTGGAAGTCCGGGCTCTCGATGCGCAGCGCGGCGCCGTAGGCCTCGAGCTGCGCTTCGCGGCTGGCGGCGAGCGCGGTCTTGGAGTCGAAGAGCAGGCGGATGTCGTCGCTCGAGCGCACGTCCGGTAGGGCGAAGGCGCCCTCGAAGTCGATCCCGTCGTCGTCGGCGTTGGAGAAGATCTGATCGTCGTCGTCGACCGTGGGGATCGCGAAGGGCACGAGCTCGCCTTCGACCACGTCGAAGCCTCCGAAGCGCCAGATCAGGCCGAAGCCCTCGACGCCCATGAAGGTGATGCGCCTGAGGTTCTTCTCGCCGGCGACGTCCAGCAGCGCGTCGGCGAGCTCCTCGCCGAACGCGCCCTCGGGACCCTCGGCGAGCAGCGCAGGGTGCGGCCCGAGCACCGAGACCGCGTCGCTCGGGAGCGCGCGTTTGCGCGCCGCGACCACGCGGCGGAGCGTGAGCTCGAGCTCCTCGTCGCTCAGCTCGTAGAAGACGTGCAGCGCCGCGTCGACGGTCGTGAGCACGAGCTCTTCGTCGACCGACACGGGCAGGACCGGCTGGAAGACGAGGCGCAGCTGCGGTGTGCAACCGTCGACCGCGCTCTCGTCGAGCGTCGGGAAGCAAGGGTCGAGGCGCGCCGAGACCACACGCAAGAGCGCGTAGGTGTTTCCCGCCTCGGCGAACTCTTCGATGATCGGCAGCGCCGAGAAGTAGCGCTGAGGCAGGAGTGGGCCGCGCGCGCCCTCCGAGTTGGTGCCGAGCAGCGTCGTGCGCAGGTGTGGAGCCGGCAGCGGGTAGAGGATCGAGACGTCGTGCGGGCGCAGCGCCTCGGTGATCGGCGGAGGCGGCTCGGCCTCGGCCGGAGGGGAGGCGTCGCTGCAGGCCGCGGCGATCGCGGCGCTCGCGCCGAAGAGCGCCCAGCCGGCGGAGGTGAGTCGTGTCGCGCGCATGGTCGAGCCCTCCACCCCGATGCTCGCACGCTCGCGCCGCGTCGAGGCGCGCAAAGCCTGCGGGTTTTGGCCCCCTCGGCGGCGCTCGTGCTATCCGGGTGCTCAGGGCTGGCGCATACGCTCGCGGCCTCGACAGCGATGATCCCGAAGACCTCCGCCGACGGCCAGCTCCCGGACCCCGAGCCGAATCCCCCGAAGAAGGTCGTGCTCGAAGAGGCCGCCTTCGGCGAGCTCGTCTCCACCGTCGAGCAGGACGAGCACGGGGAGGCGCGCATGGAGCAGCACCGGCGCGAGGATCTGCTCTCCGAGGCGCTGCCGGTGTCGAAGAAGACGCTGCTCACGGCGGCCCTGCTCGGGCTGATGGTCGTCGCGCCCTACGCGCACGGCTCGCTCGAGCGGCTGCGCACGCTCACCGAGGGAGTGAGCTTCTTCCCCGACGCGAGCGACGAGCCGATGGGTGTGTCGGCCGTCGACGACAAGGTCGGCGAGGCCTCGCTGCCCGGCACGACCGACGACCAGCAAGGCCGCGCCGACGAGCTCGAGCGCGCGCCCGAGCAGAGCCGCGGGCCCATCGCCCAGGGCGCGAAGCAGAAGCTGCCGATCCCGCCGGCGCTCGACGAAGGCAAGGCGCCCTCGGCGATCGTCGACCCGACCGAGAAGGCGCTCGACCACTTCTACGGGCGCCTGCTCGCGGCCGAGCGCAAGGAGCCGGGCGCGCTCGTGCGCATCGTCTATTACGGCGACTCGATCGTCGCGAGCGACTTCATCACGGGCAAGCTGCGCCGCCTCCTGCAGACTCGCTTCGGCGACGGCGGGCACGGCTACGCGATCGCGGCGAACGCCTTCCCGGGCTGGTTTCACATCGACGTGTCGCGCAAGGCGAGCGACCAATGGAAGACCTCGCGCTGCATCGGCCCTTACGCCGACGACGGCTACTATGGTCTGGGTTGCGTGAGCTTCACGGCGCGCAAGGCGGGCGAGTGGTTCAGCATGGGCACGGCCGACCGCGATGAGTGGGGCCGGAGCGTGTCGCGCTTCGAGCTCGAGTACCTCGCGCAGCCAGGAGGCGGCGAGGTCGAGCTCCTCGTCGACGGTGCCACGCACGCCACGCTCTCGACCGACGGCCCCGAGAAGAAGGTCGCGTGGCACACGGTGACGGTGCCCGACGGGCCGCACAAACTCGAGGTGCGCACGAAGAGCGACGCACCCGTGCGCCTCTACGGCGCGCGCATGGAGCGCGACGTACCCGGCGTGAGCCTCAGCGCGCTCGGCATCACCGGCGCACGCGCGCGCTTCCTCGACAAACAGGACGACGCGCACTGGGCCGAGGTGCTGAAGGCCTCGAAGCCGGATCTGGTCGTGCTCGCCTTCGGCACGAACGAGATCACCGACGGTCGCATGGGCTTCGACGACAAGGGCCAGCTGTCCAAGGACCCGCTCGGCGACTACCGGAAGAGCCTGCGCGCGGTGATGGACCAGGTGCGCGCTGCCGTGCCCGACGCGAGCCTCATGCTGGTCGGCCCGCCCGACATGGCCTCCAAGAACGCCGGCGAGGGCCACAGCCGCCCGATGGTGCCGGTGATCGTGAAAATCCAGAAGGAGCTCGCCGCCGAGGCGGGCTGGGGCTTCTTCAGCCAACTCGAGGCCATGGGTGGCCCGGGCTCGATGTGGGCCTGGGTCCAGAGCGGGCTCGGCAACACCGACATGATCCACCCCACGGGCTCGGGGGGAAACGTGCTCGGGCGCGCGCAGTACCTCGCGATGATGCAGGCCTACGAGCGCTACAAGGCTGCGCAGCGCAGCGACTGAGGCGGGAATGCGTGGGCGCGGGCGAGCGTAGGGCGGCTCTCATGCCGTGGAAGAGCGTGCGCTGGGCGAGGCTCTCGGGGTGGGCGAAGCTCCTCGTGCGGGCGAGGCCGGGCTTCGCGCCTCTGGAGCTCGCGCGCGGCGTGGCGCTCGCGCTCGGTGGTGTGCTGCTGCTCGAGGCGGGCTTCGCGTGCTTCGCCGAGGCGGCGCCGCGCTCGCTGTGGCTCGGGCTGCGCTCGCTGAGCGCGCCGCTCGCGGTGGCGTGGCTCGTCACGCTCGGCGGTCCGCTCCTCGTGTGGGGCGCGACCAAGGGCGGCGCTCGGCTCGCGCGCGCCTCCTGCGTGCTGCTCGCGCTGCACGCGGGCTTCGACGCCCTGCGCGCGTGGCCGCTCACCGGTCCGCTCTCGTTCTCTTTCGTGCTCGCGCTCGCGGCGCTCGCCTTGCGTCGCGCCGCAGCTGGAGATCCGGCGGCGCGCACCTCGGGCTGGCTCCCACGCGCCCTGCACCTCGGCGCGGGATGTGCGCTCGCCCTCGTGGCGCTCCCGCTCGCGCAGATCGGCGCCTCGGCGCGCGCCGACTACACGCGCCCGGCCGAGGCCGTGGTCGTGCTCGGCGCGAGGGTCTACCCCGACGGGCGCCCCTCGCTCGCGCTCTACGACCGCACACGTACGGGCGCCGAGCTGGTCCGCCGCGGCCTCGCCGAGAAGCTCGTGCTCAGCGGCGGGCCGGGCGATCGCGGCGTGCACGAGACCGACGCCATGAAGCGCGTCGCGCTCGAGCTGGGCGTCGACGAGAGCGCGATCGTCGTCGATCGTGAGGGGCTCACCACCGCGCACAGCTCGCGCAATACCCGCAGCCTGCTCGCCGCGAGCGAGGCCTCGAGCCCACCGCGTGTGCTCGTCGTGAGCCACGGCTACCACCTCGCGCGCACGCGCCTCGCGATGCACGACGCGGGTGTCGTCGCCTACACGGTGCCCGCCCGAGAGACGCGCCCGCTGTTGCGATTGCCGTACTTCGTCGCGCGCGAGGTCGCGGCGTTCTGGGTGTACTGGCTGACGGGGAGCTGAGGGCGGGGCGGAACGCCGTAGGCGACTCAGTCGCCGAACACCTCGTCGAGCGAGCGGGCGTCGAGCACACGCTCGAGCCAACGATCGAGCGCCGCGAGATCGGTCGTCGCGCGCAGCCTCTGCTCGAGCGCGTCGTCTACCGCGAAGCCGCGCTTTCGCAAGAGGTGCACGAGCGCCTCGGCGTGCCCCTCCAGACGGCCTTCCTGGCGGCCTTCCTGGCGGCCTTCCTGGCGGCCTTCCTGGCGGCCTTCCTGGCGGCCTTCCAGCAAGCCCTGTAGGCGGCCCTCCTGCCGAACCTCCTCACGCAGCAGCTCGA
>CALKVW010000196.1 GCA_938004785.1 uncultured Polyangiaceae bacterium
GACCCACGCCGAGCCCGGGCGCCTGCCGCATCCGTGACACGGTTGTCAGGCTCGCGGGCCCACACCGCTCCGCTTCAGCCACGGATCCATGGAGAATTCTGGCGCCTCTCCGCCCCACACGCCTTGGCACGGATGCTGTAACCGGACCTGCCCATCGCCCGTGCGCGGCTCGGCCTGCGCCTCGGGCCTCTTGGCTTCCTTCCACTTGTACCATCGGTGGGTGAGCGCGGAGCCCGACCGAGCGCCTCGGCGCAGCCCGGGCGCCGCGTTCACCCGTCGTGGAGGAGACGACTCGATGCGAAACACACGCTGGCTCCCGCTGCTGCTCCCCGTCTTCGCCTTCGCCTGCGGCGAAGGTTTCGGTACCGAGGGCTTCGACGATGGCGGCGCCCCGCCCCAGCCTCCGTCGACGCCTCCGCCCACGGGCAACAAGTGGGACGAGATCGAGGTCGAGGGTGAATGCGGCCGCACCACGCTCGCCTACGTGCTGGTCGACGAGGTCTGTGGGGGCACCGACGATCCCGGCTACATGGCCGCCTTCCACGCGCCGATCATGCGCGACGGCGCGCGCTTCGGCGACACGCTCTACGCCGCGGACGCGAGCTACCTCTGGGTGCTCGACGTCGCCGACCCGACCTCGGTCGAGCGGCGCCAGCTCTTGAGCGGCTTCGGTCAGCCGCTCGCCCTCGCCTCGCACGCAGGTCGCCTGCTCGTCGCCGCGGGCGACGAGGGCCTCTTGCTCGTCGACACCTCCGTGCCCGAGGCCCCCGTACGGCTCGACACGCTCGCCCTGCCTGGCCCCGCGCTCGACGTCTACGTGGAGGCCGATCGCGCCTACGTCGCCATCGGCGCCGAGGGCGTCGCGGTGGTCGACCTCTCGCTCGGCGACCTGTCCCTCGAGAAGACGCTCGAAGCGCCCGGCTTCGCCGCGGCCGTCGCCGCCGAGGCCGGCACCGTCTACGTGGCGGCCTGCACGACCTTCGCGACCATCGACCTCGAGACCGGCGCCTTGCTCGGCCAGACCTGGCTCGAAGACGCGGAGCAGGAGGGCATCCTCGTTGCACCAGCAAAGGACGTCGCGCTGCACGGCGGCCGCGCCTTCGTCGCGGCGGGGCGCTTCGGCGCGGTGGAGATCGACCTCGCCGACCTCTCGGCCCCGGCGGTCGTCGGCAACTGCACGCTCCAGGACGACCTGCTCTTCTACGCCAGCGGCGTGCGTCACGACGGCGAGCGGCTCTTCATCGCCGCCGGAGAGTGGGGCGTCATGCCGGTGCCGCTCTCGGCGCCGCTCTCCGGCTGCCAGGCCATCATCGCGCCGGAGCTGCCGCCTCCGCCCACGGGGGAGGAGGCCTGCACCACCGAGCCTCCGTGGGAGGTGTTGAACTGGCAAGAGACCTGGTTGCCTCCGCCTGCGCCTCCGCCCGGGCGCGACCCGCTGCAGACCCTGCCCGAGGGAGGCCGCCTCTGGGCCTTCGGCGACGCGACGCGCATCGGACTGCGCGCGATCGACGTGCGCGACGCGACCGACCCCGAGCTCGCGAAGATCGGGCGCTACGCCGAGCCGCGCCTGACCGAGGGCATCGCCGCCCACGGCGACCGCGTGCTCGTCGCAGGGCGCGCTGGCGGGCTCTTCCGCACCAACGGCGCAGGCCTGCTCGAGCTCGAGTCACGCCCGGCGAAGATCGCCGACGCGCGTGTGGCCGCGTTCCTGGGCGACGGCCGCTGGGTGCTCGGCGGGCCCTCGGCGACCGAAGGAGCGGGAGAGATCTGGCTCGAGGGTGGCTCGAGCCCCATCACGGTCGCCTCGGAGCTGTGGCCCGGTACGCTCGCCACGCAGGGCGGCTCGATCCTCGTGCCGCTGGCGAACGATCTACAGGTCATCGACGCGGCGAACCTCGGCAGCAGCTTCCGCCCGACGGGCCGCACCGCCATCCTGCCTCCTTCGGTGAGCGCGAGCGCGAGCGGTGTGCTGCTCGCGGCCCCCGAGTGGCCCGACGCGCTCGTGGTGGCCGGCTCTTCGAGCTCGCCGCTGAGCCCCCAGGGCGCGGTCGACTCCTCGGACTTCGGCAGCGTCTCGCTCTGGCGCAAGGGCTTGCCTCGGCGGGTCCTGCTCGATGGCCCCACCGGCCCGGTCGAGATCGTCTCGCTCGGCGGCGAAGCGGGCCTCTCGGTGCACGGCGCGTCGACCTCGACCGTCATGCTGCCGCCCGGCGACTACCTCGCGGGCGCAGTGCACGGAAGCCACGCCTACGCCCTGCGCGTGGATCGCGGCCGCTACCGCACGCAGCTCGTCACCGTGGCGCTCGATCGCTCGCCGCCGGCCGTCGTCGCGAGCCAGGCCTTCACGGGCAACGCCACCGGCGCAGCCACCGCGAACGGCCGCCTCTACGTCGCCGACGGGGATCGAGGCGTGCGCGTCTACGATCTCGCCGGCGGCAAGCCCACCGCGCTCGGCGTGGTCGAGCTCGCCGAGGAGGTGACGCCGTGAGCCGCACGCGCGATCTCTTGCTGCTCGCCGGCGCGATGACCGCGTCGACGCTCACGACGGGCTGCGAGCTCCTGTTCCTGCTCGCGATCGATGACGACGAGCCGCCGCCGGAGTGGGTCGACGAGTGGGAAGACCCGGTCGCTCCCACGGTCGACATCAGCATCGCCGACTGGCCGCCGATCGGCCCGAGCGGCACCGTCGAGGTCTCGGCCTCGAGCCCGGCCGGGCTCTCGAGCGCGACCTTCTGGTTCCGCAACCGCGCCGACGTCTCCTTGAACGGCGGCAACGAACAGCGCTTCACGGTCGACGGCACGAGCCTCGGCGACGGCCGCGGGCAGCTCGTCGTCGAGGTGACCGGCTTCGACGGCGCGCGAACGACCCGCTACGTCGACGATCTGCTCGTCGACCTCGGCGCGCCGGTCGCCTACCTCGACGCCGCCGTCTTGCCTGCGAAGGACGCGAGCCTGCGCTTCTGGATCGGCGACGCCTGGGTGGTCTCCGGCTACAGGCTGCTGATCGGCGGCAAGAACTTTGCTCACCAACTACCGGAGGGGTACCCGCCCACCTTCGGGACCGCGTGGGACTTCTCGCTCGTCTCGATCCCGGTGGAGGAGATCCCGCCCGGCGTGCACCTCGCCGAGCTCGAGGTCTACGACGCGGCGGGCAATACGAGCTTCGCTTCGGTGCCCATCACGATCGACGACCTGCCTCCGGTGGCGCTCATCGAGTCTCCGAACGAAGGCGCCGAGGTGACGGGGCTCTTCGAGGTGCGCCTCTTCGGCGCGGACTCGCTGCCAGGGCTCGTGAGCCTCGAGCTGTACGCAGGCGGCGCCCAGGTCGCGACGGCCGCAGGCCCTCAGGCCACGCTGACGCTCGACGCGAACGAGCTGCCCGCCGGCTCGCTGCGCCTCGACGCCGTGGCGATCGACCAGGCAGGCAACCGCAGCGAGGCGGCGTCGCGCACGGTCGTCGTCGTGCACGATCCTTGAGGCTCGGCGCGCCCACCGTCGCCGCCGACATGCTCGGCGGCGCGTCGGGCGCGCGGTCGGGCGAACGCCCGTGGGCGCGCGCCTCCGGAAGCACGACGGCGCGCGCGCTGGGTCTGCCGCGCGCGCGGAGGCTCGGTGTCTGTCCGGAGAAGCCGAACCCAGGGGTTCGGCTTTTCGACTCGTCGTTCGTCAGAAATCGAGGGATGCGGAGAATTCGGCGAAGAATTCTCTGTTGTCGGCTGCCTCGCGCTGCGCTCGGGGTCCCAGCCCCAAGCGCTGCTCGGCATCTCTGGTCACGTCTTCAGCGCTTCTTCGCGCTCGCGCCGGACTTGGAGAGCAGATCGCCGAGCGTGCCGAAGCCGCGCACCTGCGGGGCGGGCTTCGCGCCGCCCTTGCTTCGCCCCTGCCCCTTCGGGCCGCCGCCCTGCCCGCTCGCCTCGCCGCCTTCGCCCGTACCCGCGTGAGATTGCGCGGCGTCGGACTGCTGCGTCTGGTAGGCGGCGTACTCCTCGCGCTCGGCGTCCTGCGCGAGGGCGCGGACCGAGAGGCGGATCTTCCCGTCGGGTGCGACCGCGACGATCTTCGTCTCGACCGCCGTGCCCACCGGGAAGTGCTTCTGCAGATCGGCGCCGCGCGGAAGCCCCATCTCCTGCACGGGCAGGAGGCCACGCCCGTGCCGGCCCTGGGTGCCCTCGAGCTGGATGAACGCGCCGTAGCGCTCCACGCCGGTCACGGTGCCGCGCACGCGCGCGCCCTCCACGAGCAGCGAGCCGCTGCGCGCGACAGGGATGTGCACGGTCTCGCCCGATTCGTCGACGAGCTCCGACGAATCGCTACGACGGATGGACACCGGCGAGAGGCGAACACGCTCACCATCGGCTTCGACCACGATCGCCTGCACGACCGAGCCCACCGACACGATGGGCTCTCCCTTCTTGTCGACCATCTCGCCGCGCTCGAAGTAGCCCTCCTGCTTGCCCCCGAGATCCACGAACACGGCGTCGCGCCCGATCGCCACGACCGTGACGTCGAGCCGGTCGCCGCGCCTGCGGCGGGTGACGCCCCGGTGCTGCGGCGCAGCGCTCTCGAACATGGCGGCGAAGGACTCGTCGGGGCTTTTGGCGCTCATCTGGAGGAGCCCGTCGTAGTGCAGCGGCTCGCCCGGCGAAAGGGGGCCGGAAACCGGGTATCGCTCGCGGCGTCGTGTGCTAGCGTTCGCGCGCGTTCGGGCGTGGGCCCTTCGCGACGGGTCGATAGCTCAGTCGGTAGAGCTGCGGACTTTTAATCCGTAGGTCCAGGGTTCGAGCCCCTGTCGACCCACCATGATTTCGGACACTTGGGAGAGCCGCTGCAGAACGCTGCGGCGGAACTCTCCCGACCCTTTCGGGGGCCCGCCCTTGTCGATTGCGGCTCCAAGCATCGCGCGCGGCATCGGCGAGAACGGCTCCCCGAACGACGCGCCCACAGCCTCGGCCTCGCGGATGTAGCGGGTCGTCGTCTTGAAGTCTTCGTGGCCCGCCTGCCGCATGATGGCGATCGGGTTGTCTCCTCGGATGGCCCGCCACGTGATCCCCGTCGCCCGGAGGTCGTACCAGGTGATCGGCTTGCGGGTCGCCTCGCTCCCGAACAGGTCGGGGCGCGTCACCCCAGCCTCGCGCAGCGCGTCGCGCAAGGTGTCGGCGAGGGCCGTGTCCGGCGGAAGCTTCACGACGAACGCGCCCGCGTCCGCGCCCTCGGAGCGCATCGCCTCGAGCAGCTCGACGGCGCCCGCCTCGAGCGGAACCGAGCGGGGCTGGTTCGTCTTGGTGCCCTTCGTCGAGCCGTCGCGCTTGATCGCCCGGTGGATGCTCACCCTCCCCGCTTCCAGGTCCACGTCGCGCCACCGGAGCCCGCGGAGCTCGCCCGGGCGGGTGTACAGGTAGACGTTCAACGCGATCGCCCGGCGCACCTCGAGCGCCACGCGCTCGCACGCGAGCACGGCCCGGACCTCGCTCGGGTAGAGCCAGGCCTTCGCGGGGCGAGCGCCACGGTCGGGCCCCTTCACGCGCGCCGCTGGGCTGTCCTCTCGCGCGCGGAGCGTGCGGTCCTTGGCGTCGCAGGCGTCGGCGAAGGCCTTGGACGTGAGCCCCCAAGCGTTCACGGCCGTCTTCCACGCGATCTCCCCGGCGCGCACCTCGGCGTCGAGCGTCGCCACGAGGTCTTCGAGGTCTTCTCGAGTCACCTCGGCGACGGGCAGATCGCCGAGCCGCACCCTGCCCCCGCGCACGCGCGCGTCGAGCGTCCACTTGCGGAAGCGCGCGCGGTCGGCGTGGACCTCGAGCCCGTGCCGCGCGCGAGCGTCGAACCACCGGCCGGCCCAGCCTTCGAGCGTCTCTCCGGGCGCGGCCTTCGCGGCCTCGGAGACGGCCAACACGCGCCCCTCCGCGATCGCCTCGGCGAGCAACGCGGCCACCTGTCGAGCCTTCGCCTCGGTGGTTCCCTCCGGCTGCGCCGCGGTGCGCCGCTTGCCGTCTGGCCCGGTCACCTGGACGCACCACCGGCCATCGGCGCGCTGGTACACCGAACCCGTGCGAGGCCTACCCATCGGAGGGCGCTCCCTTCGGCGAGAGCACCTCGAGCCCAGCCTCGAGCGCGCGCTTCGCAGCCTTCGCGCGCGTGACGCGGCGGCCCGGCTCGGAGAGCGCGAGCGCGAGCCGGTCAAGCTCGAGCTCGAGCGCGGCATCGGTGCGGAAGCTCACGCCCCGGAACTTGCGGGGGTCGGCCTCGGGTGTGCGTCGTCGCGGCATGGTCCCCAGGATATCGACGCGCGCGAGGTCGACAAGCGGTGCTCCGGTCGATTCGGGCGAAGTGCGCGTAAGGATATCGTTCTTAGTTGGAGCGGCCAGAAGGCGGCGCAGCGCTGGCGGTTCCTGCGGATTCAGCGGGAACCGCCAGCTCGCCGAACAGCGCCGAGGGCTCAGGCAGGGGCGCCGACTTGCGCGGCCGTGCCCTCGAAGAACTCGAGCAGCGCCTCGCGCAAGCGGCCCGGGATGTCGTCGGCGTTCTCCACGCCGTTGACGTTGATCGTGCCGATCGTGATCGTTGCTCCTCCACCGGCACGGGTCGGAGCGTTGCGGAGCTCGGGCGGGTCCACGAGGGCAGCCATGGAGCTCCGCACGTCGGGGGCGCCGTCGTCCACGCCGTCGGTGAACCCCTCGGTCGTCCACTTGCCGTACTGCTCGAAGAGCTTCGAGGGCGAGTTGATCTTCATCGGGAGCGTGAAGGCGCCCGACACCGAAGTGGCGAGCTCGGACATGGCGCCGACCGCCCTGCTCGCCCCGTCCTTGATGCCCTTCACGAAGCCGTCGATCAGGTCGCTCGCGATCTGCCCGAAGTCGAGCCTCGACCAGACGATCCCCACCTGGGTGACGAACTCGTCCATCGCCACCTTGCCGGCGCTCCACGCCGCCTGCAGCTGGGCGATCGCGTTGATCACCGAGTAGTACGGGTAGGCCGCTGCAGCGACGACGGCCGCCATAGCAGCGAACGCGCCGACCACGGCATAAGCCACGAGCTCGCCGACCTTGCCCACGTCGGGCCAGTTCTCGAACGCGCCGAGCTCGAAGTCGAACGCGGCGGCGGCTTGCTTCACGGCGATCCCGATCTTCAGCGCGCCGATCACCATCCCGAGCATGAGGCGCTCGACCTTCTGGAACACCCCCTCCGCGTTCGCGGCGAGCGGACCGAAGATGCCCTCGAACAGCGCCTTGAGCGCCTTCCCGCTCGCGGTGCTCGTGTCGAAGAAGTCAACCAGCCGGCCAAGCCCGGCCATGATGGGCTCGAGATTCAGCCCGCCGAAGATGTCGCCGAAGTTCTTCTTGAGGCGGCCCGAGAGCTTCTCGAGCTCGGCGGCCTTCTTCGCGAAGACGATCGCCCCGACCCACTTGGCGGCCTCCCACGCGGCCTTCGCGGCGACGGCGGCGACGGCGAGCATCGCGACCGCGGCGACCTTGGCCGTGTCGTTCATGCGCTGCATGCGCTGGTCCACCTCGGCGATCGCCTTCGCCTGCTGCTGCTGCATCGTCCGGGCTTGCTCGGCGGACGCGCGCGAGGCGGCGAGCGTGTGCCTCTCGAGGTCCGCCTGTTGCTGGGCGAGCGCCTTCGCCTCGCCCTCGAGGCGCTTCTGTTGCTCGGCCAGCGCCTTGGCCTCGTCTGCCGCGGCACCCGCGGCTTGCGCCGCCGCCCGTTGCTGAGCAGCGAACTCGGCGAGGGCGCCGCCCGCCGACTCGGCCGCGCGAGCCTGCTCGGCGAAGCCCGCAGCGGCGGCGGCGGACTTCTCGGCGAGGGACCGCTGGCGCGCCTCGAGCTTCTCCATCTCGCCCGCGGCCTTCCAGAACGCCTTCCCATCGCCCGCCTCCATCGCGCTGGCCATCTTGCCCTTCACCTCGTCGAGGCGAGGGGCGAGCGCGGCCAAGGCCTTGTCGGCGCTCATCTGGTCGCGCTCGAAGCGCTTCATGGCGCCCGCGGCCGCATCGAACGCGGCTTGTGTCCTCTCGAGCTCTGTCGCTGCGTCGCCCTTGATGCGTTGTTCGATGTCCAGGATGAAGTCAGCCGCGGACATGGCGCGCCTCGCTCTCTGCCACCTCTCGGCGGCCTTCTTCGATTCGGAGGGTCTTCAGCTCGGGGTGACACCGCGCGAGCCACGTCTCGACCTGGCGCTCGGGTGTCGCTCGGTCGCGCGGGTCGAGCTCCGCTTGCTCGGTCGCTGGCGAGAGGATGCCCTCAGCCACGAGCAGATCGCGCCACGCTGACACGTGCCCGCTCACGAGCCCGCCCCCCGCGCCAGTACTTCAGCCTGCGCCACGAGGCGCTTGCTCGTCGCCGCGTCGAAGGCTTTGGCCATCGCGGATCGTGCTGGGTCCGAGGGCCATGGATGCGACGCGACGACGGTCGCAGCGTCGGCGAGTCCGGCGACGTAGCCAGCCAGCGCGGCGAGCCGGTCTCGGCGAGAGCGACCGGGCAGCGGCCTAAGCTTCGTCACCTGGCCGTGCTGCAAGAGCTCGAGCGCATCGCGCTCGGCGTCGAGCTCCCCAGCTTTGTGCGCCGCGACGAGCTGGCGAGGAAGCTTGAGCCGAAGGTCGGGGTGGAGCCCGGTCGCCTTGCCGATCGCGATCTTGAGCCGCGCTTGGGTTGCCTTCTGGCGCTCGAACTCGGCGACGAGCTCGGCGAAGGCAACGTCTCCGACGTCGGGATCGTCGCTCACCTCGATCTTCCGAGCGCCGAGTGCTGCGACGGCGGCGTGAGCCTCGGCGTGGCGTGCGCGGTAGGCGTCGAGCGCGTCGGCCACCTCGATGGCCTGGGCCACCTTCGCGAGCACGGCCCGGGCTTCGGCGACGAAGGCAGCGAGAGCGTCCGCCACTGGGGGCACGGCGCTCGTCTCGGATGCCTTCGCCACGAGCTTCTCGACGATGGCGGCGTCGGCCCGAGCTCGCTCGAGCGCCTTCTCGGCGTTGACCGGCAGCTTGGCCGGGCCGCGCTCACGCGCGGCGTTGGCGACGGCAGGCTCGGCGACGGGGGGCCAGTCGTTGGTGTTCATCGCGCCCCGCCCTTCGGGCTGCGCGCCTTCATGGCGGCGCGCTTGGCGACATAGGCCGCGGGGTCGAGCTTCTTCTCGCGGCACATGTCGAGCTCGCGCTGCGAGAGGCCGAGCGCGTTGCGGCGGAGCGGCGACCGCGCGCCCTTGGGGATGCGCTGGCCCGCGAGCGAGGCGGCCTTCTGCTCGGCGGCCACCGCTGCGGCGAACTTCACGAGCTCGAGCGGATCGTTGGGGAGGTCGGCCTCGGCGATCCCGAGGTCGAGCAAGGCCGCGTCGATGTTGCCGAGAGCGATCCCGATCTTGGCGAAGTCTTCTTCGCTGAACGGCGACGCGCTCGGTTCGGCGGCCTGGGTGGCTTGCTTGGTCATCTTGGGGGGTCCTTTGGTGGGAACGATCTCGGTGAAGGTCTCGCCGTAGTGGGCGCCGGGGTATCGGCCGGACGTCATCTTGGGCATGGGGTCCTCAGATCCTCGAACGCGGGTCGCGCATTCGAGGCGGTCGGCTGTAGGTGGAAGGGACACGCCGCTCCGGCATGGCCCCGGTGAGCAAGTAGGTCTTCGCGGCGGCCACGGCCTCGGCGTCGTGGAGCTCGCCCGCGTGCTCGCAGCCGAGCACGCGCAACGCCTCGCGGATGCGGACCATCGTCTCGGGGTACGTCATCGGCTCGGCTCCAGGTCGGGGAGGTCGGGCAGCTCGAACGGCTCGCCGTCCAACTCGGTGCAGAGCTCGAGCCGCACCCGGGCTCTCCGCTGCCTCGCGTGGTCGTCCAGCCGGGAGAGGCAGCGCTCAGCAAGCGCAGCGTCGAGGCCCGTCACGACGAGCAGCAAGTCGAGGGTCGAAGGGTGCGCAGGGTCGACGCCTTCGAGGGCTTCGCGGAAGTCCAGCTCGGCAGCAGGCAACGCGCGGCAGTCTCGGATGCTCACGGGCGCACGCTCCGCGCGAGCACGTTGTGGAGCTTCGCGAAGTCGCGGTGCAGCCCTTCCAGGGAGCGCTCGAAGTCGCGGAAGGCGGCGTCGACTTCGCCTCCGAGGCAGACCGAAGCTGGCACCACTGGAACTTCCCGGGGCGCGTTTGGCGCAACTGGACGGAAGAACTCGCGCGCGATTCCGAGGGCTCGGCTCCGCTCCGAGATTCGAGAGAGCCCGAGCCGGTACCCCTCAGCTTCGAGGGCTTTTTGCGTGGTCTGGAGCGTGTGCCGCTTCGACCGATGCTCGAAGATGATCGCGTCGATGCGGTCGCTAGGTGCCGTCAAGGTCACGTTTCCACCCGTGGTTCCGTAAAGATGTGTTTTCGAGTTGGTCTCGCGCTGGCAGGCCCGCCCACTCGGGTAGGCATGCCGCCCCGGCTTTGAAAAACGGGCCCCCGAAGGGGCGAACGACGGGAGGAAGCGGGACCGCCATCAACGACCGCTCCCTCCCCGGCTCGACTGTCGAGCCGACCAGCACGCATGTTGTTCGCGCCGGTGCCGTTCCGCTGGCCCTCTGCCAGCCCGGCCGGGGCGAGCCCGGCCAGCCGCTCCGACCCGCTACGGGGCCGGTCCAGTCTTTCCCGGGCCGTGAAGGGCCCTTCCTGGCGTCGCTCGTCCAGGTCGACCCGAGCATCGTCCGAGGGCACGCCAGCGCCACGGCGCGCGGCGCACGCGCAGCCGACCGCGGCCAGCTCGGCGACGCTGCAGACGCACGCCACGTCGCGCGGTGCGAGCTCGGCCCGGGTGAGCCTTCGAGCGCGCGCGCCTTCGAGCTCGTGCCTCAGCACGGCGCCACCGATCGGCGCTCGCGCAGCTCCACGAGCAGCTCAGCCCGGGCGGCGTGTCGCTCGAGCTCGACCAGCTCGGCGACCGCATCGAGCGCATGGACGCGCAGGTGGGCGGGAAGCTCAGGGTCGAACGCGACACGTGCGAACCACAACGCGCCCTCGCGCGCGTCGGAGGGCTTCCGCCCGTAGCGACGCACGGCCTCGCGCATCGCGCTCGAGAACGGCCTGAACGCGGCGATGGCGCGGTGCGCGCGCTCCACCTCGACTTCGATCTGGTCGTCGGTCCAGCCCTCGCGCTTCTTCAGTCCCACGTTCCACCTCCGAGCACGGGCACCGTGTACGCGGCGCCTTGCTGGCGCTTCGGCAAGCGGCGCGGGTACATGGGCGGCGCTGCGCCCTGGTCGTCGTCGCCGAGCACCGTCACTGGCCATTCGCAGGCGGCGCCCTGCTGGCGAATCGGCCCGCGCGTCCGCCCCCCGAAGTCTGCTTCGCGCGCTCGCCACGTCCGCCACGCGGCGGCCCAGTCGAGGAACGTCGAGCCCTTCGCCCGGTGGTGGTCGAGGAAGTGGGCGACCACGCGATCGCTCTCGGGCGACGGGATGTCCCAGCGGGCGAGCCATGCGGCGAGCGCGGCGGCATCGTCTGCAGGTGGCGCCGAGCTCTTCCGCTTCGGCTCCGTCTTCGCCTTCGCCACCCCGGAGGGCCTCGAGGTCGAGGCGGCGCGCTCGCGCGCCCTCTCTATGGGTGGATCCCTGAGTGGATCAGTGAGTGGATCGGGTCCATCTCCTGGAGTACCAGGAGGTCCATCTCCTGGAGGGGCAGCGCTCACGCGGTGGAGATCCATGGTTTGGACCTCCACCGGATGGACCTCCACCGGATGGACCTCCACCACGTAGGGAACGGGGGTCTCCTGAGGCTTGCGGCCAAGTCGGCGTGCGAGGGCGGCCCGGTCGCCACGCGCGAGCACGCCGTGACTCACCAGACGTTGAACCGCGGCGCGCGCTGCGTTCGTCGAGCAGCCGCAAGCCTTCGCCAGCGACTCCATCGACGGCCAGGCCTCGCCGCTCTCACCCTGGAAGTCCGCCATCACGACGAGCACGACGCGCTCGAGCGCCCCCAACGTCGGGGGCAGCGCGCCCGCGCGCATCGCCGAGAGCACCGCGACGGGTCCCCAGTTCGAGCTCACGCGCGCCCGCCCACGAGACGTAGCCCGAGCTTCGAGGCGGTGGCGGCCAGCGGATCGGCCGTCGCCGGCGTCGCTACGTCAGTCCGGCGCGCCGCGCGGCGCTCGAGCCACGCGAGAACGTCACCGCGGCGCACGAGCACGCGGCGCCCGCTGGTCGTCGCCACGAGCTCGCCGCGCTTCACCGCGGCGGGCAGCTCCCCCGACGAGCAGCCGAGGTCAGCGTGCGGCCGACCGACGGCGAACCATGCTTCCGGCGAGGGGGCAGCGGTCGCGCGCTCGAGCTGCTCTAACTCGGCGGCGAGGGCCTCGAGCACGCGCGCTTGCGCTCGGAGAACAGCTGAGAGGCTCATCGGCCGGACCGCTCGATCCCGAGCTGCTCGGCGGCGATCTCGAGCCGCGCGGCGAGGCTCCACCCCTTGACGTTGCGGCCGGTGAGCCACCCGCGCGCGGTTCGCGGGTCGCAGCCTGCGGTTCCCGCGAGACGGTAGACCGCCCCCGGATCGATGCTTGCGGCGCGTTGCATGGTGTCGCAACGGTGCGGCAAGGCCGAGCCGTCAAGCTACGAACATCCCCGTTATGTCGAGGTTACACCCCGGCGCGCGCGGCTCCGTTCCATGCGAACCGCGTCCACCGTACGAGCGGTCAGCCACGCGACGATCTTCGACTCTGCGCCCGCAGAGCAGAGCAGCGCCTCGAGCTTGGCGGCGAAGATGTCGGCCTCGAGCGCGTCTCGCGCGGCGCTATGTCCGTCGAGCTCGGCGAGGCGTGCCACAGCGGGTCGGGCGAGCTCGGCGACAAGCCACGCCACGTGCGCGATCGGCTTCTCGTCGGCCCAGCTCTCGACGCCCAGGCGAACGGCGGCCTCGACCGCGCGCCAGCACCCGGCTCGTGTGTCGATCCCCACCGAAGCATCGGCCATGCGCGCAAGCCCGGCGTCGTGTCCGATCAGCAGCTCGAGCGCTACGCCACGTAGCACCGAACGTGCACGCTCGAGATCCTCCACCGTCGGCGCTGGGGCGCAGTGCGACTTCGAGCGGCGGAGTCGCCCGAGCAGCTCCAGCGCGGTCGCATCGTCGAGCACGGGTGGGGCCACGACGCGCTCGAACAGCGGCGAGCGCTCCATGGTGGCGGCCACGAGCGCGAGCACGGCCTCGAGCTCGCCCATCTCGGGCGCGGCCTTGCTCGGTTGCTCCCCCGGCCGTAGCTTCTTCGTCGTCATCGTCGCGCGGTCCCTTCCCGCGTGCGTGGCCACGAGGGCCGGGCGCTACCAACGCCGCGGCCCTCGCTCTTGTGTCGAGGCTACTAGGCCGCGAGCGCTGCGTCGAAGGCATCGAGCTCGAGCTCGATGCCCTTCGCGTCAATGCCGCGCGCCATAAGCACGCCCCGCATGCACTCGCGGAGCAGCGCCACGCGCTCGGGCGTGCGCGGCCCTTGCGATGCCACCACCGCCGAGATCACGCGGAACTGGCCAGCCACCGCCTCGAGCGACGCCGCGTCCCCGATCTTCGCCTTCGTCTTCTTCGTGTTCACGCTGCACGTCCAGTCACCGCGGCATCGGCGGCGAGCGTGAGGCCTTCGACTTCGGGGCAGACCTCGCGCACGGCGGCGATGAGGCAGCGCCGAGCGTTGCCGACGTGGGCGATGGTGTCGACGATGCGATCGCGCACTGCTTTAGCGGCGAGGGTGTCGTTCGCGGCGTCGAGCGCGGCGGCGAGCTCGCCGAGCGCTTGGAACAGTGCGCCGTGTGCCTCGGCAAGGGCGCCGGAGTTGCAGTTGAGATTCTCGTGCTCTGTGGTCGTGTCCATGATGTTGTGTCCCTTCCTCATGGCGGGTCGTTTCCCGCCCTCGGCGTCGAGCTCGTCGGCGCCCAGGGCGAAGCCCGACCGCTACGGCTCGAGCAGCGTGCGCCCCCGAACGTGAACGGCGCCGAGCATCGGAACCCCGGCGCGCTCGAGCCCGGCGCGCCGCTCCTCTCCGGTCACGCGCGCGGCGATCGCGGCGAGCTCGGCGACCACGTCGGGGCGGCCTTCACGGGCGGCGGCGGCGAGCGCTAGGCCAATCGCCTCGAGCATCGTTGGGGCTGCATCGGGTAGAGGGTCGACAGGGCCACAAAGGGTTCCATCGTTCTGCCGCGGCGTTCTGCCGCGGGTTTCGCATACCCCGCGATTCTCGCGGAATTCGGGGGGTAGCGATGGCAGAGTATCGCTCGAAACCATTGTGGTTTCAATAACTTGCGGCGGTTCGAGCCCCTGTCGACCCACCAAGATCCCGCCTTTCGGTGCGCCTCGCCTCCATGGCGGGGCGTTCGCCGTTCCCGAGCTCGGCTGACCCGAGCGTCACGCTGGCGCGCTACGCGGCGCGTCAGTTCGATCCACTTTGATCTCGGGCGCGCCGAGCGCGCTTGCCTTCGACCGGCGCGCCAGCGACGCTCCCGAGCGGTCTCGCGCTGGGGGGCGCGGGCGCGTGAGGATCCATGCTTCGACCCAGCTCCCCTGTCGTGATCGCCCTCTGTCTGCTCGGTCTCGTCGCCTGCGGCGACGACGAATCGAGCGCCTCGAGCTCCTCGCAGGGAGGAGGAGGAGGCGGCGAAGGAGGTGCGACGAGCGCCACCAGCACGACGACCTCGACGAGCACCGGCGCGACGCCGATCTGCACGCCTGGTGACACCGAGCCCTGCTACGGCGGGCCGAACGGCACCCTCGGCGTCGGGCTCTGCCGGAGTGGCGCCCGCAGCTGCGACGCCGACGGGCTCGGCTGGGGCGCATGCGTCGGCGACGTGCGCCCGCGGGAGGAGACCTGCGGCGACGGCATCGACGAGGACTGCGACGGCACCGCCGACGAAGCGAACGCGGGCTGCAGCTGCGTGCCCGGCGAGGAGGTCGACTGCTACGAGGGCCCGCAGGGCACCGAGAACGTCGGGCTCTGCAGGGGCGGCACGCGTCGCTGCGACGCCTTCGGCTCAGGTTACGGGCCCTGTCAGGGGCAGGTCGTGCCGCAGGTCGAGAACTGCGCGACCACGGCCGACGAGGACTGCGACGGCCAGACCCCGAGCTGCGCGGCCGAAGCGCCCGTCGTCGATCTGCGCGCCGACAACGACCGCGACGGCGTGGTGTCTCTCGACGACCCGAGCGAGGACGCCGACGAGCACACCTGGGGCGCGACGCACGGCGCCGTCTTCCTCGCGAACATCGACGACGATCTCGACGCCTGCCCCACGAGCGGCAACCCGAACGACGCGACGCTCGCCGGCTGCTTCGACGCCGCCGACGAGGTCGTCAACGGCCCGGCCGACCTGCTCGATCTCGCCAGGCTGCGCACGGCGCCCTGGGCGGCCGCGCCGAGCGACGCGAGCGCGCACATCCTCGTCTCGCCCGCGACGGCCAAGGTGCGCCTCTTCAAGCGCGACGCGAGCGACGCCTTCGTGGTCTTCCACCCGGAGACCGACACGCTCGGGCAGGCCGAGCTCGTGGCGGGCGTGGAGCTCGCGATCGAGGCCACCGACATCGTGCGCGACGCCTCGCAGTGGGACGGCTACGTCGACCTCACGCTGCTCGTCGACGGCGGCACGGGGGCGAGCGGCGCGATCGGCATGGCGAGCGACACGGTGCGCATGCGCGTCGCGCCGGTGCTCTTCCGTCACCACCTCGACCCGGCCGAGCAGATCTTCGCGTCAGCGATGAACTACTCGGGCTCGCAGGTCTTCCGCACCGACCTGCAGGCCTCGATGAACGAGGCCGCCGTGCCCGTCTCCACGCTCACGACCTTCAACGTGAACGATCAGTGGAACCAGGACTACTTCGAGACGGCGTACATGGCGATGCCCGGTCCGGGCGGCGAGCCGCACGCCATCGACGTGAACTTCCGCTCCGCGAACCACACCGGCGGGCAGCTGCGCTCCGCCGGGCGCGTCGTCTTCGGCCTGCGCGGGCCGGACATCGCCGCCGCGGTGCAGTTCGACCCGAGCCACTCCAACTACATGGACACGCTCAATTCCTTCGGGAATTTCGAGACGATCCCGCCGTTCTCGCACGCGGGCAAGAGCTACCCGATGGGGCGCGTCTTCCGCGGCGGCACGCCGGACTACTACCCCGACAAGAGCTTCGATCGCATGGTCGACGCGCAGAGCGCGCAGCTGCCGGTGTGGGCCGACACCTCCTGGCTGCTCGTCAGCCACATCGACGAGACGCTCTCCTTCCTGCCGGCGCCGAGCGCGCGTGGCTGGGTCGTGCTCGCCTCGGATCCGACGATGGCGCGGGCGATCTTCGAGGCGATCGAGGCCGACGGCGGCGGCAGCCTCGTCGTGTTCAAGGGCAAACGCTGGTACGGCAACGTGAGCGCGCAGACGACCGTGAGCGCGATGCTCGACGACATCGACGTCATGAACGACTCGGCCTGGGCCGCCGTGCACACGGCCGACCAGCTCGCGATGCTCGCCTCGGTCGCCGGCGTGAGCGACGCGGAGATCGTCTCCGGGGCGCACCTCTTCGGCTCCTACGACGGCTACCTCATCGCGCACCAGCCGGGCGTGGTGAACGGCATCGTGCTCTCGAGCAGCCACTTCGGCGCGCCCAAACCCTGGGGCCCGGTGGTCGACGGGCGCGACGCCTTCGAGAAGCAGCTCGAGGACGCGCTCGCGCCCATCGGCGTGGACGTGAGCTTCATCGAGAACTGGGACCTCTACCACGCGCTCGACGGCGAGGTTCATTGCGGCTCCAACACTCGGCGCAAGGTGCCGACCGACGTGTACTGGTGGGGAGGTACGCCGTGAGCCGCGCACGCCGCACACCCGACCAGAGCGCCATGAAAAGCCCCTCCTCGCCCCCGAGCCACGCCGCCATGCCCCTCTTCACCCGCTCTTCCGCGCGACGCCTGATCGGCCGAGCGACCCTGCTCTCGCTCGGCCTCGGGCTCGCGGCGCTCTTCGGCACGACCGGCGCCGGAGCGGCCGGCGCGCTCGTCGGTCCGAGCGAGCTCGCCCCGGCCGACGCCAAAGCCCTCGAGGCGCTCGTCGCCCAGGCCCGCGGCACCGAGGCGGCGAGCTTCGCCGCGCGCGACGCGTTGCGCGCCGAGCTGCCCAGGCTCGACGCCCAGAAGCGTGGCCCCTACGCCCCGCTCTCGAGGCCGCTCAAGGACCTCGGTCCACGCAGCGTGCCCGCGCTGCTCGAGGCGATCGCGCTCGACGCCGGCCTCGGGCGCCAGGCGCCGGTGCCTGCCTCCCCGCCCGCGGGCCTCAGCGAGTCGGCGTGGCTCGCGTGGCGCGTCGGTCTGCTCGAGGCCGTAGGCTCGCACCGCGACCCTGCGAGCGCGCCCGTGCTGCGCGCGGTGCTCGAGCGCCCCTCGCTCGAGGCGCCGGTGCTGCGCGCAGCGGCCGCAGCCTACGGCAAGCTCGGCACCAGCGACGCGGTGCGCCTGCTCGGACAGCTCGCGCAGGGTGGCGACGCCCGCGCCGAAGCCGCGCTGTACGGCCTCGGTCACGCGCGCACGCCGCGCTCGGCAGAGCTGCTCGCCGCCGAGCTCAGCAAGCTCCCGAGCGGCGGGCGCGCGAGCACGAT
>CALKVW010000197.1 GCA_938004785.1 uncultured Polyangiaceae bacterium
AGCGAGGACAGTACGAGGAGGCTGGCGACAGAGAGGTAGCTGGCGTGGCGGATCATGATCACTCCGTGGTGCGTGTGGACCGAGCTGAGACGCTAGCCCACCGTCGGGCCCGTGGAATGTGACACTTGGTCGCAGGGTAGCCAGCTCGCGATTCTTCACTCACCGCCGGACGCTCGAAGGCCCCGCCACCGTGGGGTGGCAGGGCCTTCCAGCTCAGACCCTCAGGGGCCCGACTTCAGGCGGCGCGCTTCCTTCGGCGCAGCGCGGCGAGCGCCAGGCCGGCGAGCGCGGCGATCACGCCGGTGGGTTGCTCGTCGCGAGCACCCACGGTGCAGGCGCAGCCGGCGCCCGAGAAGCTGAACTCCTCCTCGGTGTCGCCACCACCCACGCCTCCGCCTCCCTCACCCGTCGAGGGGACGCATGCCCCATCGACGCAAGCGAGCCCGTTCGCGCAGTCGCTCTCGCTGGTGCAGCTCTCCGCGCACACCGTGTCAGCGCAGGCGAAGGGCGCGCAGAGCGACGCGGTGACCTGGCCGCACTGCCCGGCGCCGTCGCAGGTCGCCTCCGGCGTCGCGCGCCCCTCGGTGCAGCTCGCGTCGCCGCAGCTCACCGAGCTCCCAGGATAGCTGCAGGCGTCCATCGAGACGCCGTCGCAGCTGCCCGCGCAGGTGCCCTGGCCATCGCAGGCCGGGCGCCCGTTCTTGGGTGCGCCGGTCGAGGCGACACACTCGCCGACCGAGCCCACCACGTCGCATGCGGCGCACTGGCCGTCGCAAGCCGCATTGCAGCACACGCCGTCCACGCAGAACCCACTCGCGCAGGCGTTGTCGCCGCCGCAGCTCTCGCCGTTCTCCTGCTCCGGCGCACAGATGCCGCCGCTGCAGAAGAAGCCCTCGACGCAGTCTCCGTCGAGCTGGCACTGACCGAGGCAGGCGGTCTCACCGCAGAGGTACTCTCCGCAGTCGACGAGCTCTTGCTCGGGGCAGGCGCCCGCGCCGTCGCAGCTCGCCTCGACCGTGGCGACCCCCTCCGCGCAAGCCGCGCCCCTGCAGACCACCGCCGCCCCGGGGTACGCACATGCGTCGCGGTCGTTGCCGTCGCAGGTACCACCGCAACCCGAGAGGTCGTCGGCGCAGGCCGCCCTCGCGCCGTGCGGAGCACCTTGGACCGCCGTGCACGTACCCTCGAAGCCCGCCACGTCGCAGGCCTCGCACTGGCCGCCGCAAGCCGTGTCGCAGCACACGCCGTCGACGCAGCTTCCGGAGGCGCACTCGTTGCCGGCGCCGCAGACCTCGCCCGGCTCCTTCTCGCCGACGCACACCCCCGCCGCGCAGTAGAAGCCGCTCTCGCACTCCGCATCGATCTGGCAGTCACCGTCGCATGCGTCGGTACCGCAGAGGTAGGGCGTGCAGTCGACGAGCTGCTCCACGGGGCAGCTGCCGGTGCCGGTGCAGAAGGCCTCCACCGTGGCGACGCCCGCGTCGCAAGCCGCGCCTCGGCACAGGACCGAGACGGAGGGATAGGTGCAGGCGCTGGTGAGAGCGCCGTCGCAGCTGCCGCCACAGAGCGAGCCGTCCGTGGCGCAGCTCGGGCGCGTACCGTGAGGTGCACCGCTGACCGGCGCGCAGGTCCCGACCGAGCCGACGACGTCGCAGGCCTCGCACTGACCGTCGCAGGCCGTGTTGCAGCACACGCCGTCGACGCACTCGCCGGAGCCACACTCGAAGTCGTTCGAGCAGGCGTCGGCGTTGGGCTTCTCGGGCACGCACACGCCACCGCTGCAGTAGTTGTCACCGACGCAGTCGGAGTTGAGCGTGCAGTCACCCGCGCAGGCCGTCGGCCCACAGAGGTAGGGCGCACAGGCCTGCTGCTGGAGCGCTCCGCAGGAGCCCGCGCCGTCGCAGGTCGCGGCGAGCGTCGCCGTGCCGCTGGCGCAGCTCGCGTCGCGGCACGGTGTGGTGCTGCTCGGGTAAGTGCACGCCGTCGTGGTGACGCCGTCGCAGCTGCCACCGCAGAGCGAGCTGTCCGAGGCGCAGGCAGCGCGGCTGCCGTGCGGCGCGCCGCTCACCGCGGTGCAGGTGCCCACCGAGCCCACCACGTCGCAAGCCTCACACTGCCCGTCGCAGGCCGTGTTGCAGCACACGCCGTCGACGCAGCTACCGCTACCGCAGGAGAGGTCGGAGGTGCAGGCCTCGCCGTTGGGCTTCTCGGGCACGCAGCTACCACCCTCGCAGTAGTTGCCGTTCGAGCACTGGCTCCCGTCGACGCAGGAGTCGAGGCAGGCGGTCGGGCCACACACGTAGGTGTCGCACGACTGGGTGCCCGCCGTCGGACAGCTCGCCGCCGACCCGGTGCACGCCACGGCGAGGGTCGCCGTACCGCCCGAGCAGCTCGCTGCTCCACACGAGGTCCCGGCGGCGACGAAGCCATCCGAGGGGCAGGCCTTCGCGGCGCCGTCGCAGCTCTCGGCCACGTCGCAGACGCCGTTCGAGGCGCGGCACTGGGTGCCGGCGCTCGCCACCGCGTCGGCAGGGCACGCCGCGCTCGAGCCGGTGCAGAGCTCGGCGAGGTCACATACGCCGCTCGCTGCGCGGCAGGTCGTGCCACCGGCGAGGAAGACGTCGTTCGGGCAGGCCTTGCTCGAGCCGTCGCAGCTCTCCGCCACGTCGCAATCGCCGTTCGAGGCGCGGCACTCGACGCCCGCGTTCACGACGAGGTCGACAGGGCACGCAGCGCTCGCGCCGGTGCAGAGCTCGGCGACGTCGCAAGGGCCCGACGCCGGGTTGCACACCGTGCCGGCGGCCACGAAGCTGTCGTTCGGGCAGGCCTTGCTCGAGCCGTCACAGCTCTCGGCGACGTCGCAGAGGCCGTTCGAAGCGCGGCACTCGGTGTTCGCCGCGAGCACCGCGTCGGCCGGGCAGGCCGCGCTGGCGCCGGTGCAGAACTCGGCCGCATCGCAGGCGCCCGTGGCGCCGCGACACTCGGTCGACGCCGCCGCGAAGCCATCGGCCGGGCAGCTCGGGCTCGAGCCGTTGCAGGTCTCGGCCACGTCGCAAACACCGTTCGCCGCGCGGCACTCGGTGTTCGCGGGCAGCGGCGAGCAGGAGCCGGCGCTGCCGCTCAGGTTGCAGGCCTGACAGTCGGCTGCGCCGCCGCCGCAGGCGGTGTTGCAGCACACGCCGTCGACGCAGAAGCCGCTGCCGCACTCGGCGCCAGCCGTGCACGCGTCACCGTTGTTCGCAAGCGGCGAGGTGAAGTTCGCGACGATGTTGAGGTCGCTCGTGATCGTGACGGTACAGTTGCCCGTGCCCGTGCAGCCGCCGCCTCCCCACCCCGCGAAGGTGTGTCCGAGCGCCGGGTTCGCGCTGAGGATGACCTGTGAGCCGTGGAGGAAGGCGCCGCTCGCGCTCACGCAGCCGTTGGCGCAGTTGATGGCGGCGGGAACGCTGACCACCGTGCCCTGGCCGTTGCCGATCTTGGTCAGATTGATCGTCCGCAGCTCGCCGATGGGATCGGTGTCCGCAGCGGCGTTGTTCGAGGTGTCGGGATCGCTCGAGCCTGAGGGGAGCGAGACCGAGGCCGTGTTGGTGATCGAGCCGGTGCCGCTGCCGGCGACGATGTTGCCGGTGATCGTGAAGGTCGCGGTGCCTCCGACGGGGAGGTTCACCGCAGCGTTGATGTTGCCGCTACCCGAGGCCGGGCAGGTCCCGCCGCCCGCTCCCGCGCAGGTCCACGACGCGCCCGTGAGCTGCGCAGGCATCGTGTCGGTCACGGTCGCGCCCGAGACGGCCGAGGGGCCCGCGTTGCTCGCCACGACGGTGTAGGACACGGGCTGTCCCCAGGCGACGCCACCGACGCCGTTCGTCTTGGTGATGCCGAGGTTCGCGTAGGTCACGTTCTGGGTGACCGTCGTGAGCACCTTCGGTCCGAGCAGCGGCTGTACGCCCGTCGCGCGGATGTCGTAGTTGCCGAGCGTGACCGTGCCCGTGGCCGCAGGGTTGATGCGCACCGTCACCGTGAAGTTTCCGCTCTGCCCAGGGTCGACCTGACCCAGCGTGCACGTGAGCGCGCCCGTCTGCCCCGCCGAGAGCCCGGCGCAGCTGCCACCCGACGAGGTCTGGAAGGTCGTGTTCGCGGGGGTGTTGAACACCACCTGCGTATTCGCAGCCGAGCCCGTCCCGCCGTTGTTGTAGGCCAGGGTGTAGGTGATGTCGCTGCCTGCGTTGGCAGCCGCGGGGCCCGTGCCGCTCACGAAGAGGCCGGGCACGGTGCTGCCCACACCGTCGACGTAGAGGCGCCCGAAGTGCGTGTTCGCACCGTAGGCACAGCTCGCTGCGATGAGCCGAAGCTCCATCTGATCACCGAACTTCGCCTGGGTGCTGGTGGGCGCGATGTCGACGAGCTGCCAGTCGGTGTAGAAGTTCGAGCCGACCGTCTTCCACGGGATGCCGGGTTGCGCGCTCGCGTTGTAGTCCTGGTAGAGCGTGGTGCCGTTCGTGAGGTTTCTGAGCTCGACGAAGTAGTAAGGCTGCGCGTCGGCTGGGTGGCTCGGGTTGTTGAGCACCGGCGCGACCGCGAAGCGCACGTGGATCTTGCCGTCGAGAGGGTCGACGTCGCCCGCCCCGAGCGTCATCGTCTGCCTCATCGAGTTGACGTTGTTCGACCCCATCGTGCTCGTGTCGCGCGTATTGAGCACCGCCGCTCCGGTCCCGAAGCGGGGGAAGCGGAGTGAAGCGTTGGTGCCGAGCTGCGGGTCGGGCTGCGAGAGCTCCGTGCCGCCGACCTTGTACGTGTACGCCGTGCCGCCGCTCTGCAGGTTGAGCTGGGCAACCGTCGTGGGGTTCACGGCGGTCCCGTAGTTGAGAAAGGTCTGGACGGTCCAGTCCGTCGGAGGCGAGCCGATGGACCCGCTCTCGAAGCCGCCGTTGGTGAAGATCGCGAACTGAGAGCTCCCGATCGCCTCGGTGTCGCGAGGCGCGGGCGCCTCGTCGGCGCAGGCCGCGCCTAGGAGCGCGAGCTGCGCGAACAGCGCGCCTCGCGCCCATGGTGTCGAATGGATCGCCATGTTCCCCTCCTCCCCTCTCGGGAGCTTGGTTCGTGTGGGTGGCGCGAGCTGCACGCCGAAGTAGTGAAGTCGCTCGGTCTGCAAACCTCCGGCCAACGCCGCGGTCAGCCGCTCCGAGCACCTACCGCGGCGGCGTGTTCACTCGCTTGGGTCAGCCCAGAGCCCGAAGCGCGCCCCAAACCCGGTCGAAGCAGCAAGGGGTTTCCCGGTCACCCTCATGCTTTCACCTGCGCGCACACGTCCAGACATCGCGAGACACGCGTCGCCGCAGAAGCTGCGCGCGAGGCCTCGCGTTTGCGCAACGAGGCCCGCGAACGTGCTTCAACGATCGATCGCCACCGCCGCCCTAGCGCTCCCGGCCGTCCCAAATCGGTACGCAGGGGACCGGCGCGCCATCGCCGGGCCGCTCGCCGCCTAGGCTCTCTCCCTCCGCGCGCCCCGAGCGAGCGAGCTGTGCGGTCTCCGCCCCGACCCGTCGCTCGAGCCGCCCACGCACCCCGTCCCCTTGCGCAGCGCGTCGCGCCGCCCACCGAGCGCAGCCCTGGTCAAGCCGAGGATCCTTCGCGTATCGTCCTCGGCTCGGTTCGAGCGCTTGCTGCCCCGAGCTTGGGCAGGCGCGACCGCAAGACGGCAGCCGGGCGACACCGCCCCCGGAGGAGACATGACATCGCGGCTGAGCCCAGAGCGATCCGAAGCGAGCTTCGAGGACAAGAAGCCGGCGCTCACGAAGAACCAGGCCATCGTCGAGGCGAACCGCTGCCTCTTCTGCACCGACGCCCCGTGCATCAAGGCCTGCCCCACGAGCATCGACATCCCGCAGTTCATCCGGAAGATCGCGACCGACAACGTCGAGGCCTCCGCGCACACGATCTTCGAGTCGAACATCCTCGGCATGAGCTGCGCGCGGGTCTGCCCCGTGGAGGTGCTCTGCGTGGGCGACTGCGTCTACAACCACATGGGCATGCCGCCGATCCAGATCGGCAAGCTGCAGCGCTACGCGACCGACCGCGCCTACGAGGCTGGGTGGCGCTTCTTCGAGGCCGGCGCCGACACGGGCAAGTCGGTGGGCCTCGTGGGCGCGGGCCCGGCGAGCCTCGCCTGCGCGCACGAGCTCAGGCGCTTCGGGCACCGCGTGAAGATCTACGAGAAACGCGCCGCCATCGGCGGGCTCAACACCACCGGTGTCGCGCCCTACAAGATGAAGGCCGACCGCAGCCTCGAGGAGGTCGACTGGGTGCTGGGCATCGGCGGCATCGAGCTCCAGACCGGCGTCACGATCGGCGAGAACCTCGGCCTCGCCGAGCTGGAGAAGGCCCACGACGCGGTGTTCTTCGGCGCGGGCCTCGGGGCCGACACCCGGCTCGGCGTACCCGGTGAGGATCTGCCCGGCGTCCACGGCGCGGTCGACTGGATCGAGCGGATGAAGCTCGAGAAGCTCGACCTGTCGAAGGTCTCTCACTGCCTCGTCATCGGCGGCGGCAACACCGCGATCGACGCGGTGCGCGAGGCGCGTGGCCTGGGCATCGCGAGCGTCTCGATGGTGTACCGCGGCACCGAGCCGAAGATGAGCGGCTACGCCCACGAATGGAAAGGCGCCGTCGCGGAGGGCGCGCGAGGCGCGTGGCAGGCCCTGCCGGTCGCCTTCGAGGCCGGGCCCGACGGCCGCGTCGCCAAGGCGCGCTGCGTGCGCCTCGACGCCGACAAGAAGCCCGTCGCAGGCAGCGAGTTCGAGCTCGAGGCCGAGCTCGTGCTCGTGGCGATCGGCCAGAGCAAGCTCGGCGCGCTGCTCGCGTCGCTCGAGGGCATCCAGATCGACCGAGGCCGCGTCGTCACCGACGGTCACGGCGCGACGGGCCGCAAGGGCTGGTTCGCCGGGGGAGACTGCGTGAACGGGGGCAAGGAGGTGGTCAACGCCGCCGCCGAGGGCAAGGCCGCTGCACGGGCGATCCACGCCCACCTGATGGGAGAACGCTGATGGTCGACCTGTCGATCGACTGTGCTGGGATCAAGTCGCCCAACCCCTTCTGGCTCGCCTCCGCGCCGCCCGCCAACTCCGGCGGCCAGGTGCAACGCGCCTTCGATGCCGGCTGGGGAGGCGCGGTGTGGAAGACGCTCGGTCAGCCCATCCAGAACGTCTCGAGCCGCTTCGGCGGGCACGACGTGCGCGGCGTGAAGGCGGCGGGCTTCAACAACATCGAGCTCATCACCGACCGCTCGCTCGAGGTGAACTTCCGCGAGATCTACGAGACCAAGAAGAAGTACCCGAAGCACGCCATCATCGCGTCGCTCATGGTCGAGACGCGCGAGGAGTGGAAGGACATCATCAAGCGCTCGATCGACGCAGGCGCCGACGGCCTCGAGCTGAACTTCGGCTGCCCGCACGGCATGTGCGAGCGAGGCATGGGCTCGGCGGTGGGCCAGGAGCCCAAGGTCAACCAGGAGATCACCTCCTGGGCCGTCGAGTACTCGACGGTGCCCGTGCTCGTGAAGCTCACGCCGAACGTGTCGGACATCCTCCCGCACGGCATGGCGGCGCGGCGCGGCGGGGCGCACGGCGTCTCGCTCATCAACACCATCAAGTCGATCATCTCGGTCGACATCGATCGTTTCGTGCCCGAGCCGCGCGTCGGTGGTCTCTCGACCAACGGCGGCTACTGCGGCGCGGCGGTGAAGCCCATCGCGCTGCACATGGTGGCGCAGCTCGCGCGCCACAAGGAGTTCGGCCTGCCGATCAGCGGCATCGGCGGAGTCTCCAACTGGCGCGACGCGGTGGAGTTCATCCTGCTCGGCTCCTCGAGCGTGCAGGTCTGCACCGAGGTCATGCTGCGTGGCTACGGCGTCGTCGAGGACATGATCGACGGCCTCGAGAGCTACATGAAGAGCCACGGCTTCTCGACCATCGCCGAGATGGTCGGCAAGGCCGTCCCGCAGTACTCCGAGTGGGGCAACCTCGATCTCAACTACGAGACCGTGGCGAAGATCGACCCCCAGAAGTGCATCGGCTGTCAGCTCTGCGTCGCCGCCTGCCAGGACGGTGCGCACCAGTGCATCCACCCGCAGGGCAGCGACCTGGCGAAGAAGCTCGGCCTCACGGTGCTCGGCGCGGGCCCGGCCGGAGAGCGCGTGCCCGTCATCGACGAGAGCGAGTGCGTCGGCTGCAACCTCTGCAAGATCGTCTGCCCGGTGCCCGACTGCATCAGCATGGTCGAGGTCGACAACGGCTACGCGCCGACGACCTGGAACGAGCACGTGAGCCAGGGCAAGGATCTCCGCCCGAAGAAGGGAGCGCACTGATGAAGAGCATCCTCGTTCGAGGCGGCACCGTCGTGACCGCCGACGGTGAGCGGCGCGCCGACGTGCGCGTCGTCGGAGAGACGATCGCCGAGCTCGGCCCCGGGCTCGACCCGGCCGGCGCCGAGGTGATCGACGCGGGCGGCGCCTACGTGATGCCGGGCGGCATCGATCCGCACACGCACATGGAGCTGCCCTTCATGGGCACGGTCGCCTCGGAGGACTTCTACACGGGCACCGCCGCCGCCGCCGCCGGCGGCACGACGACGATCATCGACTTCGCGATCCCGGATCCGAAGGAGTCGCTGCTCGCCGCCTACGACAAGTGGCGAGGCTGGGCGGCGAAGTCCGCATCGGACTACTCCTTCCACGTCGCCGTCACCTGGTGGAGCGAGCAGGTGCGCGAGGAGATGGGCGTGCTCACGCGCGAGAAGGGCGTGAACAGCTTCAAGCACTTCATGGCCTACAAGAACGCCATCATGTGCGACGACGAGGTGCTCGTGCAGAGCTTCACGCGCGCACGTGAGCTCGGCGCGCTCTGCACGGTGCACGCGGAGAACGGCGAGCTGGTCTACCGGCTGCAGAAGGAGATCTACGACAAGGGCATCCACGGTCCGGAGGGGCACCCGCTCTCCCGGCCGCCCGAGGTCGAGGGCGAGGCCGCGAACCGCGCGATCCGCATCGCGGAGGTGCTCGGCGTGCCGCTCTACATCGTGCACAACTCCTGCATCGACGCGCTCGAGGCCATCGCGCGGGCGCGCCTCGAGGGTCAGCGGGTCTACGGCGAGGTGCTCGCGCAGCACCTGGTGATCGACGACTCGGTCTACCGAAACCCGGACTGGAACTTCGCGGCCCACCACGTGATGAGCCCGCCCTTCCGCTCGAAGTCGCACCAGGACGCGCTCTGGCGCGCGCTCGCCGCCGGCACCCTGCAGACCACCGCCACCGACCACTGTTGCTTCTGCACCGATCAGAAGCAGGCGGGCATCGACGACTTCCGCAAGATCCCCAACGGCACCAACGGCGTCGAGGACCGCATGGCGGTGCTCTGGCACCACGGCGTGCGCACCGGGAGGCTCACGCCGAGCGAGTTCGTGGCCGCCACCAGCACGAACGCAGCCAAGATCTTCAACATGCACCCCAAGAAGGGCTGCCTCGAGGTCGGCGCCGACGCCGATCTGGTGGTGTGGGACCCGCAGAAGTCGCGCACGCACTCGGCGAAGACCCACCACCAGAACATCGACTTCAGCATCTACGAAGGCATGACCACGATCGGCAACCCGGCGGTCACGATGAGCCGCGGCACGGTGCTCTTCAAGAACGACCAGCTCGACGCCGAGCGAGGCCGCGGGCGCTACGTCGATCGGCCGTGCAACGCGCCGTTCTACGAGTCGCAGCGCAGGCGCAACGCGCTCGCCGAGCCCAGCGCGGTGAGCCGCGAGCGCCCCGCGCCGGCCGAGGTGCGCCCCAAGCCGGTGCACTGAACGCGCCGGCGTAGCGGCCAAGGGCGCAGCGGCCCGCGGGCCCGGCGGCCCACGCCTCTCGCCCACACCTTGCCCGGGTACCTTCGCCTGCCGGGCGCGCCCGGGCCTGCGCACGAGGCGCGTCCACCGGCGGCGCGCCTCCCGCCGTCACGAGACCCCATGCACTCGAAGCAGCCGACGAACCCGGATCCCTCGCTCATCAGCGACGATCTCCGCCCCTCGACCGACGAGGACCGCCACTGGTCGGTGCTCAGCATGGCGAGCCTCTGGGTCGGCATGGTCGTCTGCGTGCCGAGCTACATGATGGCCGCGGGGCTCATCAACGAGGGCATGAGCTGGAAGCAGGCGGTCTTCACGATCCTGCTCGGCAACCTCGTCGTGCTCGTACCGATGGTGCTCAACGGCCACCCGGGCACGAAGTACGGCGTGCCCTTCCCCGTACTGGCGCGCGCCTCCTTCGGGATCCGCGGCGCGCACGTGCCCTCGCTCCTGCGCGCCCTCGTCGCCTGCGGCTGGTTCGGCATCCAGACCTGGGTGGGCGGTGCGTCGATCTTCCAGCTGCTCCAGGTGATCTTCGGCGGCGGCCTCGCGGGCGCCGCCTTGCCGGTGCTCGGCATCTCGACGGCCGAGCTCGCCTGCTTTCTCTTCTTCTGGGCGCTGCAGCTCGGCATCGTCTATCGAGGCGTCGAGTCGATCCGTCTGCTCGAGACCTGGGCTGCGCCCTTCCTCATCGCGATGGGCCTGGCGCTGCTCGGCTGGGCCTACGTGAAGGCCGGCGGCTTCGGCCCCATGCTGGAGACGCCGAGCCAGTTCGGCCCGGGTCAGCCCAAAGAGGGCCAATTCTGGAAGGTCTTCTTCCCCTCGCTCACCGCGATGGTCGGCTTCTGGGCGACGCTCTCGCTCAACATCCCCGACTTCACGCGCTACGCGAAGTCGCAGCGCGATCAGGTGCTCGGCCAGGCCCTCGGCCTGCCGACGACGATGACGCTCTTCGCCTTCATCGGGGTCGCGGTCACGAGCGCGACGACGACGATCTTCGGCGAGCCCATCTGGGACCCCACGGTGTTGCTCGGCAGGATGGGCGGCGGTTTCACGATCGGCCTGAGCCTCTTCGCGCTCACGATCGCGACGCTCTCCACGAACATCGCCGCCAACGTGGTGTCGCCGGCGAACGCGCTCATCAACGTGTCCCCGCAGCGCATCGGCTTCCGCATGGGCGCGTACATCACCGCGGGCCTCGGCATCGTGATGATGCCCTGGAAGCTCATGGCCGACTCGAGCGGTTACATCTTCACCTGGCTCATCGGCTACTCCGCGCTGCTCGGCCCCATCGGCGGCATCCTGGTCGCCGACTACTTCCTCGTGCGCAAGACGGTGCTCGACGTCGACGGGCTCTACCGCCACGACGGCCCCTACGCGTACAAGGCGGGGTTCAACCCGGCCGCGCTCGCCGCGCTGCTGCTCGCCGTGCTGCCGAACCTGCCGGGCTTCCTGCATCGGATCGGCGTGATCGAGAGCTTCCCTGCCCTCGCGCTCTTCGACGAGCTCTACACCTACGCTTGGTTCCTCGGCTTCGGCCTCGCCGCGGCCAGCTACGCCGCGCTGATGGCGCTCCTGCCGCACGGATCCTTGCGCGAGCCCCAGCCCTAGACTCCACCCCCGCGGGCGCCCCCCCGAGGCGACGCCCGCTGTTTCGCCAGACGCGATCGACGACCTCAGCGGGAGCATGAACATGGATTCCAAGACGATGATCGAGCTGTGCAAGCAGCACAGCCTCTTCTCCTGGTCGGCGACGGGCAAGGTCGACCCGATCCCCGTCGCGCGCGCCGAGGGCGTGTACCTCTACTCACCCGAGGGGAAGCGCTGGCTCGACTGGAACAGCCAGCTCATGAGCGTGAACATCGGCCACGGCCACCCGCGCGTGGTCAAGGCCATCCAGGATCAGGCCGCGGAGCTGGTGTTCGCGGGGCCGAGCATGGCGACGGCCGTGCGCGCGCGCCTGTCGAAGCGGCTCGCGGAGCTCCTCCCGGGTGATCTGAACACCTCGTTCTTCACGCTCGGCGGCGCCGAGGCGAACGAAAACGCCATCAAGGCTGCGCGCCTCTACACCGGGCGCCACAAGATCATCGCGAGGTACCGCAGCTACCACGGCGCGACCCACGGCGTGATGTCGCTCACCGGCGACCCTCGTCGCTGGCCCAACGAGCCCGGCATGGCGGGCATCGTGCGTGTGATGGACCCGCGGCCCCACGACTACTCCTTCGGCGACGACGACGAAGAGATCGTACGCGAGAACCTCTGCTACCTCGACGAGATCATCCGCTTCGAGGGGCCGCACACGATCGCGGCGATGTTCATCGAGACCGTGACAGGCACCAACGGCATCCTCCCGCCACCGAAGGGCTACCTCCAGGGGCTCAGGGCCTTGCTCGACAAGTACGGCATCCTCCTGGTGTGCGACGAGGTCATGTGCGGCTGGGGCCGCACGGGCAAGCTCTTCGCCTTCGAGCACGGCGGCATCGTCCCGGACATCCTCACGCTCGCGAAGGGCCTCACGAGCTCGTACATGCCGCTCGGGGTGATGGCCGTCAGCGACAAGATCGCGAACCACTTCCGCGAGAACGTCTTCTGGGGAGGCCTCACCTACAACGCCCACCCGATGTGTCTCGCCGCGGCCGAGGCCGCCGTCGAGGTGCTCATCGACGAGGGCATGGTCGAGAACTCCGCGAAGATGGGCGAGGTCATGCGCGCACACATGGCGCGCCTCGCGGCGAAGCACCCGAGCGTGCGCGAGCACCGCAACATCGGGCTCTTCGGCATCATCGAGCTCCGGAAGAACTCCAAGAACGAGCGGCTCGTGCCCTACGCCGGGGCGCACCCGGTGATGGCGAAGCTCGGCAAGTTCTTCAAGGACGAGGGGCTCTTCACCGTGCTGCAGTGGGGCGGCATCATGTGCAACCCACCGCTCTGCATCACCGAAGCGCAGATCGAAGAGGCCATGGCGATCATCGATCGCGGGCTCGAGCTCATCGACGAGGTCTACGAAGGTTGACCCTGCGTCGTTTGCGACACCTCGCGCGGCAGCTCGTCGCGCGGGGCCGTCGGCGCCCCCCCCAAAGCGCGTAGGCGCGGAGCTCAGGCGACCGCGAGGCCGCTCGCAGACGCGACCGCCAGGCCGCTCGCAGACGCGACCGCCAGGCCGCTCGCAGACGCCACCGCAAGGCCGCTCGCAGACGCCACCGCAAGGCCGCTCGCAGACGCCACCGCCAGGCCGCTCGCAGACGCCACCGCAAGGCCGCTCGCAGACGCCACCGCAAGGCCGCTCGGCTGTGCTTCGCGCGCTCCACCCTCCGCGCCCCCGCGCACGTCGCGACCGAGCTCGAGGGCGAGGTTCGCCTCCAGGGTCTCGCGCGTCACCAGTCGGAGCTTCTTCTCGTACTTCATGCGGATCTACACCTCCACCGCGGTCGTCGCGGCGCGCGCAAGGTGCGCCAGGGCTCGCACTTCGGGCAAGTATCCGAGCACCGTCGTGCGTCGCAGCGGCCGGCGGGAGCCTCAGACTTCCGCTGCGTCGACCCGGGGTGGCTCGGGGGTGCCGTCGACGAAGCTGCGCGTGGTCGGCAAGACGATCGCGAAGAGGGCGCCACGCTCGCTCGGCAACAGCTCGATCGTGCCACCCATCAGCTCGACGTGCTTGCGGCAGAGGTAGAGCCCGAGCCCCGTGCCGTTGTGCTTGCTGCTCTCGAGCTGCGCCGAGAAGAGCTTCTCGCGCTGCGCCTCGGGCACACCGGGGCCGTCGTCTTCGACGAGCAGCTTCACCGCGTGCCCACCCGGCTCGAGCCGGGCCGACATGTGCACGCGTGATGCCCCAGCCTCGTCGGCGTTGCGCACCAGGTTGACGAGCACCACACGCAGGGTCTCTGCGCTGCCCACGAGGTCGAGCTCGGGCATCGAGGAGCCGAGCTCGACGGGGATCGACTTGGCCTCCGACTGCAAGGGGACGAGGGCGTCCTCGAGCCGGAAGCGCTCCTGCGCGGGGCTCGTGCGGCGCTTGAGCGCGTCGATCGTCTCGCGCACGAGGCGCTGCTCGGCCTGCTGTGACTCGAGCGCCTCGGCGAGCGCCTGGCGCGCGTCGTCGTCGAGCCCGCTCTGCTGCGCGAGGAAGCTCAGGTTCACACGCACCGCCGTCTGCAGGTTCTTCAGCTCGTGGAGGAAGTTGCCGAGGCTGAGCAGCGTCGAGCCGAGCGCGAGCTGCATGCTCTCGTCGGCCGCGCGTGTGGTGAGGCCGACGGCGGCGCTCAGCTGCGCGCGCTGCCGGAGCATGCGGCGCTTGTTGGCCGTCATGATCGACGTCACGGCGGCGATCGGCAGCCCACAGAGGAGCAGCAAGGTGACAGGCTCGCTCGGTCGCCCGGCGAGCAGGGCGAAGACGAGCGGCCAGGCCATCGCAAAGGCGAAGCTCGGCGTGAGGCCGTACACGCGGGCGGGAACGGCGACGACCATCAGGCCGTGCGTGGCCGCGAGGCCGATGCCGACCGGCCCGTCGATGCTCGCGGCGGCGAAGGCGAGCGCTGCCGAGTAGAAGCTGTTGTCGAGCAGCGTCGCGACGGTGCCGATCGGCCCGCGGCAACGATGCCGATGCGCGAGGTAGGTGAGCGAGCCGCCGACGAGGCTCAGGGCGATCGAGAGCCAGGGCTGCTCGAAGCTCACGTGATCGACGACGAAGGGCGCGTAGCCGAGCACCGCGAAGAGCACCGCGAGGCTGCCCGCCGCGGCGACGATCGCGCCCGGCTCGGAGCCGCTCACGGCCTCGTCGGAATCGTAGGAGTCGGCGATGCGCAGCCACTCGGCGCGCATCGCGCGGCGCAGCTTCGAGGCCGGCTTGGGGCTTCGCGCCAGACCGGCAACTTGGCCCATGTCTTGGCTCTGGTCTAGCGCGGGGGCCATGATGCAACGACCGAGTGTAGACGCTCGCGCGTCCGAGCGCTGCCTCCTCATCGTGGTGGGTAGCCCGGCCCTCGGGTCTGCGCTCCTGCGTTTCCTCGGGCGGGACTACGGCTCGGCGGAGCTCGCGCCCACGGCCGAGCTCGCCGAGCGCCGCCTGCGCGAGCTCGCCGGCACGCCCTGCGACGTCGTGTGTGACTGCGACCTCGGCGCCCAGCTCGGTGCAGGGCGGCGCCTGCTCGGGCGCTGGCTGCGCGCCGATCTCGTGGGTGGCACGGCGGTGCTGCTGGGCGGGAGCGCCGAGCTCGAGGACCGCGACGCCGGCTTCGAGCACCTCGCCGACCCGCTCGAGCCGGCGGAGCTCCAGCTCGCGCTGAAGCGCGGTCGAGAGCTCGACGGTCCGAGCTCCCACCGCGACGTGCGCCGCGCGAGCTGAGCAGCGGCGCCGCCACCTCAACCACCTTCGAAGAGCAAGATGTACACCCAGACCTCGCTCCCCAGCTACCTCAGGGCCGTCCACGAGCGCATCGACGAGGCGATCGAGAGCGCGGGCTTCGACGCCGACCAGCAGCGCATGCTGCGGGCGGCCTTGGCGAAGCCTCGCGCCGTCGGGCTCGCGAACCCTCACGGCGATCCGCTCTGTCTCACCTTCCTCGTCGCGCGCGCCTACGGGCGGCGCATGGATCGTCAGGCCGCGCACGTGGGCGCCTTCGCCCTCCTCTACGTGCTCTCGCTCGACCTCTTCGACGACGTGCAGGACGAGGACCTCGAGGGCAAGCCCCACGCGAGCGTGCCGCCGGCGATCGCCATCAACGACGCGATCGCCCTCATGTTCCTCGCGCTCGACGAGCTCAGGCGCGCGATCGAGCTCGAGAAGAGCGCCGAGCGCAGGGCCGCCTACCTCGCGCTCTTCTCGTCGGTGAGCCTGCGCGCCGTCGCTGGGCAGCACCGCGATCTCGCGGGCTCGGCGAAGGCGTCGAGCTCCGAGGAGGTCCTCGCGATGCACGAGGCGAAGACCTCCAGCGTGTGCTTGCTCGTCGAGTGCGGCGCCCTGCTCGGGCAGGCCGACGATCGCGCCCGGGCCACGCTGCACGCGCTCGGGGAGGACTTCGCGGGCTTCATCCAGGTGCGCGACGATCTGCGCGACATCTTCGGCAAGCCGCTCAGCCCGGACCTCGTCGCCCAGAAGCACACCTACCCGCTCGCCTGCCTGCTCGAGCGCGGCGCGCCCGAGGAGCAGGCCGAGCTCGAGAGGCTGCTCGGCGAGCTGCCGGGCAGCATGGACGAGCTGCGCGCGCTCTTCTACCGGAGCGGCGCCGTCGAGCAGACCGCCGAGAAGCTCGAGGAGCTGCGCGGCTCGATCCACGCTGCCGCCGCCGCCACGGAGCGCGACGGCGCGCCGCTGCGCATGTTGCTCGAGCTGGTCGACGGCCTCGCCGCCGCGATCTACGAGCCGCCTCCGCTCGAGGTGAGCGCGCGGCTCTACGCGCCGACGCGTGGCTACCACGGCAAGGTGCGGCGCGAGCAGGAGCGCTTCATCGAGCGCATGAGCGCCTACGGCGACGCGCCTCGCCCGAAGCTCCGCCCTTGGCGCCACCCGCACTGGATGTACGAGCCCGAGAGCGCGACGATCCACTACCCCGATCTCGAGGAGCTGCGCGCCGAGATCGCGCCGTTCCAGGCGGCGCTCCTGGGCATCGACGATCTCGAAGAGGTCGCCTCGATCATGGAGCGACAGCTCCCGCTCGTGCTCGCGCACGAGATGTTCCACGCGTGGCGACACGCGGCCGGCCGGCTCAGCGACGACCACTGGCACGAGGAGTGGGCCGCGAACCAGCTCAGCGTGGCCTACGGCGCGCGCCACGCGCGCGGCGCGCTGAGGAGCGCCGTCTCGCTCGCCGATCGGGTGCTCGAGCGGCACGCCGGCTCCGGGCTGGACTTCGAGGCGGTGCTCTCCCGCTGCGCCACGCGCGGCGAGACGCGAGGCTACGGGCTCGACATGATGGGCATCGCGCTCGTCACCCTCGAGATGGTCCGGCGCATCGCGGACGCGCGCCCCGAGCTCGGGCCCTCGGCCGAGCGGTGGCTCGGCCTCTCGCGGATGCAGCCGCTGCGAGAGAGCGCCTGAGCGCGTCGACGCTCAGAGCGGGCGAGAGAAGAACGCGACCACGGCCTCGAGGTCGAAGGGCTTTCGGAAGACGGCGTCGATGCCGTCTTTGCCGAAGAGCGCCGCGCCGCTCGTGCCGGTCATGAGCGCGGCGCGACGCACACAGGGGAAGCGCCTGCGCCACTCGGCGATGAGCACCGTGGCCGGCGGGAACTCGTCGCCGAGCCAGTAATCGCAGAGCAACATGGGCGGCGAGACGGTCTCGAGCACGAGCTCGGCCTGAGCCGGCGTGAGCGCCGTGTGGATCTGGCCGAAGTGCAGGCCGAGGTAGCGGCGCAGCCCTCGCAAGACGTCGTCACGGTCGTCGACGACCAGCAGGGGGATGTCGACCAGGCCCTCACCCATGGGCGGGAGATTCTTGTGTCTCTCTCCCGGTGGCAAGCAGCTTCGCACGCCCCTTCGGGATTCGGCGCGTCTCGGCCCGGAGCGGCGAGCCGGGCGGCGCCGTGCTTCAATCGGGCGGTGGCTCCGACCGCACAAGAGCTGCTCACCGCCCTCACGGTGGCGGGCGCCGCGCTCTACCTCGTGAACAAGCTCGTGCTCGCACCCGCGAGGCGAGAACGTGGGCCCCAGGTGCCCGCGAGCGCGCTCCTACGCAAGAAGCGCGAGCGGGCCGCTGCGGCTCAGTCGGCGGGAGGCGACGCCGATCGCTCCCTCGCCTCGAGCTCCTCCGCGGGTAGCCCGAAGCCCGGCACGGTGACGCGGCGCCCCTGACCCGCCGAGAGGCTCAAGGCGAGAGGGACCCGGCGCCCGCCGTCGGGTGCGACCTCGACGAGCTCGAGCCGCTCGACCGCGCGCTCGCCGCGGTTGTGGACGCAGGCCGAGAGCTCCTCACCGGTCTGACGCACCTCGCAGACCGACACGGGCGCGCTCGCGCGCAAGAGCTGGGCGCGCACGAGCTCCTGCTCCGGTGTGAGGCCGCTGAGCCCCTCCGCGGCTGCGCGCGCGCGTGGGTCGCCGTGCCAGGCCAGCATCGTCGCCGCGTGTAGGCGCACGGCCGGGTAGCGGGCCTCGAGCAGACGCACGAAGGCGTCGGGGGGAGCCGGGCCGAGCTCGTCGAGGCTGCGAGCTTCGTCGACGTCGATGCGCAGCTCGGTGCCGGGGGCACGCACGGTCCACTTCACGCTGCGCGCCGGTCGCAGCTCGCCCTCCCAGAAGAGGCCGCGATCGGTGACGCCCACACGCTCGCCGCGCGCGTTTCGGCGCGCGAAGGTGAGCACGACACGCACGTCGCGCAACGAGACGGCCGCGTTGTTCACGACGGCGACGTCGAACTCGTAGCGGTGCACGCCCTCGTCGTCGGCGACCGGCGCGATGAGCCCCCCACCTCCCTTCGGGATGGGCAGCACGCTGAGCGCAGGCAAGGGCCCCCGCCAGAGCGGCGAGTCGGTGCGCACGCAGCTGCAGCTCGGCAGCTTCGATGGATCCGGGAGGCGCGCTCCTGCGAGCTCGGCGCGGGCGGAGACCCCGGAGGCGAGCGCGACGTCGATGACCGGCGCCGCGGGCGTGCGCTGCAGCCGGTCGGCGAGCGCCAGCACTCCGACGACCCCGAGCACCGACAGCGCGGCCAGGGCGAGCCTGAGGCGCAGCCCGGCGGCGAGCGCCGGACGCGCGGCCCGCGGCGGCAGCGGCTCGGGCAGCTCGAAGGGATCGGTGTCGAAGGCAGGGCGCGGCTCGAGCCCCATGCGCTCCACCAC
>CALKVW010000198.1 GCA_938004785.1 uncultured Polyangiaceae bacterium
GAAACGCGAGTCCGGCGCCCTGGCCGCGGGCGTATTTCTTCTTGCCCCAGCCAAATTTCTCGGCGGCGTGCTTCAGGACGTTGCGCATGCGGGCGACGTTGTAGCCGCCGGCGGGACCGCCCTTGGTGCCGCCGCCCGAGTTGGGCATCAGGTCCTTGTCGCCGAGTAGCTCGAGCCGCAGCTCGAGCGGATCCGGCCCCGGATGGATGCCCGTGCGCTGCACGGGCTCGTAGCCGGGCGCGACGGCCGAGACCTGCCAGGGCGCGGGCCCGAGCCTGTCGAAGAGCGCCTCGCCTTCGCTCGAGCTCGTCGCCTGGTGCGGCAGAGGGTCGGGTCCGACCACCGAGACGTCGGCGTCGGCCACGGCTTGGCCGGCGTCGTCGACGACACGCACGGCGAGCGCGAGCGCAGGCCGCAGCGAGAGCACGAGATCGCAGCGGCGCTCACCGAGCAGCACACGCGTCGAGGCACGCGCGCGCGCCTCGCCGTAGGCCAGGAACCAGGTCTCACCCTCGACGAGACCGCCGAGCTCGAGCTTGCCCTCGGCGTCCGAGCGCTGCTCGCCGGCGAACTGCACCTCGCCGCCGCTCGCGACGCTGAAGGCGCGCACCACCGCGGCCTCGAGCGCGCGCCCCTCCTCGTCGACGAGCCTGAGGCTGCAGCTGCGATCGCCGACCGGCGCCCGGCCCACCTCCACGAGTGAGGCACGGCCTGCCACCGACCACGCGGGCACGTCGCGCAGCCCACCGACGAAGGCGCAGCAGATCAGCGCCGCGAGCAGCGCGATCACCCGGTCGAGCGCGCTCGACGGCGCCGGCGCCGAAGACGCGCCACCCCCTCGCGGCGCGGTCAGCGCGCGCAGGAGGGCGACGATGCGCGACGAGGGCAACAGCAATGGGAGAGCTGTCTAGCGCAACCGTCGGCGCGCGCGCAGCCTTCCCGGGTCGAGCTCGAGCGCGCGCACCCTGGAAGCTCGCACGCGCGCCTTGTAGCTTCCGACACGTGAGCACGCACGGAGCCGCACCCATCGCGCTCGAGCCCTACGCCGGCGTCGCCGCGGAGCTCGAGGCGGGCCGCGCCTCGAGCGAGGTCCTCGAGCGCGAGGGCATCAGCCCCGAGCGCTGGAAAGACGCCGAGCGATACTGGAAGCCGCGCATCGACGAGACCTCCGGCGAAGCCGACCTCGAGGCGCGCACGCGCTATCGCGCCCTCTTCGCCGCCAAGCACCGCGTCGCGCTCAAGCGGATCGAGCGCGAGCGCGCGAGCCTTGCCAGGGCGCTCCCGAAAGCACCCGACCTCGGCGCGCTCGAGGCGGCGAGCGCTGCCTTCGCCGCTCCGCTGCGCGCCGAGCTCCCAGCGCTCGAGGCCCCCGAGCCGCCCACCGTGGAGCGACGGCCGCCGATCGCGAGCACGAGCTACGACGCCGCGTCGGCGCCTGCGCCCACGCCGCCGCCTGCTCTCGGCGGCTTCGCGCAGCCACCGCCGCAGCCCTTCGCTCCACCGCAGCAGCCACCGCCGCAGCCCTTCGCTCCACCGCAGCAGCCACCGCTCGCCGCGAGCGCTCCGCAGGCCCGCCCAGCCGCCTCGCCACCGACGATGGCCTTGCCGCTCGAGGCGCTCGCCCCGCCGCCCGAGAGGGCGCCGGCGCCGCGCCGCTCGGCGACGCTCGCGATCTCGCTCGACGCGATCCCTGGCGCACCGGTGCCGTTCAAGCCGGTCGACCCGAAGGCGCCTCCCGCGCCCCCGCCTCCGATCCAGATCACCGAGGCGCCACCGCCGAAGCGCGACCTGGGCGCGACGATGATGCCGGACACCGAGCCCGCGCCTCGCGCGGCCACGCCCTTCGCGAGCAGCCCGCGCAAGAAGCAAGATCTCGGCGCCACCGTCATGCCGGACACCGAGCCCGCGCCTCGCGCGGCCACGCCCTTCGCGAGCAGCCCGCGCAAGAAGCAAGATCTCGGCGCCACCGTCATGCCCGACACCGAGCCCGCGCCTCGCGCAGCGACGCCCTTCGTCGCGCCACCGCGCTCGCCCACGCCTTTTCCGGCCACGCCCGCCGCATCGAGCCCGCCCGCCACGGCGAGCCCGCCCGCCACGGCGAGCCCGCCCGCCACGGCGAGCACCGCGCCCAAGCGCTTCGCCATCAACGTCTTCGCGTCGATCACCGCCGAGATCGCCGAGAACCCGGGCGACGTCGCCGCCATCCGCGCACGCTACGGCATCAGCGAGGCGGAGCACCGCGCCGAGTCGGAGCGCTGGACCCAAGAGTTCGCGAAGAACGACGAGCTGCGCCAGCGCTATCTGGGCATCGTCTCGCGCTACCGGAGCTATCTGCAGCAGCGCAAGAAGGGCTGAGGCTTCGATCTCGCGCGCGCCGTTTACACTCGCGGGGCGAAGCACGTAGGCTCGCACGCAGCTCATGGGCGCCAAAGTCGAGTTCAGGCTCTTGGGGGAAGGGCTCCCGCTCGACGTCGCGTGCGCGTCGTTCGACGCGACCGAGGAGATCTCGCGCCCCTACACGCTCGACGTCGTCTTCACGACGGCCGAGCCGGGCTTCGACCCGGCGTCTTGCCTGCGCAAGAGCCTCACGCTCTCGATCGTCGACAGCGACCGCGGGCGCGAGCGCAGCCTCACCGGCATCTGCGATCGCTGCGACTTCGTGCACCACGACGGCACGCGCTTCGTATTCCACGCGCGCCTCGCGCCGCCGCTCGCCGCGCTCGCCCTGCGCGAAGACTGCCGCATCCACCAGGACAAGAGCGTCGTCGACATCGCGAAGGAGCTGCTCGCCGCGGCAGGCGTCGAGGAGGTCGAGTGGCGACTGCGCGCGAGCTACCCGCCACGCGAGTACGTCGTCCAGTACCGCGAGAGCGAGCTCGACTTCCTCCACCGCCTCTTCGAAGACGAGGGCATCTTCTATTTCTTCGAGCACGAGGCGGGCACCGCGAAGATGGTGCTCACCGACTCCACCGAGTCGCTCGCCGAAGACCTGAAGGTCCCCGTCGTATTCGCGATGTCGCAGGGCATCGCCGGCACCGACCCGCTGAGCGATTTCGCGTACACGCGCAGGCTGCGCACCTCGCACGTGCGCCTGCGCGACTACGACTTCGAGAAGCCCCAGTCACCCCCGGAGGCCGCGCAGCCGGCCGACGCGGCCTATCCGCAGCCCTATTACGAATACCCCGCGGGCTTTCTGCTCTCGGCCGACGGCCAGCGCAAAGCGCAAGCCCGCCTGCGCGAGCGCAGGTGCGACGCCGATACCGTGCGTGGCTCGAGCACCGCGAGCTCGCTCGAGGTCGGTCGCACCATCACCGTCGCCGGAGCCGCACAGGAGCCCCTGAATGGTCGCTTCGTCGTGACGGGGCTCGCCTCGAGGGGGCGTCAATCGCTGAGCGGCGACGGCGGCACCGAGGCCAGCTCGAACGCGGTCGAGAACGAATTCTTCGGTCTGCCCGAGGGCGCGCCCTTCGGCCCGCCGCGCAGCACGAAGAAGCCGCGCATCCACGGGCTGCAGACGGCCGTGGTGACCGGGCCCTCGATGGGCGAAGAAGAGATCCACGTCGACAAGTACGGCCGCATCAAGGTCCGCTTTCATTGGGATCGCGTGGCGCAGTTCGACGACAAATCGAGCTGCTGGTTGCGCGTCATGCAGATCCCGCTCGGCGGCGGCATCATCCTGCCGCGCGTGGGCTGGGAGGTCGCGGTCGCCTTCCTCGACGGCGATCCCGACCGGCCGGTCGTCGTGGGGCGCGTCTACAACGCGGAGCGCGTGCCACCTTATGCGCTGCCCGCTACGAAGAGCTCCGGCTCCTTGAAGAGCGCGTCTTCGCCCGGCGGCGCAGGCGCCAACGAGATCAAGCTCGGCGACTCGGGTGGCAGCCAGGGCTTCGATCTCACCGCCCAGAAAGACCTGAACGTCACCGTCGGCCACGACCAGAACGAGACGGTGGGCGCGAACGACTCCACCGCGATCAAGGTCAACGCCTCCGAGAGCGTCGGCTCGAACCAGACGGTCACCGTCGGGGGCAACCAGGAGCAGAACGTAGGCTCGCAGAGCTCGGCCCACGTCGGCGGCAACATCTCGATCAGCGTCGGCGGCAACTCGGTCGACAACGCCACGGCGAACTACGTGGAGAAGTCGGGCGGCAGTCGCTCGAGCACGGTCGGCGGCAACATGCTCGTCATCTGCAACTCGGTAGCCCACACGATCGACGGCAGCCTGAGCCGCACCGTGGGCGCCGTCGAGCTCTGCGCGAGCATCGCCTCGTTCTCCACGACCGTGGGTGGCAACGTGACCGAGACCATCGGCGTCGCCAAGGTCGACATCTGCAAGGGCGGCTGGGGCGAGGTGATCTCCGGCACCAAGATGACCCAGCTGGCCGCCGCCGAGCTCAGCATCGTGAAGGCCTCCTATGCCTCGTCGTCCGACGCGGCGATCACGAACCTCGTCGGCGGGCTGCGCTACGCCAAGGTGGCGGGCGACTACAGCGTGAAGGCGCCGATGATCACGCTGCTCGGCGCGACGGGCACCTTCAAGGGGGGCGGCTCCGAGCTGAAGCTCGGCGGCGCGCCGATCGTCGTGAAGGGCTCGAAGGTGAAGATCGACGCCGCGCTCATCGCCAAGATGGGTAGCTCGCTCAAGATGGGAGGCTGAAGATGGCGAAGGAGCTGCATTCCGTACGCGCCGAGCTCAGCCTCTCCGGAGAGCCCTACGCCGTGCTCTCGCTCCACCTGCGCGACGAGCTCGACGAGATCCCGCGCCTGGTCGCGACGATCACCCGCGACGACCTGCTGCCCAAACCCCTCACGCTGCTCGGCGAGCCGGTCGAGCTCGCCTTCGGGGCCACCGAGCTCTTCGAGACGCCGAGGCACTTTCGCGGCCTCGTCACGCAGGCGACGCGCCGCATCGACGCGAAGGGGCGGCCGAAGCTCGAGATCGTCGTCGAGCCCGCGCTCTACAAGCTCACGAAGCGCAGCGACGTGCGCAGCTTCCTCGACAAATCCGCGAGGGACATCCTCCAGGAGGTGCTCGACGGCGCGGGCATCCCGCACACTTTCCAGCTCGGGGAGAGCTACGAGCCCAGCCCGAACGTCATCCAGTACCGCGAGACCGACTTCGACTTCCTGCGGCGCCTCGCGGCCGAGGAGGGCATCGCCTTCGCCTGGGATCACGAGGCCGAACAGCTCGTGCTCTTCGACGACCCCCACGGCCTCGGCGAAGCCGCCGACGCCGTGCTGAAGTACATCCCCGAGTTCGGCTTCGGCCAGAGCGGCGCCTCGGTGCAGAAGCTCTCGCGCGCCCTGGCGGTCATGACCGACAAGGTGCACCTGCGCCAATACGACTTCGAGAAGCCGCGCACCCTGGTCGAGGCCACGGTCGAGGGCATCGACGAAGGCGCACACGCGCTCGAGGCCTACGTGGCGCCGGCGCGCAGCGTGAAGAAGCCCGAGGTCCAGCGGCGCGCACAGGTCGTGCTCGACGCGATCCAGTCGCGGCGCGATCTGTGGACGGGCGCTTGCACCTCGTGGGCCCTGCGCGCCGGCGAGCGCCTCAGGGTCGAGGGCCACCCCCTCGAGGCCCTCGATCAAGAGCTGCTCGTCGTGGGCGTCGAGCTCAGGCACGACGATACGAGGAGCGGCGTCGAGGCGTCGAAGCTCCGCACCTCGCTCTCCTTCGAGGCGATCCCCACGAAGACGAGCGCCTACCGCCCGGCGCGCAGGCCGCGCGCCGCGAGCGTGCCCGGCGTGCAGCTCGCGACGACGACGGGCGCGAGTGGCCAGGAGATCGACATCGACAAACACGGGCGCGTGACGGCCATCTTCCCCTGGGACCGGCGCTCCGCCCACGACGACACGGCCAGCGTGCGCATGCGCACGATCCAGCTGCCCACCGGCGGCTCGATGTTCCACCCGCGCGTCGGCTGGGAGGTGCTCGTGCAGTGCGACGAGGGCGACCCCGACACGCCGCTCGTCGTCGGGCGCCTCTACAACGCGCTCACGATGCCACCTTATTCGCTGCCCGGGGGCGCGGTGCGCTCCTCGATCCAGACGGCCACCACCCCAGGTGGTGGTAGCAGCAACGAGCTTCGCACCGACGACACCAAGGGCAAGGAGGAGATGTTCTTCAACGCCTCGAAGGACACGACCATCCTCGTGAAAAACAACGCCACCGAGTCGGTGGGCAACGACGCTACGCTCCAGGTCGGCGGCAACCAGAGCGTCGAGATCACCAACAGCCTGACGACGACGATAGGCTCGAGCCAGTCGATCACCGTCGGCGGCAACCAGAAGCTCGCCGTGGAGACCTTCCAGGTCGACGAGTGCGGCGGTGACTACTCGCTCACGGTGGGCGGCAACCGCGACATGAAGGTCGGCGGCGACCACCGCCACACCGTCGGCGCCGGCGAGACGATCGACGTCGGCGCGATGAAGACGGATCTGGTCGTCGGCAAGGTGAGCGAGACGATCGCCGGCGACGCCACGCGCGACGTCGCCGCCGCCTCGGTGACGCTCACGCCGGCGGCCATCGCGCTCGAGGCGGGCGGCAACCACGACGAGACGATCGGCGCCGCGAAGCTCATCGTGTCGATCGGCGGAGTCGGCTCCGAGACGAGCGGCACCACGATGACGCAGATCGGCGGCGCGAAGGTCGCGTTGGTCGACGCCGATCGCGCCGAGACGGCGGGCGCGACCTACACCTCGATCGCCGCAGGCGCGCAGATCGTGAAGGCCGACAACATCGTCTTCGAGGCCGACGGCATGATCACGCTCGTCATGGGTGGCTCGATCCTGAGCGTCACGCCGGCGAGCGTGGCCTTCATCGGCGCGAGCGTGAAGGTCGACGGCGCCACGGCCGAGACGGCCGCGCTCATCGTGGACAACTGAGGAGGAGCCCGGTGGCCAAAGACCTCGTCAACTTCTTCCGTGTCCAGGAGGCGATCGCCGACCGCGTCGTGGCCTTCGAGCTCGTGCGTGAGCTCGGCCGCCCACCCGTGCTCGAGATCGAGGTCCGCTTCACGGTCGACCTCTCCCCGCTCGACTCGGTCGGCAGCGTCGCCTACCTCGCCTTCGGGCGAGCCGGAGAGCCGATCCACGAGTTCGCCGGCATCGTCGAGGAGGTCACGCAATCGGGCTCGCCGCTCACCGGGTCGATCACCGAGCTGCTCGGCTCGAGCTCCGCGCACTCGGTGCGTCTGCGCGTCGTCTCGCGCCTCGCGCTGCTCGAGCGGCACGTCGAAGCGTGGATCTTCCAGGACCTCGACGTGAAGGAGATCGTCACCAAAGCGCTCGAGAGCGCGGGCATCCCCTCGGACAAGCAGCGCTGGCAGCTCAGCGGCAGCTACGACAAGCGCCCCTACTGCGTGCAGTACTTCGAGAGCACGCTCGACTTCGTCTCTCGCCTGCTCGAGGAGGAGGGCATCTACTTCCACACGATCGTCGAGGAGGGCGACGAGCTCTTCGTCTTCTCCGACGACAGCCCCGCGTCGGAGGCCATCGACGGCGACGCTGCGCTGCCCTACCGAGGCGATCTCGGCATCGAGGCGCCCGGCGACGCGGTCATCACGATCCGCGAGCGCGCCGAGATCCGCTCGGGCAAGTTCGTCTTGCGCGATCACGACTTCGAAAGGCCCCGCCTCGATCTCACGGCGGAGGCCGAGGCCGAGGCCTTCACCGAGCTCGAACGCTACGATTACCCCGGGCTCTACACCGAACCCTCGCGTGGCAAGGCCCTGGCGCGCGTGCGCCTCGAGGCCGAGCAGGCGAGGCGCGAAGAGCTCGATCTGGTGGTCGATTGCCCGCGCCTCCAGGCCGGCCGCCTCTTCGAGCTCACCGAGACCCCCTACGAGGACATGGGCGGCAAGCTCTGCGTCACGCGCGTGGCGCACCTCTTCGGGCCGGCCGCCGGGCGCACGCTGCGTCGCGCGGGCTTCGACGTGAAGGGCTCCGACGACCAATACGTCGCGCTCGTGCTCGCGATCCCGGCCGCGGTGAAGTTCCGCACCGAGCAGACGACGCCGAGGCCGATCATCGCCGGGCCGCAGTCGGCGCGTGTGGTCGGCCCCGCGGGCGCGCAGCCGGAGACGATCCACACGGACGAGCACGGCCGCATCAAGGTCAAGTTCCATTGGGATCTGGGCCCCGATCAAGACGACAAAGCCACCTTCTGGATCCGCACGAGCCAGCTGCAGACCTCGGGCTCGATGGTGATCCCGCGCCTCGACTGGGAGGTGCTCATCGAGTTCCTCGAGGGCAACCCCGACCGCCCCGTGGTCATGGGCAAGCTCTACAACGGCCTCTTCATGCCGCCCTACGCGCTGCCCCAGGGGCGTACGCGCACCTCGCTGCAGACGGCCTCTTCGCCCGGCGGAGGCGGCACGAACGAGATCCGCTTCGAGGACATGGCCGGCGGCGAGGAGATCATGATCCACGCCCAGTACGATCAGACGAAGGCCACGGCGAACGACAAGAGCACGACGATCGGCAACAACACCACGCGCGTCATCGGCGTGAACGAGACGATCCAGGTCGGCGGCAACCAGACGACCAAGATCACGATGGGATCGCAGCTCACCGTGGGAAGCGACCAGACGATCTCCGTCGGCGGCAACCGCAACGTCGAGGTCAACGCGGTCACGGGCGTCACGGCGGGAGGCTCGATATCGATCACCGTGGGCGGCAACCATTTCGAGATGGACGGCAACCCGCTCGAGGCGATCCTCCAGATCGCCGCCGAGAAGGCCATCGAGGTCGCGCAAGCCGCCGCAGGCGCGGCCATGGCGCAGATCAACGCCGCCGTGCAGGCGAAGGTCGACCAGGTGATGGGTCCGATCAACGAGCTCACGGCGCAGGTCGAGCAGATCGGCGCAGGCATGGAGGCCCTGCGGCAGGGCGATCTCGGCGCCGTGGCGGGCATCGCCGCGCAGGCGGCCGGGCTGCCGATGCCTCCCGGCTTCGGCGGCGCGGGCGGCGGTGAAGCGGGAGGCGGCGGCGCGACGGCCGCGCGTGGCGGCGAGGGCGGAGGGGCTGGCGGAGGCGAGGCC
>CALKVW010000199.1 GCA_938004785.1 uncultured Polyangiaceae bacterium
CCCTCGGCGAGCACCCCGGGCGGCAGCGGGGTGGGCGCGTCCGCGGCGGGTGCCACGGCGACGGGCGCGCTCGGCGCGCTCGGGGCCGTTGGGGCCCCACAGGACGAGGCGCCCCCGAGCAGCAGCAGGCTCCAGCAGAGTCGGGATCCGAGACGCTCGCGCATCCGCCGAGCGTAGTGTCGCGACCGACGTTCTCAAAGGGGCGTGCCCGCTCGCGCGGGCCGTTGCGGCTGCTACGCTGCGCGCTCACGGCGCAGAGGGATGGCGGCGCCGCTCGCAGCACGCCTCGGCCTTCGCCCCGGAGGACGCCTTGAAGATCGATCTCGCGACCCTCGACGCCTCGGGCTTCGTGCTCGAGCTCCCGAACGACGCCACGCCGGCCGACGTCGTGGCGATCGCCTACGCCCACCGCCTCGGGGGCGTCTACGCGCACGACGCGCGACGCTTCCGCGTCCAGGGGCTGCGCGCCGAGGCCGTGTCGCTGGCGTCGCTCACCTGGCACATCGCCGGAGGGCGCGTCGTGGCCTCCGAGGGCGCCGAGCTCGGCTCGCCCTCGGTCGAGCTCGACATCCCGCGCGGCGAAGCGAAGGCGCGCCGCAGCACCCAAGGACAGGTGGTGCTCTCCGGCCTGCGTGTGCCCGACCTCTCCCTCGAGCTCGGGGAGCTCTGCTTCGGCGGGCCGCTCGAAGCGCAGGCGCTCGAGCTCACGCTCGGCGCCAAGGGCGAGGCGGTGGCGCTGCTCGCGGCCGCGCTGGCGATGCCGCGCGGGAGCCTCACGCGTGGCGAGCTCGCGGCGAGCCACGGGCAGCTCCGCGCCACGGAGCTCGAGCTGCACCACGGCGCCCACGCCACGACCGCCAAGCTCGCGGAGCTCGCGCTCTCCGAGCTCCGGCTGCAGAGCGGCGCGCTGGCGATCAGCGTCGACGAGCTGCGCCTCGTCAAGGCGCGCTTCGTGCGCACCGCGGGCGGCGAGCTCGAGCTCCACGCCGCCGAGCTCGAGCTGTCGGGCCTCAGCCTCGCGACGCCGACGGCGCGCTTCGGCGCGACGAAGCTCGCGCTGCACGGCGTCGCGTGGGTCTCCGGCGCGCTCTCGATCGAGCGCGTCTCGGTGGACCGCTCCGAGCTCGCGCTCGCGCTCGGCGCGACCGCTGCCTCCTCGAGCCCGCCCGCGCCGCCTCCCTCGCGCCGCAGCGCGCGCCGCGCGCCCATCGACCTCGGCTTCCTCGATTTCCTCGACGGGCGCGTCGACGTCGACGTGCACGTCGACGCCAAGGTGCCCTACCTCAAACGCAGGCGCGCGACGCACCACTTCCGGGTCGCGCTGAAGGCGGGCACGCTCGACTACGCGAAGCTCGAGGGCGACCTCAGCGCGCTCGAAGACGCCCTGCTCGACTTCGCCATCCGCAAGGGCAACCTCGTGCTCGAGGTCGCGCCGCCGCTCTTGTCCTTCGCGCGCAAGACCATCGTCGAGTGGCCGCTCGACGACGCCGGGCGCGAGCTCGCGCAGCGGAAGCTCGTCCGCCTCGCGACGCTCGCGCGGCCGAAGCTCCCCACGAAGAAGGCGGGCTCCTCCGAGGCCGCCGAGAGCGACGCGGTCTTCTCGCTCGATCGCCTCGACTTCGCCCCGATCGACCTCGACCTGCACCTCGGCGGCCCCACGCAGATCGACCTCGGCCCCGGCGGGGTGATCCACCTCGGCGCAGCCCGCCGCGCAGCCGTCGGCAGGCTCTCGCTGCGCGGTGAGCTCCACCACCGCGCCGAGCACGTCGCGAAGGCGCCCACGACGCTCATCGCCCAGGCCACGAAGCTGCGCCTCGGCCTCGAGGCCCTCGCGGTCGCCGGGCGCACGCTCGGCGTGGCGGAGCTCTCGCTCGAGTCGCTCGAAGAGGCCCGCTTGACCGCGAAGGGCCTCAGCCCCACGGAGCTCAGCGCCAAGCTCGGAGCACTGAGCATGCGCCGCGTCGTCTTCGGCTGAGCCGCGCACCCAGCGAGGTTGCGTCGACGCAACCCCGCGTTGCGGAGGCGCGCAGTCGACGGGCGACGCGCAACGACTGCGCCATTGACGAAGCGCCTGCGCAGGGCGCTCATGCTGCGAAACTCGAGCGTCCAGCCGCGTCGGTCGGCGATGGGTGAGTCGACTCAGCAACCGCGCCGCGCGTTATCGAGCGGACATACTATCCATTCGCGCGCGCTCGCCCCCTGGACGCTCTCGATCGCGGTGCTACCTCACGGTGGAGCGCGCAGAAACGCCACACGCGTGGCGAGCTGCCTCGCTCGGGGCATTCTGCCTCAGGCCGAATGTTACGTGTCTTGCGCCGCCGCACTCGGCCGCGCGTCGCGCCGCGGGGTGTGGTCGATTCGTCGTGCTGGCGAGGCTCTTGCTTTGCCACCGCGGATCGTCCCTCGCTCAGGAGCTCCACCATGAAGAAACCGCCGTCCACCATTCGGCCGCACCAAGGCAAGCTCGCCGTGCTCTTGCCCGGCATGGGCGCCGTCGCCACCACCTTCGTCGCCGGCGCGATGCTCGCGCGGCGGGGGCTGGCCAAGCCCATCGGTTCACTCACGCAGATGGGCACCATCCGGCTCGGCAAGCGCAGCGAAGGGCGCACCCCGAGGATCCAGGAGTTCGTGCCGCTCGCGCCGCTCGACGACCTGGTCTTCGGCGGGTGGGACATCTTCCCCGAGAACATGCTCGAGGCCGCGCGCCACGCGAACGTGCTCGAGGCCAAGCACCTCGACCCCATCGCCGACGAGCTCGCGAAGGTCGTGCCGATGAAGGGCGCGTTCTACCCCGAGTACGTGAAGCGCCTGCACGGCACGCACGTGAAGCAGGCGAAGAACAAGGCCGAGCTCGTGGAGCAGCTCCGGCAAGACATCCGCGACTTCATCCGCGACCAGGGCGCCGATCGCGCCGTCGCGGTCTGGTGTGGCAGCACCGAGGTCTACCTCGAGCCCACCGCGGTCCACCAGAGCGTGAAGTCCTTCGAGAAGGGCCTGCTCGAGAACGACCCGGCGATCTCGAGCTCCCAGCTCTACGCCTGGGCCTGCATCAAGGAGCGTGTGCCCTACGCCAATGGCGCCCCGAACCTCAGCGTCGACTTCCCCGCCGTGTGGGAGCTCGCGCGCGAGCTGCGCGTCCCGCTCGCCGGCAAGGACTTCAAGACCGGCCAGACCTTGATGAAGACGATCCTCGCGCCCGGCCTCAAGGCGAGGCAGCTCGGGCTCGCGGGGTGGTTCAGCACGAACATCCTCGGCAACCGCGACGGCGAGGTGCTCGACGACCCCGACAACTTCAAGACCAAGGAGGTCTCCAAGCTCGGCGTCATCGAGACGATCCTCCAGCCCGAGAAGAACCCCGACCTCTACGGGAACATCTTCCACAAGGTGCGCATCGAGTACTACCCGCCGCGCGGCGACGCGAAGGAGGGCTGGGACAACCTCGATATCTTCGGCTGGCTCGGCTACCCGATGCAGATCAAGGTCGACTTCCTGTGCCGCGACTCGATCCTCGCGGCGCCCATCGTGCTCGACCTCGCCCTGCTGATGGATCTCGCCGCGCGCGCCGACTTCCGCGGCACGCAGGAGTGGCTCAGCTTCTACTTCAAGAGCCCCATGCACGCGCCGGAGGTCTACCCGGAGCACGACCTCTTCATCCAATCGATGAAGCTCAAGAACACGCTGCGCTGGATGAAGGGCGAGTCGCTCATCACCCACCTCGGCAACGAATACTACGACTGAGGGTCAGGCCATGTCGGATCGCGGCGACAGCGGGGGGCTCGTTGCGCAGCTCCGGCCCGAGGGCGACCTCGCCTGGTGGGCCTGGGCCTCGCTCGCGGTCTTCCCCGGCATTCTCGGGCTCGTCCACCTGGGCATCGGGCTGCGCCCCGAGCACTTCGTGCTCACGGGCCTCTTCCTCGCCCTGAGCTGGATGGGCCCGAAGGCCCGCCGTTTCGTCGTCATGGGCGCGCCCATGTGGGGGACGGGGCTCGCCTACGACTTCCTGCGCCTCGTCACGCACCTGCGGCCGGAGGTACACGTCGACGACCTCTGGCACGCCGAACGCCGCTGGTTCGGCGTCGACCTCGAGGGCGGTCGCGTCGCCTGGGCCGACCTCGTCGCATCGCATACGCACCCCGTGCTCGATGCGATCACCGGAGGCGTCTACATCCTGTATCTCGCCGCGCCGATCGGCCTCGCGGTCTACCTCTACTTCCGCAATTACGACGAGGCCTGCCGGCTGTCGCTCAGCTTCCTCGCGGCGAGCCTGCTCGGCTGGGTCATCTGGCTCGCCTGGCCCGCGGCGCCGCCCTGGTACGTCGACACCTATGGCCTCGGGCCGGCCGATCCGGCTGCTCTCCCGAGCCCCGCTGGCGCCGCGCGCTTCGACGAGCTCTTCGGGATCCAGCTGCTCTCGAGCTTCTACTCGAAGAGCGCGAACGTCTTCGGCGCGATGCCCTCGCTGCACGCAGGCTACGGCCTGCTGCCCCTGCTCGCGACCTGGCGCATCGGCGGCAGGCTGCGCGTGGCCGCCGCCGGGTGGGCGATCCTCATGAGCTACGCGGCGGTCTACCTCCGACACCATTACGTGCTCGACGTGCTCGCCGGTCTGCTCGTGGTGATCGTCGCCGACCAGCTCGTCGGCCTCGGGCTTGCACGTCGCAACGAGCGCCTCTCGGCGCGGTCCACGCAGTCCCACGTCAGCCAGCCTACGGAGGCATCCGCATGAACGCCTTGTTCGAATGGATCTCCGGCAATCTCTCCTCGAGCGCGCGTATCTTCACGGCGATCGCGCCTGCGCTCGCGCTGCTCGCCTACGCACTCGGCGGCCTCGTCGTGTACGCGGTGCGTAACCGCCTACGCGGCGACTTCCACGACGAAGAGATGGACGGTCGGGGCCTGGGTGGCCTCACCACCGCGCGCATGCGGCACTTCTTCGCCTGGCTCATGCGCCCCTTCTGGCAAGGCCTGGTGCGCGCCGAGGTCCCGCCCAACGCGATCACGACGCTCAGCGTGGGGCTCGCGATCGGCGCGGGTGTGGCGCTCGCGGCCGGGCGCTTCGCGCTCGGTGGCTGGCTCTACCTCACGGCGGGGGCGCTCGACTTCCTCGATGGGCGCGTGGCGCGCGTCACCGACCGGGCGGGCCCGGCGGGCGCGGCACTCGACTCGGTGCTCGACCGCTACTGCGAGTCGGCCGTGATCGTCGGCCTGGCTTGGTACTACCGTTCGAGCTGGGTGCTGCTCGCCGCGCTGCTGGCGCTCACCGGCTCGCTCTTCGTGCCCTACGTGCGCGCACGCGGCGAGGCGCTCGGCGCCGTGATGAAAGACGTCGGCTTCATGCAGCGCCCGGAGCGGATCGTGGTGCTCGGGCTCAGCATCGCCTTCAGCCCGATCCTCGAGGCCATCCTCGTGCCGGAGGATCCCCAGCCGATCCACCGCCTCGCCGTCGCCGGCCTCGTGCTCGTGGCGGCCACGAGCCACACCACGGCCATCCAACGCCTCGGCCACCTCGTGCACGCGCTCGGCGGCGCGGCGGGCACGCGGCTCCAGCGCCTCCCGCGTAGCGTGGTCACGAGCGTGCTCGCGACGGCGAGCGATTTCGCCCTGGTGTGGGTGCTCGTGCGGAAGCTCGGCGTGTCCGCGCCGCTCGCCACGACGCTCGGCTGCGTCGTCGGCGGGCTCGTGGCCTTCACGCTGTCGCGCTCTTGGGTCTTCGACGCCCAGGAGGGGGCGCGATTGCGGCAGGCCACACGCTTCGTCTTCGTCTCGGGCACGAGCGCGCTGCTCAATGGTGGCGGCGTCGCGCTGCTCCTGCTCCTGCCCTCCGTCGACTTCCGCGTCGCTTGGGCCATCACGCGCTTCGTCGTCTTCGCGACCTGGAACTACCCGCTCTTGCGCGACTACGTGTTCGCGCCGCCGCTCCGCGAGTCGAACCCGGGCGTGCTCGTGCCCGCCCCTCAGTCGTCGCGCTCCTGAGCGATGGCTCCCGCGAAGAGCCTCGTCGGAGCGATCCGGAGCGCCCTCGGCTGGGTGGCGCTCGCCTGCTATCGGCACGCGGTCCTCGCGACGGCGCTCGTGCTGCTCGTGGGCGGGCTCGGCACCTGGTCGGCGACGAGGCTGGTGCTCGATCCGGACGTCACCCAGCTCTTGCCGCCCGGCACGCCGAGCGTCGTCGAGGTGGAGCGGCTGCGCTCGCGCTTCGGCGGCGTGGGCTACGTGGTGCTGCTCGTCGAGGGAGGCTCGGTCGAAGCGCGTCGCGCCTACGCCGACGCGGTCGCGCCGGAGCTCGCGCGCCTCGAGACGGTGAAGTTCGTCGACGAGAAACTGCCGCGCGAGTTCTTCGAGAAGCGCGCGCTCTACTTCGCGGACCCCGCCGACCTCGCCGAGCTCGACCGGCGCCTCGAGGCGCGGCGAAAGTGGGAGGTCGAGCACAGCCTGATCGACCTCGAGGAGAGCACGCCTCCCAGCATCGACGTCGGCGATCTCGAGGCGAAGTACCGAGCGCGCTTCGAGAGCACGGGCGAGTACGGCGAGCGCGCCTCGGCCTACCACGAGGACCGCGAGGGCAAGAAGCTCGCGGTCTTCGTGCGTCCCACGGAGCTCGCGAGCGATCTCGACTTCTCGAAGCGCGTCGTCGCCGACGTGGAGGGTGTGCTCGAGCGCCTGCCGCCCTCGTCGATCGACCCCTCGATGCGCGTCGAGCTCACGGGCCGCTACAAGAAGCGCGTCGATCTACAGACGATGCTCGGCCGCGACCTCGGGCGTACCTCGATGCTCGCGCTCGGGCTCGTCGTGCTCTACGTCGCCCTGCACTTCAGGCGCGTGCTCGCGGTCGTGCTCGTGCTCGCGCCGCTCTACCTCGGCATCGCCATGTCTTATGGGCTGGCGGGCGCGCTCTTCGGCAAGCTCAACATCCTGACGGCCTTCATCGGCGCGATCCTCGTCGGCATCGGCATCGACAACGGCTTGCACATCCTCGGCCGCTTCGAGGAGGAGCGGCGCGAGGGCAAGGGTGAGCACGAGGCCGTGCGCACGGCCTTCGGCGAGGCGGGGCGCGTCTCGCTCGCGGCCGCGCTCACCACCGCCTCGGCCTTCGTCGCGCTCACCTGGACCGACTTCCGCGCCTTCCGTGAGTTCGGCGTGCTCGCCGCCTCGGGCATGCTCTTCGTGCTCGCGGCCTACGTGCTGCTCCTGCCCGCGCTGCTCGGCTTGCTCGCGCGCTTCGCGCCGGGCCTCGCGAAGGCGCCGCGCGCCATCTTGCTGCCGGGCGTGCCGTTCATGCGACGCGCCGCCGCGCCGATCGCGTGGCTGCTCGCCATCGGGGGCTTTTTCGCCGCCACACAGATCCCCGCTGCGCGCTTCGACGCCGACTTCTCCCGGCTCGACGACGCCGACCTGCCGAGCTTCCACCTCGACAAGGAGGTGAACCGTCTGCTCGGTCGCTCGCAGACGCCGATGGTGATCCTCGCCGAGAGCGAGGCCGACGCCCGCGAAGCGGCGCGGCGCGTGCGCGCGCAGATGGCCGAGCTAGGCGACGCCGCGACGATCGGGCTCGTCACCACGCGCGCGGATCTGCTGCCGAGCGATCAGCTCGACAAGCAGCCCACGCTCGAGCGCATCGCGAAGAACCTGAGGCGCTTCCGCCGGGCCGAGCTCGACGCCGACGCGAAGAAGAAGATGGAGCAGCTGCTCGACATGGCGGAGGCCCAGCCCTTCACGGCCGCCGAGCTGCCCGATGCGCTGCGGCAGGTCTTCGAGCCCAAGCCCGGCGCAGGGCCGGCGCACTTCGTCTTGCTCTACCCGACGGTGAGCATGGGCGAAGCGGCGGCCATCAAGCGCGTCGCCGAGCAGCTTCGCCACGTGCCGCTCGGCGACGGGCGCGTGCTCGCTGGTGCGGGTGAGCCCATCGTGCTCGCCGACGTGCTGCTCACCGTGGAGCGCGACGCTCCACGCATCTTCGTGGCCACGCTGGTGCTCGTGCTCGGCGCCCTCTGGCTCACGCTCGGCAAGCTCAGGCTGGCGCTGCTCTCGCTCACCCCGGCGTTGCTCGTGGTGGTCGTCACCGTGGGTCTCTTGCCCGTCGTGGGGCTCGAGCTCAACTACCTGAACATGATCGTATTGCCGATCCTGCTCGGGATCGGCGTCGACGACGGCGCGCACATCGTCTCGCGCGTCGAAGCCGGCGAGCCGCTGCTCAAGGTGTGGCAACACACCGGCTGGGACGTCACGGGCGCGATCCTCACCGACGTCTTCGGTTTCGGTGTGCTCGCGCTCGCCGCGCACCCCGGGCTCGCGAGCCTCGGCAAGCTCGCCATGCTCGGCCTGCTCATCAACTACCTCGCCTGCGTCGTGCTGCTGCCTGCGGTGCTCGCGACCTTGCCGCTCGCGGGGCCGGAGCGCGGGCGCGTGCACCCCTCGACGTGGATCGTCACGGTGCTCGGCGCGGGCCACTCCCCGAAGGCGCCCGGCACGGTGGGCGCGCTCGCGGCGCTGCCGCTCGCATGGTGGCTCCAGGACACGGCCTGGTGGTTGCGCCTCGCGGTCGCGCTCGCGCTCGTCATCGCCGCGGTCCTCGCCTCCAACGTCTACCTCGCCTCGCGTCCGAGCGGTGGCAGCAAGGACCCTCAGGAGATCGTGCTCGACGAGACGGTGGGCTGCCTCATCGCGCTCGTCGTGGTGCCCTTCGAGTGGCCCTGGTTGCTCGCGGGCTTCTTGCTCTTCCGGCTCTTCGACATCGTCAAACCAGGGCCGGTGGGATACGCGGATCGACGCATCGGCGGTGGGCTCGGCGTGGTGGCCGACGACGTCGTGGCAGGCGTGCTCGCCGCCCTCGTCCTGGTCGCCGCACGCTGGGGCCTCACCTGAGCTGCGCGGGCCGTGCTCGAGGCCGAGCCCTCAGAGCCGCGCGAGGTAGGCGCTGAGCCCGAGCCCCGCGAGCGCCACGACCGTGGAGAAAGAGGCGACGCGCGCGAAGCGGGGGCCACGCAGCGCCGCGGGCTGCGGGTAGCGCAGCGAGAGCAGCACGAGCACCGAGGCCAGGAGCTCGACCGCCGCGAGCACCGTGCAGAACTGGCGCGCCTGACGTTCGACGTCGGCGATGCCGCCGCCGAGCGCGAGCAGCGCGGCCGCGCTCGTCACGAGACAGAGCAGAACGCTCGACGCGCGGAGCCGGAGCAAGCCGACGAAGCACAGCCCGTACAGCCCCGCGAGCGAGAGCAACAGCACGGTGCCGCTCGTCCAGCCACCCTCGAGCTCGAGCACCGCGAAGAGCCCGAAGCTCTGCAGATCGGCGAGCGTGAGCACCATCAGCACCACGAGGCCGCCCCGCGCGACCGTCGGCCGATAGCCCGCGGCTTCACTCGCGGCGTCGAGCGAGCGCTGCCCCGCCAGCAGGAGCGCGGTCGCGCAGCCGAGCGCGAGCCAGAGCCCGATGCCTCGCTCGTTCTGCCCACCGAGTATACAGAGCGCGACCCCGAGCCCCAGGTTCGACCAGAAGGCGGCGCGCGCGTAGAGCTGTGCCCCGAGCTTGCGCAGGTGGATGGCGATCGCTGCGAGCGCGAGGCCCATCCACGGCAGGTGTGCCGCCGGCGTGGTGCTTGCGTCGACGCCCAAAGCGACGGCGCCCGACAGCGCGACGAGCGATGCGACGACCGCGCGTGGCTCGATCGAGCGTGCGCCCGCCGCCGTGGCGCTCATCGGAAGGCCTGCTTGGATGGCTCGGTCGTGTCGACGAGGCGCACGCCCGGCCCCTCCTCGAGCTCGTCGAGCTTGGTCGCCCAGAGCTCGCTGTAGCCGCAGGCCGCGCAGGCGTAGAGCTCGAAGCTCCCCCGCGGCGAGGCGGCCAGGCTGCCGAAGAGCCCGGAGCGCCCCTGGGCCTGGTGCGGCACGACGGCGAGCGGGCTGCCCTCCGCGTGTGCACCCGGGACACGGAACTCCTCGATGATCCAGAGCTTCTTGCCCGTGCACTTGGGGCAGCGCAGCGTCGTCTTCATGGTGGCGGGTTGCGCTCCGAGGCGCGCGAGAACGATGGACGTCTCGCTGCGGCCCTTTGTTCCACCCCTTCGCTCGACGCGCTCGGAGGCTCGGCTCGTTCACCAACCCAAGGCGCGGCCCCAGCCCAACGCGCCGCCCGAGGCGTAGAGCGCCAGCACGAGCAGCGCGACCATCGCCACGAGCGCGAAGGCGCCGAGCCAGCGCAGGGCGGGCGAGGGCCCTCGGCTCGGCGAGAGGCTCGCGTCGTCGGCGCGCTTCGGCGGGCGAGCGCTGAGCCTGCGGCGCGCGCGCAGCCAGGCCGAGGGCAGGCTCTCAGGCTCCGCGGGCGCGAGCTCGCGGGGCGCCTCGTCGAGCCGGGGCTCGAGCTCGGGCTCGGGTGAGACGACGACCACCTCGGGTTCGGGCGGCTTGCTCGAGGGCAGCGGCCCGAGCCGCTCGATCGCGGCCAAGACCGAGCTCCCGTCGGCGCTGATGGGCTCGTCGTCGGCGCCGCCGCGGAGCGCCTCCACGTAGGCGTCGACCAGCTCGTCGATGGTCTGGAAGCGCCGGGCTGCGTCCTTCTCGAGCGCCCTCGCGAAGAAGGCGTCGATCGTCGGCGACAGCGCGGGGTTCACCGAGCTCGGTGGGGCCGGGTCGCGAGCGAGGATCTTCGCCATCGCGTCGGCCGCCGCGCCCGAGAAGGGCCGCTCCCCGGTGAGCGCGCGGTACATGATCACCGCGAGCGCCCACAGGTCGGTGCGCGCGTCGACGTCGCGCCCCGAGCGGATCTGCTCGGGGCTCATGTAGAAGGTGGAGCCGAGCAACAGCCCCGGCCGCGTGAGCCGCGCGTCGTCCCAGGAGTCCTTGGCGATGCCGAAGTCGATGAGCTTGACCACCTCGTCGCCGCCGCCCTTCGGCTGCACCCCGGAGCGGCCCTTCATCACGCGTGCGAAGTAGACGTTCCCCGGCTTCAGATCGCGGTGCACGATCTGCAGCGTGTGCGCGAGACGCAGGGCCCCCGCGATCGCACGCAACAGCGCCAGCACTTCGTCGGGCGACATCGTGCCCACGCGGTGCAGGCGCTCGTGCAGGGTCTCCCCGACCAAGAGCTCCATCACCAGGTAGGCCTGGTTGCCCACCATGCCCTGGTCGTAGACCTCGACGAAGCAGGGCCCGCGCAGCTGCCTCGAGAGCGCCGCTTCACGCGCGAAGCGCCCCTTGGCGGAGCCCGACTCGGAGCGCTCGAGGTCGACGATCTTGAGCGCCACCCGCTGACCGAGCTTCTTGTCGTAGGCAGACCAGACCTGCCCCATGCCACCTTTGCCGACGATCTCGTCGAGCCGATAGCGCTCCGACACGATATCGCCAGCGACGAGGCCCTCGGGCTCTCGTCGCGGGTCGGGCCTCGTGGGCCCCGGAGAGGGTTTGAGTCTGGACAACGAGCTCGGCTCCTCTGGGCTCGACGCCGGCACGTCGCCGCCGGCTCCTCGATCCTAGCACCGTCAATCGTGCGTTCTCGCCCGCTGAGCGAGCCCGTGCGATCTCGGTCGCACCCGAGCGCCGTCCATCCTTCCGTGCACCACAGCGACCCAGAGGTGCGCGAACGGCCTCGTCACACTCGGGGCGCCTCGCGCGATGAGCCTGCATGGTGCAGAGCCTCTACGCCCTCCTCCTCGCGCCCTGGCTCATGCTCGGCTCCGCCGTGCCCGCCGCTGCGAAGAAGCCGCCGGAGATCACCCTCGTGCGCGTCGACAAGTCCGAGCACAGGCTCGAGCTCGTCGCGGGCGACGCCGTCTACAAGAGCTACGCCGTCGCGCTCGGCCCCGGAGGCCTCGGACCCAAGCGCTACGAGGGCGACATGACCACGCCGACCGGGCGCTACCTCCTGCGCGGTCGCTTCGCGCTCTACCACCAGTTCATCAACGTGACCTACCCCAACGCCGAGGACCGCGCGCGCCACGCCGAGCTCAGGAAGCGCGGCGAGATCCCCGAGGGCAGGGGCGTCGGCTTCGGCATCGGGCTGCACGGCGTCGGCCGCGCCGAGCTCGCCGGCGTACACAAGCGAACCGACTGGACGGCCGGATGCATCGCGGTCGACGACGCCGAGATCGACGAGATCAGCGCGCTCGTGAAGGACGGCACACCGATCGAGATCCAGGACTGAGGCGCTCCGAGCCAGGCCCCCGCGGGGGGCCCCACGCCACCACGGTGGGCGCGGGGCGGATTTAGCGGTAAGCACTCCCGCATGTCCGACTCGACCCTCGCGGAGCTCCAGAAGGAGCTGGAACAACTCGACGCTTCTTACCTCGAAGGCTACGCCGGAAAGGACCGCTCCACGGTCGATCCGGGTGGGCTCGTCGAGCTCGGCGGGCGCGCCAAGCGAGCGCTCGATCGTGTCGACGCGCTCGGCGCGCTCACGGCCGGCGAAGAGGTGACGAAGCTGCGCGCCGAGCTCGAGCAGCGGGTGGATCTCTACGAGCGCGAGAAGCGCATGGTCGCCGCCGCGCGCGAGATGGGCCCGGCCTTCGAGCGCTTCGGCGTCGAGGGTGCGGCCGCGAACTTCGTCTTCGATCGCTACAACCGGCACTTCGCCGGGCAGTCGCGCGACACGCGCGACCTCGGGCTCATCAAGGAGATGGTCGAGGAGCTCAAGGGCATCAAGAAGCGCATGCTCGCCATCGGCGGCAAGAAGCTCCCCGAGCCCATGCAGGCCGACGTCGACATCGTGAACAGCAACATCGAGCGCTACCAGCTCGAGGAGCGTGAGATCCCGAAGGCGCAGACCACCGGCACCTCCGAGGAGCAGGCCGACCGCTGGGCCTTCCTCGCGAACCAGCAGTTCGCCGTCTACGCCAACCACTTCGCGGGCAAGAGCCGCCTCACCAGGCGCCCGGCGCTGCTCGTGCGCCTCTGCGACAACCTCAAGCGCTACCGCACGGGCATGTTCGACCTCAAGAACCGTGGCCTCGACAGCCAGTCGAACACCAACAACATCGGCATCGTCGACGGGCGTCTCTCGGCCTACGAGAAGGAGCTCGTCGAGATCCGCAAGGTGCGCAGCGGCGTGAAGCTCGTCGACATCATGGGCGCGCTCGGCAACGCGGCGAACGAGCTCTTCGCCGAGTACCGCGACAACTACGCCGGCAAGGACCGCACGGGCGTCGACCTCGAGCGCCTCGGCCTCATGCTCGACCAGCTCGACGAGATCCGCCGACAGATGGAGGAGCTCGGGCGCGTCGAGAAGAACGAGGTCAACTCGAAGAACCAGAACGTGGTGCGCGAGTACCAGGCCAACTGGGTCCGCGAGTGGCAGGCCGTGCGCGCCGCCCAGCAGACCGGCGCAGCCTGACGATCAACCCCGGTAGCGCGCGTCGTACTGGAACGCGCGCTTCTGCACCGCCTGCTGGCCGTCGGGGTTCTTCACGGCGACGTCGACGAGCTGTCCGTCGTCACCCGGGGGGGTGAAGGCCTCGAGGATGCTGCCGCTCACGCGGCGCGTCTTCGCGGGTTTGCCGCCGACGAGCACGACGCAGCCCTCGGCGAAGTTCTTCCCTTCGAGGCCGAGCTCGGTGCCGCCGTTCGTCGTGCCTCGGTTGGGTGCGACGCTCGAGAGCACCGGGGCGGGGATCGTGTCGTAGCGGAACGCGGCCTTGGAGATCGTGAGGCCGACGATGCTCGAGCCGACCACGAGATCGACGAGGCCCGCGGCGCTCGCCTTCGGGCTCACCGTCTCGATGCGCGACGCGCTCTTCACCGCGACGGTCTTCGCCGTCTCGCTGCCGAAGCGCACCGAGGCGTCGGGCGGGAAACCCTCGCCCTCGATGATCACCTTCGTGCCGCCCATCACCGGGCCGCTGCGAGGCTCGAGGCTCGTGATCACCGGCGCCTTGGGGGAGACGTACTCGAAGATCTCCTCGGTGCGCACCACGACGGCGCCGTCGTCGAGCTCGATCGCGACCTTGCCCGGGAGCGTGCGCGCGGGCAGCTCCACGTCGATGAGCTTCGAGCTCAGGAGCTTGCGCACGCAGCTGAGCTCGGCGATGCGCACGCGCACGTGCTCGCCGAAGTGATCACCCACGAGGCGGATCGTGACGCCGCCGGTCGTCGGCCCCGTCGCCGGCAGCACGTCGATGAGCTTGGGCGGCGTGGGCACCGGCTCGTAGACGAGGCCAGCCTCGAGCAGCACGCGGCCGCCGTAGCGATCCTCGTAGAGCACGTCGACCGGGCCCGGCGCCTCGCGCGCCGGCACCACGACGTCGATCCACGACTCGTCGCGGAAGCGCGCCTCGGCGGGCGCGCCCCCGATCGTGACGCGCGCGGCGGGGTGCAGGTCGGCGCCGCGCAGCGCGATCTGCTTGCTGCCGTTCACCCACGCCGTCTTCGGCTCCACGCTCTCGATGCGTGGCACGAGGCGCCGGTAGGAGAACACGCCTTCCGCCCGGCCCGAGAGCCCGTCGGGGCCCATGATCACGAGCTCGCCTTCGCGCGGGCCGTCGCCGACGGGCGGCAAGACGAAGCGCAGCTCCCCGGGGCCGACGCGCTCGAGCTCGGGGGCCGAGGCGCCGAAGAGCTGCAGGGTGCAGCCCTCGGGGAAGTTGCGCCCGAAGATGCGCACCTCCACGCCGCCGTCGAGCGGCCCTTCGCGAGGCTCGACGCGCTCGATGCGTGGACCTTCGACGAACTCGAGCCTGGCCTCGGCGTTGCTGCGCGTGCCGCCCGCCGACTCCACGTGCACGGCGTAGCTGCCCATCGCGCGCTTCGGCGCGATGAAGCGCATGCAGAAGGGGTCGACGAGCTCGGCGACGAGCTCCTCGTCGCCCAGCATCACCCGGCAGCCCGGCACGAAGCCCGCGCCGTAGACGGTGACCGAGCTGCCACCCTCGACGTCGACCCTCGCGGGCGTGATGCGCGTCACGCTCGGCGCCACCGCGGCGCGCGCGGGCGCGGCGGCCTCTTCCGCGGTCGCGGCGGCGGGCTCGTCCGCGGTCGTGGCGGCGGGCTCGTCCGCGGCCGCGGCGGCTCCTTGCGCGGCGCCCTCGGCCTGCTCGCTCTCTCCGCCCCGGCCCGTGTCCGGCGCTTCGTCCTCGGTCTCCGAGCCTACGCGGCTCTCGAGCTCCGCTTGCTCGAGGCCCCCCTCGTCGTGCTCTTCGCTCATGGCGCCGGATGCTACAGCACCCTCCGGCGCGTCGAACGCGCGCCGTGCGTGCGTGCGGGCGGCGCGCTTCAGTCGGCCGTGGGAGGCTCGGCCGCGGCGGCGAGCGCCGCACGCCGGTTCGCGCGCTTCCGCAGCTGCCACACGACGAGCCAGCGCGTGACGACCAGCGCGGCGACCACGCCCGCGGCCGCGACGAAGCGCTCGACGGGCTGGGCCCTCACGACCTCGAAGGCCTCCGGCCCGACGTAGACGATCACGAAGAGCGCCGGGATGTACCCGATCGTCGAGCCGAACATGTAGGTCGCGAAGCGCACGCGCGACAGGCCGAAGAGCCCGTGCACGAAGGGGTTCATCTGGAACAAGAGACGCAGGAAGATCGCCCAGAGGAAGCCGTTCTTCGCGATCTTCGCGTCGTACTGGCGGAGCTTGGGCGGCATGCGCGTCTCGACGAAGTCGCGCGCGACGAAGCGCGCGAAGCCGAAGCCGACCGCGCTCGCCAGGAGCGAGCCCAGCACCGAGAGCGCGAAGGCGACCGGCTTCGGCCACACGTAGGCCGCGCCCAGCACGAATACGATGCCGGGCGCGCCGATCGGCTGCAGGAAGGCGAAGGCCGCGAGGAAGGCCACGTAGCCCCAGGCGCCCTGGGCCTTGAGGCTCTCGCGCAGGCGCTCCGGGTCGGCGAAGAGCTCGAACGCGCCGAGGCGCCACGAGGTGTAGAGCACACCCGCCGCCACGAGCACGGCGAGGATGCGCAGGACCCGCCTCATGCCTCAGCTTGTCTGGAGGGGCCGAAGGGCGTCAAGCACGCGGGAGGAGCGGGGTGTGGCCCGGAGCCGTGCACGAAGCACCCTTTGTCGGGCCGCCGGAAAAGCGCTATCTGCCGGGCACGATGACGAAGCTGGTACGCAAGGGTCCGCTCAAGGCTCTCCTGCTCGAGGGCATTCATCCGGGCGCGCGCGAGGTGCTCGCCGCCGAGGGCATCAGCGTGACGCTGCTGCCGGGCTCGCCTCCCAAGGAGGAGCTCGCAGCGCTCGTGGCCCAGCACGACATCGTCGGCCTGCGCAGCAAGACGCAGCTCACCGGCGACATCATCCGCGGCGCGCCGCACCTGCTCGCCATCGGCGCCTTCTGCATCGGCACCAACCAGATCGATCTCGAGGCCGCGCACGAGCTCGGCATCCCCGTCTTCAACGCCCCCTTCTCGAACACGCGCAGCGTCGCCGAGCTCGTCATCTGCGAGATCATCGCCCTCTCGCGCCAGATCTTCGATCGCTCGCGCGAGGTGCACGAGGGCCGCTGGCAGAAGACGGCGAAGGACTGCCACGAGATCCGCGGCAAGACGCTCGGCATCGTGGGCTACGGGCACATCGGAGCGCAGGTCGGCGTGCTCGCCGAGTCGATGGGCATGCGCGTCTTGTACTTCGACATCGCGACGAAGCTGCCGATGGGCAACAACAAGTCCGCCGGCACGCTCGAGGAGCTGCTCCGCCAGAGCGACTTCGTCACCCTGCACGTGCCGGAGACGCCGCAGACCAAGGAGCTCATCGGCGGCGACGAGCTCGCCCGCATGAAGGACGGCTCCTACCTCATCAACCTCAGCCGAGGCACCGTCGTGGAGATCGAGCAGCTCGCGGCCGTGCTGCGCTCCGGGCACCTCTCGGGCGCCGCGATCGACGTCTACCCCGAGGAGCCCGAGAAGAACGGTGGGGGCTTCGATTCGCCGCTGCGCGGCCTCGCCAACGTGATCCTCACGCCGCACATCGGCGGCTCCACCGAAGAAGCGCAGGAGGCCATCGGCGTCGAGGTGGCGACCGCGCTCGGCAAGTTCGTCACGCGCGGTACGACCACGCGCTCGGTGAACTTCCCCGAGGTCGAGCAGCCGCTCGTGCCCGGCAAACACCGCCTCTGCAACGTGCACAAGAACGTGCCGGGCGTGCTCGGCGAGATCAACAAGCTCGTCGCGGCCACCGAGGCGAACATCTTCGCGCAGGTGCTCGCGACCGACAGCGTCATCGGCTACCTCGTCATGGACATCGACCAGGACATCTCCGCCGAGCTCTGCCAGCGCATCAGCGAGCTGCCGACGAGCATCTCGACGCGCGTGCTCGTGGGGCGCTGAGCCGCCTCTCGTTCGAGGCCCTGCTCGCTCGACCGCCCGCTTCGGCCCCCGCGCCGGAGCGGGCTCTCTCGCGCGCAGTCTGATAGTGCGTGGCTATCACTTCATTAGGAAACGTGTATTCGACCCTGTGACGCTTCGGCACCAAGCTCTCCTTCGTGACGGGCCGCAAGGAGCGGCTCGCGACCTCAGGAGATAGTCATGCAGATCAACGGTCGTCTTCCCCAGTTCCAGGCCCAGGTCTTCCACAAGGGCGAGTTCAAGAAGGTCACGCACGAGGACCTGCTCGGGAAGTGGTCGGTGCTGTTCTTCTACCCGGCCGACTTCACCTTCGTGTGCCCGACCGAGCTCGGTGACCTCCAGGACAAGTACGAGGAGCTCCAGAAGCTCGGCGTCGAGGTCTACTCGGTGAGCACCGACACGCACTTCACGCACAAGGCCTGGCACGACACCTCCGACACCATCAAGCGCGTGACCTACCCGATGCTCGCGGACCCCACGGGTCAGCTCTCACGGGCGCTCGGCGTCTACATCGAGGAGGAGGGCCTCGCCTATCGCGGCACCTTCGTGTTCGACCCCGAGGGCAAGCTCAAGGTCTGCGAGATCCACGACAACGGCATCGGCCGCAACGCCGAGGAGCTCGTGCGCAAGATCCAGGCTGCGCAGTTCGTGGCCGAGCACGCGGGCGAGGTCTGCCCGGCGAAGTGGAAGCCCGGTCAGGCGACGCTCAAGCCCGGCCTGGATCTGGTCGGCAAGATCTGATCTGGAGCGCGTGGGCGGCGAGTACGCAGGTCTGATCGAACGAGGAGGAGGAGAGTCATGTTGGACGAGGCATTGGTGGCGAGGCTCCGCGAGGTGTTCGGGGCCCTCGAATCGCGGATCACGCTCGTGCTGAGCGACAGCGAGCACGACAAGCAAGCCGAGCTGCTGGATCTCGCCCGGCAGCTCGCCGAGACCTCTCCGAGGATCGACCTGCGTATCGACGGCCCTCGCACCGGCGAGCTCCGACTCTCGATCCATCGAGAGGGAGAGCCCACCGGCCTGAGCTTCCGAGGTGTGCCGGGTGGGCACGAGTTCACCTCGCTCGTGCTCGCGGTCCTGCACGCCGACGGCAAAGGCAAGATGCCCGACGAGGGGCTCAGGGCGCGCATCCGCGCCCTGCGTGGGCCGGCCAAGCTCAGGACCTACGTCTCGCTCTCGTGCACGAACTGCCCCGACGTCGTGCAGGCGATGGGGCAGATCACCGTGCTCCACCCGGAGCTCGAGCACGAGATGGTCGACGGGGAGCTCTACCAGGCCGAGGTCGAGGCGCTCGGCCTGCAAGGCGTGCCGGCGGTCGCGCTGCTCACGGGCGACGGCGCAGAGATCCTGCATGTCGGCAAGTCGACGCTCGGTGAGCTGCTCGGCAAGCTCGAGCAGAAGCTCGGCAAACACGAGCTCGAGGCGGCTCCGAGCGCTGCGGCGCCCAAGCGCTACGACGTCGTCGTGCTCGGCGGCGGGCCCGCGGGTGTGTCGGCGGCGATCTACACGGCGCGCAAGGGGCTCTCGACGGCGATCGTGGCCGAGCGCCTGGGCGGCCAGCTCAAGGACACCCTGGGCATCGAGAACCTCGTCGGCACGAAGTACACCGAGGGCGCGCGCCTGGCGGCCGACCTCGAGACGCACCTGCGCAGCTACCCGGTCGACGTGCTGCTCGATCGGCGTGTCGAGCGCGTCTTCGACCAGGGCCCGGAGAAGCTGCTCGAGATCGAGGGCGGCGAGCGCATCGCGGGCGGCTCGCTCATCGTCGCGACGGGCGCGAAGTGGCGCGAGCTCGGTGTGCCGGGCGAGCGTGCGTACCTGGGGCGAGGCGTGGCCTTCTGTCCGCACTGCGAGGGGCCCTTCTACAAGGGCAGGCCCGTCGCGGTCGTGGGCGGCGGGAACTCCGGTGTGGAGGCGGCGATCGACCTCGCGGGCATCGTGAGCCACGTCACGGTCGTGGAGTTCGCGGCCGAGCTCAAGGCCGACGCCGTGCTCGTCGAGGCGCTGAAGCAGAAGCCCAACGTGACGATCATCACCAACGCGAAGACGACCGAGGTCGTGGGCGACGGCCAGAAGGTCCACGCGATGCGCTACGAGGATCGCGCGACCGGCGAGGCGCGCGAGCTCGCGGTCGAAGGTGTGTTCGTGCAGATCGGCCTCTTGCCCAACAGCGCCATGGTCGCCGATCTCGTCGAGCGCACACCCTGGGGCGAGATCGTGGTCGACGCCCACGGGCGCACCAGCCGCGCGGGCGTCTACGCCGCCGGCGACGTGACGACGGTGCCCTTCAAGCAGATCGTCATCGCGATCGGCGAGGGCGCGAAGGCCGCGCTCGGCGCCTTCGAGGACCGCATGCGCGCCGCGGCCTGAGGGGCCGAGCCGAGGAGCTGCGCCGGCTGCGTGCGCGCTGTGATGTGCAGACCTCTGCACGTTCGCGATTCCTGCTGTGCAGTGCCTCGCTCGCGCGTTCCGACCTCGAACCGTGGGCGACGCGCGTTTCCGCGTGAAGCCGTGCCGGCACGCAGCTTGCGATGCCCTGCGTTCATGAAGAACGCCTGCACGCCGTTCGCGATCGCCGTCTCCACGGTGCTCGCCGCGTTCGCACTCACAGCGAGCGCGCATGCCGATGAGCCCGCTCCCGCGCCGGACTCGAGCGAGGCGCCGCTCGCGTCGACGCCTGTGGCCGAGCCGGCCGCGAGCGGGGCGAAAGCGACCGAGCCGCATGAGGTCGCAGCACCAGCGAATCCGGCCCAGGTTCCGTTCGTCGCGCCGCCTCCGCTGGTCCCGACCCGCGTTCGGTACTGGACGCCTCCTCCCGCGCCGCTCGCCGAGCCCGGGCCGAGCGATCCGACCCTGGGTGCGTGGGGCATCGTCACGGCGGCGCTCGGCGCGAGCGCGATGACGGCTGGCCTGGTCCTGCTCTCCGCCAAGGAGGAAGGCGGCGGCGTACCGTCGCTGCTCGTGGGCGGAACGGCGACGGTCGCGGGTCTGGTGATGATCGGGGTCGGCTACTCGAGCCCCTCGACGGAGCAAGAGGCGAGCGCTCAGGGGGAGCGCTCGGCGCGCGTCACGCCGACGGTGCCCGAGCCGAGCTGGGAGGTGCGTCAGGCCACGCGGCAGTCTCGACGCGAAGTGGGCATGGGGCTGACGATCACCGGAGTGTTGACGGGCGTCGGCGCGGTGGCGCTCTTCGCCGCGAGCGCCGCCGAGGGGGGCTGCGGCATCTTCGACGGCGGTGCGGGGTACTGTGTCGGCGGGGGCGCCACGGTCCTCGTCACGGGGGCGCTGCTCGGCGTCGGCATTCCCTTGTGGGCTGCGAACTCGCGCGACCTACCTCGACCACCCGTGCACGCCGAGCTCGGCCTCGGGCCTGGTTCGATCGAGCTGCGCGGTGGCTTCTGAGGTGCACGCCGCGCAGGCGCCGATCGCCCACGACGTCGAGTGACGTCAGACGCGCCGCGGTCGGAGGCTCAGCAGCAGGGCGAGCCGATGCAGTCGCCGCCGCAGAGCGCACCGCCACAGCAGGTGCTCTCGCCCTGCCTGCACTCGAAGGCGCAGCCCGACTCGCAGACGCCGCCCTCGCAGCTCATCGCGCCGCCTCCGTAGGGGTCGGCATCGCAGGAGCCGGCGTCGCAAGGGCAGCCGAGCGAGCCGGGCGGGCAGTCGGAGACGCGACACCACGTGCCGAAGCTGCGGTCGTCGATGACGAAGTCGGCGCACTCGCCGTCGTCGCCGATCACCGTGTCGCAGTCGCCGTTCGAAGCGCAGGGGGCAGCCTGGCAGACGTCGAAGGCGCAGTAGTGAACGCAGTCGCTCGCGAAGCCTTCGCAGCCTTCGTAGCCGATGTTGAAGCAATCCTCGCCGTCGGCGAGGTCGTCATCCATGGGGACCTCGTCGCGCACGCAGGGGTCTTGGAGCAGCTCGGCCCCGGCCGAGTCGCCGCACGCGAGCGGTAGCCATGCGGCCCCGGCGAAGAGGCCCGCGCCTGCGATGAGGTCGAGCGTACGCATGCCGATCGCTGGTGCATCGGCTGTGCCGCGCGGAATTGCAGGGATTCCGCGGGGGATCACGAATGGGAGACCGCATGCGCTGCGCCGCACCGCGGAAGCTGCGTGGGTGTGCAGAGTTCTGCACGGCGCCTGCCCACCCTGTGCAGTGCTCGGCACGAGCGTGCGCTGCACGAGGGTCGACGGACCGAACTCGTTCGCGAATACGCGCCGGCACGCAGCTTGCGATGAGCGTCGCTCATGAAGACTGCGCTCCCGCTCCTCGCCTTCGCCGCCACGACCTCGCTCGGCACGCTGGCGCTTTCACGGAGTGCGCACGCCGATGAGGTGGCGCCCAGCGTCGCACCGCGCGTCGAAGCGAAGCCCGTGCTCGCTCCCGCGCCGTCGGCCGCGTGCACGGTCGAAGAGTCTTCCGTCGAAGTGAATGCCGACGCCAGCGAGCGCAGGCGGGTCCGGCGACGCGACGTCGGCGTGGGGCTGACGCTCGGCGGCATCGCCGCGGGCGCGGCCTGCGTCCCGCTGTTCGCATACGGCGCCTCGGAACTCTCGACTTGCACGCCCGGATGGTTCGGGGGCGGGTGCATGGAGGGCGAGCTCGCCATGGCGGGAGGGGTGTTCTCGGCGATCGCGAGCGTCTCTCTCCTCTCGGTCGGCATCCCGCTCTGGGCTTCGAATGCGGGCGAGGCGACTCCGTCTTCGGCCGAGCTCGGCATCGGTGCAGGATCGTTCGAGCTGCGCGGCAGCTTCTGAGCAGCGCGATCGTGGAGAGCTGGGGTGTGCAGACCCATGCACGAGCCGGCCTCCCCTGTGCAGTGCCTCACTCGCGCGTGCCGACGTCGAGACGTCGGTGACGCGAATTCTTGCATGATTCGGCTCCGGCACGCAGCTTGCGATGTCCCGCGCTCATGAAGAACGACCGCCCGCTTCTCGCGATCGCCGTCTCCACGGTGCTCGCCGCGTTCGCACTCACACCGAGCGCGCAGGCCGATGAGCCCGCTCCCGCGCCGGACTCGAGCGACGCGCCCGCTGCGGAGGCGCCAACGAGCGACGCGCCTACGAGCGAGGCGCGGAAGGTTGCATCACCACCGACGCCACCCCCCCGCGTCGACGCCGTCGCGCCGCCACCGCTCGCGCTGACTCGGTCGTCGAGCGTGACGACGCCTCAGTTGCCGATCGTGGAGCAAGGTCCGCGCAGCCCGGGCTTGGGCACCGCGGGCATCGTGACGGCCGTGCTCGGCGGAGGAGCTGTGGCTACCGGCATCGGCCTGGCCGCCGCTCAGGAGGACGGTGCGGCGCCCACGCTGCTCGTGGGGTCGCTGCTCTCACTCACGGGGGTCGTGATGACCGGGGCCGGCTACTCGAGTCCCTCCGTGGGGGTGAGCGGCGCGGGCGCGAGGCGGTCGGCGCGCGTGGCGCCGGAGGAGCCCGAGCCGAGCTGGGAGCAGAAGCAGGCGAGTCGTGAGACTCACCGCGAGGTGGGCATCGGGCTGACGGCTGGAGCGGTCGTGCTCGGCGGCGGGGGGGCCGCACTCCTCGCAGTCGGGGTCGAGAAGTCGCGCGCAAGTAGTGGCGGCTTCATGTCGTTCGACTTCGATGGCTTGGGTGAGAAGCTCCTCGGCGGGACGATGATGGGCGTGGGGACCATTCTCCTCGCCGTCGGCATCCCGCTCTGGGCCGCGAACTCCAGCGAAGAACCCCGCCCGCCGGTTCGCACCGAGCTCGGCCTCGGGCCCGGGTCGATCGAGCTGCGAGGTAGCTTCTGAGGCGAGCTCTCGCGACAGCGCTCAGAGGTCGATGACCTTGCCCGGGTTCATGAGGCCCTTCGGGTCGAGGGCGAGTTTGATCGAGCGCATCACGGCGATCTGCTCGGGCGAACGCGTGTAGGGCAGGGCGGCCTTCTTCAGGAGGCCGATGCCGTGCTCGGCCGAGACGCTGCCCCGGTAGCGCTGCACGAGCTCGAACATGTCGCGGTCGACCTCCTTGGTGCGCGCGAGGAAGGCGGCTTTGTCGAGCTCGTCGGGCTTCATGATGTTGACGTGCAGGTTTCCGTCGCCGATGTGGCCGAAGAGGCACACTTCCCAGCCCGGGTAGTCCTTGGCGATGAGCGCCTCGAGGTCGGCGCAGAAGGGCTCGAGCACGGCGATGGGCAGCGCGATGTCGTTCTTGTGGGGGAGGCCCGTGCCGCTCAGGCTCTCGCTGATGCTCTCGCGCAGCTCCCAGAGCTGAGCAGCCTGCGTCGCGTGCTGGGCCATCGTGCCGTCGGCGACGAGGCCCTCTTCGAAGAGGCTCGTGAGCCAGGCCTCGGTGGCCACCGCGTCGCCCTTCTCCGCCTCGAGCACGACGTAGCAGCCGTGGCTCTCGGCGAAGGGGCTCCTGAGCTTGCGGTGCCTCTTCACGCGCTCGAGGCAGACCTCGGTGAAGAACTCGAAGGCGCTCAAGACGAAGGGGCCGCGGCGCGCCTCGCGGAAGAGGCGCAGCACACCCGCGAGATCGGGCACCGCGAAGAGGAAGACGTCGAAGTCCTTCACCAGCGGGCCGAGCTTGAGCGTCGCCGCGGTGATGATGCCCAGCGTGCCCTCGCTGCCGATGAAGAGCTGCTTCAGATCGAGGCCGGTGTTGTCTTTCTCGAGTGCGCCGCCGAGCTCGAGCACGTCGCCGTTGGCGAGCACGACCTCGAGCGCGAGCACCCACTGACGCGTGAGTCCCCAGCGGATGACCTTGATGCCTCCCGCGTTGGTCGCGATGTTTCCGCCGACCTGGCTCGAGCCTTTCGAGGCGAAGTCGACCGGCCACGTGAGGCCGACCTGGGCGCAGTGCTCGTGCACGGCCTGGGTGATCGCGCCGGCGCCGACGCGCACGGTGCGGCCGAGCTCGTCGATCGGCCCGAGCTGGTTCATGCGCGAGAGTGAGATCACGACCTCGCCGTTCGTCGCCATGGCGCCGCCCGCGAGCCCGGTGCGCCCCCCCGAGGGCACCATGCCCACGCCCGCTTCGTTGCAGGCGCGCACGACGGCGGCGAGCTCGGTGGCGGAGCGAGGGCGCACCACGCAGAGCGGCTTCGGCGCGTAGACGCGGGTCCAGTCGCGGCCGAGCTCCTCGAGGTCGCTCGGATCGGTGGTCACGAGATCGTCGCCGAGCCCCTTCAGGGCTTCGACGAAGGCCGTACGATCCACGCTCTCTACGCTCATGGTGCAGCGGCTTAGAGCCTGGTGCGCTGCGGCGCAAGCCGAGCCTTCGCTCGGTCCCGCACACGCGGCGCCGTGGTTTGCTGCTTCTCGACCGCGTCGACCAGCGCTACCACGGCGCTCATGTCCAAGCTGCCTGCCCTCGGGGTCGTCGCTGCGAGCCTGCTGTCGAGCGCCCTCGCTTCGGCCCAAGCGCCCGCGCCGCCTTCGCCTCACGCCCAGCCGCAGCCGATGCCGCCTGCGCCCTACGCCCAGCCGCAGCCGCCTGCGCCTTACGCGCAGCCGCAGCCGCAGCCGATGCCGCCTGCGCCCTACGGGCCGCCGCAGGCGATGCCGATGCAGCCTGGGCCCTACGGGCAACCCCAGCCCTACGGGCAGCCGCCCTACGGGCAACCCCAGCCCTACGGGCAACCCGCCTACGCGCAGCTGCCCGGCGCCTACGGGCCCCCTCCGCAGGGGCAAGCGGGGGCTCGGCTGCCTGCGCTCCAGCGTGTGATGGGCTCGGTCGACACCAAAGCCGAGGACTACCACCTCGCCGGGCTCGTCGCGGGGCTCGCGATCGGCGCCGTCACGATCCCCGCGGGCATCGTGATGATCGACGAGACGAGCGCCTACGACTCGGGTGTGCCCGCGGGCGTGATGCTCGGCGTCGGCATCGGCTCGGTGATCGGCGGCACGCTGCAGCTGCTCCAGCCCTTCGGCGCGACGCACGAGCTGCGAGGCGAGCTCGACGAGCGCCTCGCGTCGGGCGCTCCGATCGATCAGGTCGTGCTCGAGCTCGAGAAGAAGTGGTCCGACGCGGCGAGCTCGGCCGAGACCGAGCGCATGGTGGGGGGCGCGATCGGCATCGGGGCGGGCACGATCTTGCTCGGGCTGGGCGCGGTCTTCGCGTTCGCGGAGGTCGGCGACATCAGCACGGAGGACCGCCACACCGTCGCCGCGATCGGCGGGGCCGCGGGCGCGCTCAGCATCATCGCGGGCCTGCAGACCTTCCTCTTCGAGACGCCGCTCGAGTCGGCGTGGAACACCTACGCCGCCACGCAGGATCTGCCGCGATCGATGCCGCGCCAGGCGGCGTTCGCGCCGAAGCTCGACGTCGTCGCTGGGCCGGGCATCGGCATGCTCACGCTCGGCGGCGCCTTCTGAGGGCGCGCCGATGAACGAGCAGCTCTGGCTGGTCTCCGTGCCGCACCAAGGCGCGCCGAGCGCGCATCCCCCGCAGCAGCTCGTCGAGGCCTGGCGCGCGGGCCGCATTCCGACGAACGCGTCGGTGTCCAACGACGGTGGCAGGACCTGGCAGCCGATAGGCTACGCCTTCGGTGGCTCGGCCCAGCCGCCGGAGGTGCAGGGGCTCGAGCTGCTCGTGCCGATCAAGGTGCAGCCCGATGCGCTCATCGTCGGCTACCTGGCGATCTTCTCGTTCTTGTTCTTCGGCGGCCCCATGGCATTCGTCACGGCCATCATGGCCTGGGACCCGGGCCCGAAGTCGATCGTGCGCTTCGGCGCCGTGGCGGTAGGGCTCCTGCTCGGGCCGCTGCCGATCGCCCTCTACGCCCGACACGCGCACAAGAAGCTGCTCGCCAATGCGGAGCTGCGAGGCCTCGCGCGTGTATACACCGCCTACGTGTGCGCGGGCCTGATGGGGCTCGGCGTCGCCATCGGCTTGCTCGGGGCGGTCGTGCGGGCCCTGAAGGCGATCTGAGCCGACTTCCCGCCGCGCGACGCTCGCGAACGACGCCGC
>CALKVW010000200.1 GCA_938004785.1 uncultured Polyangiaceae bacterium
GCCGGCGAGCCGCCCGCCGCGCGTCTCGCCCTCGCGGCATCCGCCGTCGCTGTCGCCGTCGTCGTCCCTCCGTCCGTCGGTCCGCGTCCCGGACTCGGTCTCGCTCTTCCCGACTGCTCCTCCGGAGCCCGAGGAGGGGACTTCGCGGCGCTGGCCGTTCGTCGCGCTCGGCGCCGTGATCCTGCTCGCGCTCGCCCTCGGCTTCGCGACGGGGCTCTTCGACCGGCGAGGTGGAGCGGCCGAGCCGGTGCTCGGCACGTTCCCTTCGGAGCATCTCGGCCTCAGCTTCCGCCCTGCGGGGCTCTGGCTCCACGCACCCGATCGCGACCAGCGCACGAAGCTCGCCGACGGTTGGGAGCGTCGTTCCTCGTTGCTCTACCGTGGCGCCTCCGCCGACGCCTTCGACGCCCAGCTCTACGTCTCGGTGTTCACTCACCCGGGTCGTGTCGCCACCCCCGAAGACGCGCGCAGGCTCGGTGGCGCCGAGCTCGCGGAGGCGAACGGCCCACGCGAATGCGGAGAGCACCCGGCCGGGGCGCTCAGCGTCTACGGGTGCAGGGCGAGCCTCCGAGGGCCCAAGGGCGTCGTCCCGTGCTTCGAAGCCTACGTGCAGTGGGGCGCGCGGGTGCTCTTCGTACGCCACGCCGCGGAGCCGATCGGCGTCGACGGGCCGGGGCCCGAGCTCGAGGCGCTCACGGTGTTCTCGACGATCGCGCCGTTCCGCTGAGCGCGGCCGCGCGCTGCGCGGGGCGCGCGCGCAACCTCGAGCCGCGCACGCTGCCGAGCCTGCTGCGGCGCGACGTCGTCGGGTGTCGTGCCCGTGCTTCGCTGCTCGCGCGCTGCCCTCCGGGTCTGGCTCGGCTGCCGAGGCGCAAATCTTTCGCTATGCTGTCGATGGACGCCCTCGAGCATGAGCCCTCCCTCGACCGAATCCACGCCCACCGACGAGCTCGGGGCTCCCTTCGTGGCAGCCCCGGGGGCGGTCATCGCGGAGCGCTACGAGCTGCTCGCGCTCCTCGGCCGTGGTGCTGCGGGTAGCGTCTGGGAAGCCAAACACCGCGTGCTCGCGTCACGCGTCGCCCTGAAGCTGCTCGACGCGCACCTCGGCCGGAGCGAAGCCGAAGCGGCCGAGCTGCTCGCGCGCTTCCGGTTCGAGGCCCAGCTCTCGGCGCGTTTGGGAGCGACGGTACGCAACGTCATCTCGGTTCACGACGCTGGCGCCCACGAGGGGCTCCCCTTCCTCGCCATGGAGCTGGTGCGCGGCGAGTCCCTGGAAGACAGACTCTGTCGAGGCAGCTTCGATCGGGCCGAGGTGGGCCTCGTCGTGAGCGACATCGCCGAAGCGCTCGACGGACTCCACGACAAGGGCATCGCGCACCGCGACCTCAAGCCCGCGAACGTGCTCTGCGTCGAGGGAGAGGGCTCCACCCCTCGCACGACCTACAAGCTGGCCGACTTCGGCGTCGCGAAGATGTTCGGTGAGGCGCTGCCTGAGCTGGTCCAACCGAAGCAGACCGCCACGAACATGCTCGTGGGCACGCCCGCGTACATGAGCCCCGAGTACCTCGCCGGAGGTGGCTCGGTCGACGGCTCGGGCGATAGGTGGGCGCTCGCGGTGATGGCCTACGAGCTCTACACGGGGAGGCTGCCCTTCGACGGCGAGAGCTGGACCGCGGTCGCGGTGGCGATCACGAGCGGCGACTTCGAGCCGCCCTCGAAGGTGCTCGGTCGGCGCACGCCGGCGCTGGATGGCTTCTTCGTTCGGGCGCTCGCTCAGCGCCCCGAGCACCGCTTCGGTACCGCAGAGCAGCTCGCGGGAGCGCTCGTCGAGGCGCTGCGCAGCGACTCCACGCTCGGCGCCGCGCCGCCCTCGCCGAGCGGAGCGCTCGCGCGTGCGCAACTCGAGGCGCCCTCGGCGCCGCTCGAACCACCCGGGGGCACGCCGAGCGACGAGGTCCGGGAGCGCTCGCTCGAGGCGCCGGAGCCCGCGCAGCGCCGTCGGCTCGTGTCGCTCGTGCTCTTCGTCTCGTCGGCCCTGCTCATCGCGCTCGGTGTCGCGCTCTACGCGCGCGTCGACCGCGCGTCGTCCGAGCCACGCATCTCGAGCTCCGCCGTCGAGCAGCCGACCGTCGAGCAGGCGCGCATCGAGCCGCCGAGCCGCGCAGAGCCCGAGCCTCCTCGCCTCGCGGAGGCGCCTGCCCGGGAGTCGCACGAGCCCTCGGCGCCGCCCGCACCAGAGCGTGCTCGCCGAGCGCCGTCGAGCGCGCCGGCCTCGTCACCCGTCGCGGTCGAACCTAGAACCCCACCGACGTCCACGTCCGAGAAGCGCCCCACGCGCCCGCTGCCCAAGGAAGAGGTCTTCTGATGCACGCGCCGCTCGGCTCCACCTCGGGCGTGACGCTCGATCACGCAGCGCGCTCGCGCCGCTCCGCTGCACGCGGCTCGTCACGGGTCACGAAGGCGCTCGTGCTCTGCGCCGTCGTCGGCTCCGCGGGCCTGCTCGAGCCCGAGACGGCTCGGGCCGGCGAAGCGGAGGCGAGGTCGCTCTTCGCGGAGGGCCGACAGCTGCGCCTCGCGGGGCAGTGCGCAGAGGCCATCCCACGCTTCCGGCAGGCCCTCGAGACCTATCCGGATGCGCTCGGCTCGCTGCGCAACCTCGCCGAGTGCGAGGAGGAGCTCGGGCGCTACGCGTCGGCCCGACGCAGCTACTGGGACCTGCGCGTCGCTGCGCTCAAGACGAGCGATCCCAAGTACGAAGGCTGGGACCGAGACGCGACCGAGGCGCACGCACGGCTCGCGTCGCGCGTCGCGCGCCTCCAGGTCCGCGTGACCGGGCCGAGCGCGGCGCGTGTCTACCTCAACGGCACGCCCTTCGATCCCCGGCTCTACGGGGTCGAGGTCGAGCACGATCTCGGGCGTCTGCAGGCCGAGCTACGCGATGGCAGCGCCTCGCCCAAGAAGACGGTGCTCGAGCTGCGCGAGGGGCAGAGCTACGAGATCGAGCTCGTCTCCGAGCTGCCGCCCGACGCGCCGGACGAACGCGACCCGGGTGCTGCCGGAGCAGCGAGCGCAGGCGGCCGAGAGCCAGGGGAGCTCGTCACGGGCCGCGATGCCGGATGGATGCGCACGGCGGGCTTCGTCTCGCTCGGCGTCGCCGGCCTCTCGGCGATCGGCCTGGGCGTATCGGTCGCGGTGCGCGCCGACGCGTTGTCGACGGTCGAGACCAGCTGTCGCGCGACAGGAGACGGCTACGCCTGCCCGAGCGCGCTCGAAGGAGACGTCGACACGGGGCGCACGAGCTCCACGCTCGCGACGGCGTTCGGCGTGGGTCTCGGCGTCGGCGCCGGCGTGGGCGCTGGCCTCCTGCTCGCCTCGCTGCTCACCGACGACACCCCGAGCGACACCGTGGCGCTCGAGCTCATGCCCTCCACCGAAGGCGCGTACCTCGGCCTGCGAGGTCGCTTCTGATGCGCGCTCATCGTCGCCATGTCGAGCGCGGTGTGTCTCTCGCGTCGCAGCGAAGCGCCTCCCCGCGCCTGCGGCTCCGCTCCGCGCTGCCGTTCTCGGGCGCGCTCGCGGCGCTCTCGTTCGCCTGCGGTTTCCCGGAGGTGAGCTTCGAGAACGGCGCCGGGGGCGCGAGCTCCTCGGCGAGCTCGACGAGCACTTCCTCGGCGAGCTCGGGCGGCGCAGCGGGCCAGGGCGGCGCGGGTGTCGGCGGGGCCGGTGCGGGGCCGAGCGTGGGAGGCGGCGGCGCAGGCGGTGGAGGCCCCGACCCCTGCGACCTCGACGGCGACGGCAAGCCAGCGGCGACGCCCGAGTGCATGGGCGCGCAGGGCGCCGGCGGCGCCGGCGGCGTGGAATACGACTGCGACGATGACAACGACGGCTTCAACGCCGTGGGCGCGCCGTGCAACGGCACCGACTGCTTCGACGCGAACGCCGAGGTGTACCCGGGGCAGACCCAGTACTTCGGCGTGCACCGAGGGGACGGCAGCTTCGACTACGACTGCAACGGGCAGACCCAGCTGGAGTACGGCTCCAACGCCTGCGGCTGCCAGGGCGGTGGGACGAGCTGCCTCTGCAACCAGCGCGCGGTGCTCGATGGCGCGACGGGCTGCGGGACCACGGGCACCTTCAAGCCCTGCAACAACCCGTTCATCGTGACGAGCTGCTCGGCGCAAGGCGCGGGCGTGACGGCCGTGCTCAAGTGCCGCTGAGGCCTCGGCGCACGAGCGCGCTCGCGATCTGCGCGACCTCGGGCGCGACCAGACTGATCCCTCGGTCGCGTTCGGCCCAGCTCCTCAGATCGCCCGCGTCGCAGGCCACGACGTCCACCCCGAGCGCGCGCGCCTCGCGCACGACCGTGGGTGCACCTTCGACGGCGGAGGTCGACAGCAGCGCCCCTGCGTGCGCGATCACCGAGAGCGCCTCCGGGCGAGGCAGCGCGCCGAGCCAGCGCACGTGCTCCGAGTCGGCGGCGCGCGCCGCGCCGACCACCGCGAGCCGGACGCGGGCGCGCGCGCACGCGGTGAGCGCGAGCTCGAGCCGTTTGCTCGGCACGTCGCGGCCGACCCAGACGACGTAGCGCCCGGGCTCGAGCCTGAAGCGAGGCGCGAGCGCGGGCAGGGCCTCGCGCTCCGGAAGCTCGAGCGGCGCGGGCTCCACGCGGCTCTGCGCCGCGAGTCGCGCGCCGAGCGAGGCGTCGAGCCCGGCGAGCAGCTCCGCGCGCAGCGCCTGCGATACGAAGGTCCACGTCGTCTGTGCGCCGAGCAGGCGCCGCACGAGCTCCGCGCGGGCGGGGCGGGGGAGGCGCAGCAGAAGGCGCACGTCGGCGCCGTGGGAGACGATCTCGAGCGGCCCTGCGTGAGCCGCGGCGATGGGCCAAGCCGAGGGCAGCGCCCAGTGCGCCACGACCCGCGACGGGCCCCCTCGTGCCAGCTCGCGCACGACGCTCCGTGCCCTCAGCGCGAAGGCCGGGGCGTGGGCGAGCCGCGTCGGGCGCTCTCTCGCGCGAGCCCAGGCTCCCGGCCACGCGAACAGCGCTTCGCCTCCCACGCCGTGCACCGTGATCTCGCCATCGCGCCTCAGCCGAGGTGCCCCAGGACAGACGACGTGCACCTCCCCGTGCGCGGCCCGTCGCCTTGCGTCGCTCCGCACGAAGTGCCCGGAGGCGTCGCCCGGCGCCTCCGGGAAGGACGTCGTGATCACGATCACGCGCTCGGCCACCTGGCTGCTCCCTTCGTCGTGCGTTCGGCGCTCCGGGCACGCTGCGCCCACAAAGCTCACGAGGCCGCGGCCCCCGTGGGGCGCGGCCTCTGCGCGACGCGCGAGCCGTGCGGCGACACCCACGCGGAGCGCGTGAGACCCGCAGGTGCGCGGTCAGATCATCTCGATCTTCGAGCGCTTGCGGCGACGACGAGCGGCCTCGGAGGCCTTCTTGCGTCGCTTCACGGAGGGCTTCATGTAGTGCCGGCGGCGCTTCAGCTCGCGCAGGATGCCTTCGGCGGCCATCTTCCGCTTGAGATGCTTGATGGCGCGCTCGATGCCCTTGTCACCCACGGTGACTTCGAGCGGCTTGCACTGGATAGCGTCGGTCGGCATGACTTCGAAAAGCTCCTCTCTCTAGGGGGCGGGACCCTCGCACACTCCCCTTCGGTTCGCAAGCCCCTCGCGCGCCGGTCCGCCGAGAGTCGAGCATCCGCGCTCGACAGCGTGTACGTTTCGCCCTCCCGAGGCGAGCTCGACAGAGCGCCTCGGGCGATCCTTCGAAGCCCTCCTGGGCCGAGCTCGCTCGGCGCTCGTGGGGCCCGCGGGCTCAACCCACCTCACATCAAGGAGACGCGCGCATGTCCAAGGCGCTCAGCGGAACCAAGACCCACAAGAACCTCAAGGACGCGTTCGCAGGCGAGAGCCAGGCGAACCGCCGCTACCTGTACTTCGCCAAGGTCGCGGACGTCGAAGGCCGCCCCGAGGTCGCTGGCCTCTTCCGCGACACCGCCGACGGCGAGACGGGCCACGCGCACGGGCACCTCGACTACCTGAAGTCGGCCGGTGATCCCGCGACGAACCTGCCCATCGGCACCACCGAGAAGAACCTCAAGGCGGCGGTCGCGGGCGAGACGCACGAGTACGAGACGATGTACCCGGGCATGGCCAAGGAGGCTCGCGAAGAGGGCTTCGACGACGTCGCGGAGTGGTTCGAGACGCTCGCCAAGGCCGAGAAGTCGCACGCGGGCCGCTTCCAGAAGGCCCTCGAAGCGCTCGACTTCTGAGCCGAGCCCACGCTCTCGATCTCGACCACGGCGTCGAGACCAAAGGGGGGCGGGGCGCCGAGGCGCGGCGCGCGACGCGGTCTCTCACCGCATCGAGCGCCGCGCCCGCGCCGAAGGCCCGCCTCGCAGCATCCATCGGAGCGGGGCACCGCAGGACGGGGCCCGTACACTGCGGCCTCTGCAGCGCGCCGAGCGCGCCCGCATCGCGACCTCGAGGACCTCATGAGCAAGATCGCACGCGCTCCCCAGACGCCCCCCGCGACGAGCCCCGTCGACGAGCGCTACTACGACGCGCGCGACCTCGAGGCCGAGCTGCGCCGCACCTTCCAGATTTGCCACGAGTGCCGCATGTGCGTCGGCTACTGCGGCTCCTTCCCGGAGCTCTTCCGGCGCGTCGATCGCGACATCGAGTCGGGGCGCGCCGAGGGCGCCGAGCTGCTCGACGACAAGGACTTCGCGGCGGTCGTCGACGAATGTTGGCAGTGCAAGCTCTGCTACATCAAGTGCCCCTACACCGCCGACGACGAGGCCTACGAGCTGCTCGACTTCCCGCGGCTCATGGCGCGCGAGAAGGCCGTGCGCGCGCAGCGCAACGGCGTCGCCCTCGTCGACAAGCTGCTCGGTGAGCCCCAGCTCATCGGCGCGCTCGGCAGCGGCCCCGCCGCCGGCATGACCAACCTCGTGCACGCGAGCAGGCTCGTTCGCAAGGTGCAGGAGAAGGTCGCGGGCATCTCGAGCGAGTTCCCCCTGCCGCCGATGGCCGAGCAGACCTTCTCGCGCTGGCAGGGCGAACACACGCCTGCCGAGAAGGCCGGCGACGCCGGCTCGGTCGTGCTCTTCGCGACCTGCTACGGCGAGTACAACGCGCCCAACGTGCCCATCGCCGCCGTGAAGGTGCTCGAGCGCAACGGCTACCGCGTGCTCGCGCCCGGCGTGCTCCCCGACGAGCACGACGCCTCCGCGGGCGCCGCGACCTGCTGTGGCATGCCCAACCTCGACGGCGGCGACGTCGCCTCCTACGTCGAGAAGGTGAAGCACAACGCCGCTCTGCTCTACCCCCAGGTCGCCCGCGGGCTGAAGGTGGTCGTGCCGAGCCCCACGTGTGGCTACACGATGAAGCGTGAGTGGCCGGAGTACGTGCCCACCCCCGAGGTGAAGGCCGTCGCCGCCGCCACGATGGACCTCATGGAGTTCCTCGTGCACCTCGGCCGCAACAAGCAGCTCGATCTCGAGTTCGACAAGTCGCTCGGCAACGTCGCCTACCACGCGGCCTGTCACCTGCGCGCACAGAAGGTCGGCTTCCCCGGGCAGCGTGTGCTCTCGAAGGTGCCCGACACCGAGGTGCGCATCGTGGAGGAGTGCTCCGCGGTCGACGGCACCTGGGGCATGAAGGCCGAGCACTACGACACCGGCAAGAAGTACGCCCAGAAGCTCGCGCGCGGCATCCGCTCGGAGCCCACCGATCTGGTCGTGACCGACTGCACCTTGTCCGCGCTGCGCATCGCCCACGAGACGGGCGCGAAGGTCGTCCACCCGATCGAGGCGCTCGCGGAGGCCTATGGTCTCGGTGAGGCGCAGCCGACGCGCGGCATCGTGCCCAAGAAGGACTGAGCGCGGAGCGCGCGCTGCTTCGCCGAGCGCCCGCCCATCGAACCCACCCAGCACGGAGCTCTCATGCAGCCTGTCACACGCGAAGAGATCCTCCCCATCGGCGAGTACGAGCGCATCCGGCCTCACTTCCGCGCGCGCGTCATCGAGGCGAAGAAGCTGCGGCGCATCCACCCCTCCGAGATCCTGAGCGTCGTGTTCGAGAACCGCGACACGGTGCTGCTCCAGATCCAGGAGATGCTGCGGACCGAGCGCATCACGAGCGAGGACGGCATCCTTCACGAGCTCGAGACCTACAACGAGCTCTTGCCCGGGCCGGGCCAGCTCTCGGCCACGCTGTTCGTGGAGATCGCCGACGCGGGCGAGCGCGAGCGCATGCTGACGGCGCTCGCGGGGCTCGACCAGCACGTCGCGCTCGAGGTCGGCGGGCGGCGGTTCCCCGCGACCTCCAAGGAGCGCAGCGTCGAGGGCTACGGCCGCACCACCGCGGTGCACTACTACAAGATCGACCTCGACGAGGAGGCGCGCGCCGCGCTGTGCGGCGGTGGTGCCTCCGTGGCCTTCGTGGTCGACCACCCAGCCCACCAGGCGCGCGCCACGCTCGGGGCCGACACCGTGCGCGCGCTCGCCGACGACGTGCGCTCGTGATCGTCTACGAGCGCAAGGTCCGCTTCGAGGAGGTCGACGCGGCCGGCATCGTCTTCTTCGCGCGCTACCTGCACTACGCGCACGAGGCCATGGAGGCCTTCTTCGCTGGGCTCGATGGGGGCTACGCGCGGCTCATCGTCGAGCGGGGCGTGGGTTTCCCCGCCGTGCAGGCCCACATCGGCTACGCCAAGCCCGTGCGCTACGGCGACGCGCTGCGCATCGAGGTGGAGACGGCTCGGCTCGGCACGCGCAGCGCGACGCTGCGTTACCGCATGTTCCGGGCGTCCGACGAGGCGCTCGCGGCCGAGGTCGAGCACGTGGTGGTGACGAGCGATCTCGCGCGCATGAAGTCGGTCGACATGCCTCCGGACGTGCGGGCGACCTTCGAGGCGCACCTCGCACGAGAGCCCGTGTCGCCCCCGCCCGTCTGAGGCCCGGCGCGGCCGTGGCGCCCGACGCCGGTCCCCGCGCCTCCGGGCGCTCTCCACGAGGCCGAGGGGCTTGCGGCGCCGAGCGGCGTGCGCTCTATGCCTCGCTCATGAGCGCCGCACCCGCACCCGAGGATCTCGATCGCGTCGCCGAGCAGGCCTTCGGGCAGGTGCGCCCGGGCATGCGCCTCGGCCTCGGCACCGGACGCGCCGCGGAGGCCTTCATCCGGCGGCTCGGGCGCGCGGTCGCCGAGGGGCTCGACGCGGTGGGCGTGCCCACCTCGCAACGCTCGGAGAAGCTCGCGCGCGAGCTCGGCATCCCGCTCGGCAGCCTCGACACGATCGAGGCGCTCGACCTCGCCGTCGACGGCGCCGACGAGGTCGCACCGGATCTCTCGCTCATCAAGGGGCTCGGTGGCGCGATGCTGCGCGAGCGCGTCGTCGCCGCCGCCGCCTCGCGCTTCGTGGTGCTCGTCACCGAGGAGAAGCTCGTCACGCGGCTCGGCGAGCGTGCGCCGCTGCCGATCGAGGTGGTGGGCTTCGCCTTGCCGACGGTGCGCCGCGCGCTCTCGGGGGTCGGGCTCGAGGCGACGCTACGGCAGGTCGACGGCCGCGACTTCCTCACCGACAACGGGCACCCCGTGCTCGACGCGCGCCTGCCCGTCGGCATCGAGCCTCGCGGCCTCGACGCACGCATCCGTGCGCTGCCGGGCGTGGTCGACACCGGCTTCTTCTTCGACCGGGCGAGCGCGGTGATCGTCGGGGCCGCGGGCGAGGTGCGCGTGCTCGAGCCCGCGCCGCGCTGATCACGGAGGCGTCGAGCCCGCGGGCTCGACGCAGGTGCCCGGTTCAGGGCATGCGCGCGGCCTCGAGGGTGCGTACCAGGCCCTCGCGATCGTGTGCGCGCTCGAGCGCGACCTCCGGGCTCACGCGGCGCTCTGCGACCAGGCGCGCGAGCGCCATGTCGAGCGTCTGCATGCCGGAGGCGCGCCCTCCCTGGATGAGGCTGGCGACGTGGTGGGTCTTGCCGTCGCGGATCATCGTCGCGAGCGCGGGTGAGCCGAGCAGCACCTCGTGCGCGGCGACGCGCCCCTTGCCGTCGGCGGTCGGCAGGAGCTGCTGGGCGACCACGGCCGAGAGGCTGTCCGACAAGAGCCCGCGGATCATCGGCTGATCGTCGGCGTCGAAGGAGCCGATCACGCGATCGATCGTCGCCGCCGCGCCGTTGGTGTGCAGCGTCCCGAAGACCAGGATGCCGAAGCTCGCGAGCCGGAGCGCCATCGCCATCGTCTCGGCGGAGCGCAGCTCGCCGACGAGGATGACGTCGGCGTCGTCGCGTCCGGCCGCGCGGATGGCCGTGGCGAAGTCGGGCACGTGGCGGCCGACCTCGCGCTGCGTGATCTCGGCGCGGATCGGCTGGTGCACGAACTCGATCGGGTCCTCGATCGTGAGGATGTGGCAGGCGCGCGACTCGTTGATGTGTCGCAACATCGCCGCGAGCGTCGTGCTCTTGCCGGAGCCCGTCGGCCCGGTGACGAGCACGAGGCCGCTGCGCCGGTCGGAGATGCGCCGCAGCACCGCAGGGGTCGCGAGCTCGGTGAGCGTCATCACCTCGGAGGGCACGAGGCGGAAGACCGCGCCGAGCCCGGTGCTCTTGTGGAAGTAGCTCGCGCGGAACCTGGCTTTCTTCTCGAAGGCGTAGGCGAAGTCGAGATCGAGCTCGTGCTCGAGTCGCTCGCGCTGAGCGGCGTCGAGCAGGGGCAAGAGCCAGCCCTCGACCTCGGGCGCCTCCGCCTTCTCGATGCGCGCCGCGACCAGCTCACCGCGCACGCGCAGCATCGGCGGGCGCCCCGGGCTGAGGTGCAGATCACTCGCCTTGCGCGCGAGCATGGCGTCGAAGAGCGCGTGGATGCGCATCAGCGGTCACCGTCCTTCCGGCCTGCCCCGAAGATCGCGCCGGCGCGTTGGAGGAGGCCCTTGAGCTTGGAGTCCTCCTGGCTGAGCTCCTCGACCGCGGCGGCGGGCGCGGCGACGTCGCGCCCGTCGAGCATCGCGAGCAGGGTGTCCGGCGTCGGGGAGGCGGCGAGCGCGTCTGCTTTGTCGACGAGCTCAGCGCGCACGAGGTCGGCGAGCGAGTCGTCGAGCCGCGTGATGCCCGCGCCTCGCCCGCGCTGCATGAGGGCAGGGAGCTGGTAGGTCTTGTTGTCGCGGATGAGGCTGCCGAGCGCCATGCCGCCGGGGAGGATCTCGACCGCGACGTGACGCGCGCCGCCGGACTTGCCGGGCACGAGGCGCTGGCAGGTCACGAGCCGGAGCGCCGCGGAGAGCGTGATGCGCACCTGCGGCTGCTCGTCGGTGGGGAAGAGATCGATGAGGTGCTCGATCGCTCGCGCAGCCGAGGGGGTGTTCATGGTCACGAGCACGAGGTGCCCCGTCTCGCTGGCGGCGAGGGCCATGCGCACCGTCTCGGTGTCGCGTAGCTCGCCGACGACGACGACGTCCGGGTCTTGTCTGAGCGCGCCCTCGAGCGCGCGCGCGAAGCTCTTCGCGTTGCGGCCGACTTCGCGCTGGCTCACGACCGACTTCTTGGACTCGTGCACGATCTCGATCGGGTCTTCGATCGTGATGACGTGGGAGGCCCGGGTCTCGTTGACGTGATCGACGAGCGCCGCGAGCGTGCTCGTCTTGCCGTGTCCGGTGGGGCCGGCGACCACGACGAGGCCCTGGTGATGCTCGAGCGCGCGGATGATCTCCTCGGGCAAGCCGAGCTCAGCGACCGTCTTCGCTTTGCCCGGGAGCAGGCGCAGCGCGAGCCTCGAGCCTGCGAGCGTGCGCGAAGCGCTCACCCGCACCCGGCCGTCGGACCCGACGTCGATCGCGAAGTCGGCGCTGCCCGAGGCCTCGTAGGCGCTCGCGAGTCGCGCAGGCAACACCGAGGCGCGCATGCGGTCGATCTCCGCGGTGCTGCGGACACGCTCGTCGCCGTCGAGCGGCGTGAGCGCGCCGCCGATGCGAGCGCGCACCGGGCGCCCGCTCGCGAGGGGCAGATCGCTCGCGCCTCGACGGCCGGCGCGCGCGACGAGCTGGCAGAGCTCGGCATCCACCGCGGGCGCTTCCGCTGGCTTCGCCTCGGTTCGGGCGCGCACAGGGGAGGCGGTGGGCGGAGGCGAAGCGGGTGCGGGCGCCAGCGCTTGGGGGGCCACGGGCGCCGGTGCGACGGGCGCCGGTGCCACGGGCGCGGGTGCGACGGGCGCCGGTGCCACGGGCGCGGGTGCGACGGGCGCCGGTGCGACGGGCGCGGGTGCGACGGGCGCGCGTGCGACGGGCGCGGGGGCTGCGCGAGGCGGGACGTCGAGCTCGAGCTCGGGGGTGTCGAGCGTCAGTGGGCCGAGCGACTTCGGGACGGCGGGCGCGCTCTTGCGGCGCCCCGGGCGCTCGGTCCGCGGCCTGTCGCCGTCGCTGTTCTCGAGGCGCGGATCGAACCTCCCGGCGGGCTCCTCGCGGGCGAGCGTGCGCGCCTCTGCGCGCGGGGGCGAGGTGCGCGCTCTCGCGGCTGGCGTCTTGCTGCGCGCCTCAGCCGCAGGCCGGACCGGTGCGCGCGTCGACGTCTCGGCGGCGGCGTCGAGCGCGGCGGCGAAGGCGCTGTAGCTTCGGCGTCGCCCTTCGACGCCGAGCCCCGGCCGACGGGTGGGGCTCTGATCGCCTCGCAACGCGCTGCTCAGCAGCTGCTCGGGCGCCTTCGTCGAGCTCGGCGCGGGGGCCCGCAAGCTCCGACGCGTCGCGCGGGCCCGCAGCCCCTCCAGCTCGGCGCGGGGCTCCGCGCGCGGGGCGGCGCGAGGTTCTCGAGCTCGCCCCTCCCCGAGCGCAGCGGCGAGCTCTGCGGTGCCCTTGCGCTTGGAGCTCGGTGGCCCACCGGCGCCCAGCGCGCGCTCGTGGGTCCGCTGCACGTCGGCGCGCTCGAAGCTCGCCGCGACCTCACGCCCGCGCAGTCGCACGCTCACGCTGGTCGGGCCGATCTCGCTCAGGTACGTCCACGTCGTGGGACGCTCACTGAGCGCGTCGAGCTTCTTGCCACCTCCCGCGGCCTTGCAGAGCCCGAGCACGTCCTCGTCCGTGAGGATCTCGTCGCCCAGGTTCTTGAAGCTACGCCCCTCGCTCTCGAGCCGAGGCCGGCGGCCGCTCATCAGCTCGAGGCGCTGGTGGGTCGAGCTCGAGAGCTCTGCGAGCAAGGCCTTGAGGCTCGGCATCGACCGACCAGCCTAGCGTGGCTCGCGCGACCTGGGTCAGGGGTCGATCGACCACCTGCGTCGATCGTGGCCCGACAGGCGCCAGGTGCTCCACGCACCGCCCGGCGGGTTCTCGAAGCCCGACTGGCGGTTGAACCTGCGCTCGGTGCCGAGGTCGTCCACCCAGACGTAGGCCTCGTCGAACACCGTCACGGGTACGAGCTTGCGCGGCTTGTCGCCGACGCTGTCGACGATCGTGACGTAGACGCCGTCGTCGTCCGGAGGGGCGGGGAAGGCGCTGCCGAGCGTCGGTGGGTTCGAGCCCGGCGGGATGCGCGTCGGAGGATCCGAGTCGCTCAAGCCCCCTCCGCGACGCTCACCTCGTCGAAGAGCTCGTCGAGACGAGCCGACAGACGCTCGAGCGCGAGCCGGCCCGAAGCCCCGAGCGACACCCTGCGCTCGAGGCTCGTCCGGGCTGCCTCACCCGCAGGCTCGTCGCGCCCACCGACCTCGGCCGCGACGAGACGATACGCATCGCGGAACGGCATGCCGCTGGTCGCGAGCTCCACCGCGCGGTCGGTCGCGAGCGTGTCACGGGTGGTCGCTTCGGCGAGGCGCCGCTCGTCGAAGCTCAGCCCCTCGAGCAGAGAGGGGAGCATCGAGAGCGAGGCGCGCACCTCCTCGAGGGCGCGCATGACCGGCGCCTTGGTCAGCTGCAGATCGCGGTGGTAGCCGCTCGGCAAGGCCACGAGGCTCTGCAGCTCTGCGAGCGCGCCCTGGGTGATCGAGCACGACGCGCGCAAGAGCTCCACCACGTCGGGGTTGCGTTTGTTCGGCATGATCGACGAGCCCGTGGTCATCGCGTCGGGCAGGCGCACGAAGGCGAATTCGCTGGTCGCGAAGAGGCTGAGGTCCCAGGCGAGGCGGCGCAACACCGCCGCCGCGTGCCACGCCGCGGTGACCACCACGACCTCCGTGAGGCCGCGCGAGGTCTGTGACCAGAGCGGGTTCGTCGCGGGCGCGTCGAAGCCGAGCTCCTCCGCGACGCCGTCGCGGTCGAGCGGGATGGGCACCCCGTAGCCCGCAGCCGCGCCCAGCGGGCAGCCGCCGCCGAGCTTGCGTGCGTCGAGCAAGGCGCGCGCGCTCTCGGCGAAGCCCTCGGCGTAGGCCGCGGCCCAGTGCGCCACCGACTGCGGCATCGCGCGCTGGAGGTGGGTGTATCCGGGCATCACGACGTGCTCGCTACGCCGCGCGAGCGCGAGGAAGGCGGCGCCACCGGTCGCGGCGAGGCGCGCCAGCGTGGCGAGGCGTTCGCGCTCGTAGAGGCGCATCGCGACGAGGACCTGATCGTTGCGACTCCTGCCGAGGTGGACCCGCTTGCCCACGTCGCCCAGTCTGCGCACGAGCTCGAGCTCGATCGCGGTGTGGCCGTCTTCGACCTGGTCGTCGAGGATGAAGCGCCCCTCCGCGAGCTCGACCTCGAGCTCCTCGAGCGCGCCGACGAGCGCAGCGGCGTCGGCCTCTCGGAGCGCACCGACCCGACCGAGCCCCCGCACGTGGGCCTTCGAGGCGCGCAGGTCGTGCGCGAGCAGGGCTTGATCGAGGCGCCAATCGTCGCGCGCGGTGTACGCGAGCATCGCGGCGTCGGTGAGGCCGCCCTTCGCCCAGAGCGGCGCGACCGCGCTGCCAGCGGTGGAGTCGTCGCTGGTCGCCACGCTCAGCTCCTGGCGATGCGGGACAGCTCGCGCTCGAGCTCCGCGACCGGATCGTTGGCCTTCGGTCGCCCGAAGAGGCGCCCGAGGATGCTCGCGCCGATCCAGCTCTGGCCGGAGCGCAGCACGAAATCCCCTCGCTCGATCGCGTCGGGCGCGTCGCCGACCCGCCGGACGACGTCGGCGTTGGCGGCGGCGTAGGCCATGGCGGCGTCGAAGATGGCCCGCGCGGGCGGGTCGAGGCTCGCGGCCAGCTCGCGTTCACGCGCTCGCTCCGGGTGGCGCGTGGCGGCGATCGCGAGGCCCAGCACCGCCTCGTGCAGGCTGAGCGCGGTGGTCTGGTGGACCTTCACGCCGCCGCAGCCCTTCGTCTCCACACCGGCGCCGTTCGCCACGAGCACGCCCAGCCCGAGCATCGTCGCCGCCAGGTCGGCGACCTTCGCGCGCTCGATCGGCGCGAGGCGCCGCGCGACGTCGGCCTCGAGGAGGAAGACGTCGCCGAGCGCGCGAGAGAGCGCCGCGGTGAGCACGTTGGGGTGCGAGGCCTCGCTGGTCGCGAGCTTCGCCACGTAGCCACCCTCGGCGGTGCTCACCACGCGGTCCCCCGAGAGCACGGCGAGCTTCGCGCTCGTCGAGCAGCCACCCGAGGAGCACGCGCTCGTGACGTTCTTCGTGTCCGCGTCGACGAGCACCAGCTCGACCTCGAGGCTGTCGAGCCCGACGTGGTGTCGCATGCGGTCGAAGAGCCTACCGACGGCCTCGGGTGTGCCGTCGAAGCGATCCGGGAAGAAGCGCCCGTTGGGAAGCACGAAGGGTCCGACGGGCTCGGCCGCCGCGCGCGCCAGCGTGGCGGCGCGCTGGAAGACCCACCGCGCGAGCTCGTCGCCGAAGAGGTCGCTCATGCCCGAGAGACTAGCCGCGCGCCCCTCGGCTTGCACGCTCCCGGTGAGTCGGCCGGCGCACGCGCACCGGCGCCCGCCCGGCGCGCGTGCGCGGACCTCGGCACCGTGCAAACA
>CALKVW010000201.1 GCA_938004785.1 uncultured Polyangiaceae bacterium
GAGCCGAATCCTGCGGCGGGCGGAGCCACGCCAGTGCAGGCGCAACCAAAGCGGCGATGGGCGCCTCGCAGGGTAGCGAAGCGCCCACCGTGTGGGATGCGTGCTGTGTCAAGCAACCGGCGGGCTGGGCGTGGGCTCGGCGCCTCCGCCCGCCGCGCGACGCCGCTTGCGGCGCTTGTAGGCGCTGCCGAAGCGCGCGCTCATCGCCGGGTCGCGCCGGAAGACGTAGCGCCCGGCCTCGCGCACGCGCTCGGTGAGATCGTCGAGGTAGGTGTAGGCGCGGTCGCGCAGCTCCTTGGCGGCGCTCTGCGGCGTCGTCTGCTTGCTCTCGGCGAGCCCCGAGCGGATCTCCGCCGCGAGGCCGCGCGCGCTCTCGGCCTGCGCCGGCGCGTCGAAGCTCTGGTCTCTCGTGAAGGCCTCGAGGTGCACCGTGATGAGCGTCGCGAGGTCCTCGAGGTCTTGCACCAAGTCGGCGACGCCTTCGCCCTCCTGCACCGCCGAGAGCACCGCCATCGCCTTGCGGTCGTCGCGCAGGTTCCAGCGCACGGCCGCCACGAGCTCGCTGCGCAGCGCGAGCCCGCGCGCCTCGCGGTCCTTCTGCGCGTCGCTCTTGTTGCGATCGCGCGCCACCGTCCACTCCGATTGCGCAGCGCGCAGCGCGCCCTCGGCGACCGGCAGCTGGGCGAAGGCCCCATCGTGCACACCCACGGCGAGCAGCCGCGCGCGCACGCGCTCTTCGCGCAGGAGCGCGTTCAGCTCGTGCGCCTCCTGCAGCACCGTCGCGACCGGGATGTCCGGCTGGTCCACGTCCGAAGCGTCGATCGCCAGCAAGGTCGAACGCAGAGTCTCGAGATCCGATTGGCTCATGGAGCTCACTCCCCATCGAATGCCGAGGAGCCTGAGCCCGGACCCCCATGGCCGAGCGCGCCCCCCGGCGTGCACTGCGATGGAAGCGCGAAGGTGGTTGCGGAGGCAAGCGTCGCGATGTGGACATCGATGTGGACAGCGGCGCGAGAGGTGTTCGCGGGGAGCCGGGGCGGGCGCAGCGGGGCCGCGCCGGCGCACAGGAGGTCGTCCAACAGGCTGTTGGACAAAGGCTGCCGGCGAGCGATCCGCGAAGACGCGCTCGGACCCGCACCTCAGCGCGCTGCGATGGGGCGGCGTCGAAGAGTGTCACCGCTGGTGACACAGTCTCCGGGGCGGGGCGGGCTCAGGTCGCGGAGAAGGTCTCGGCGGTGCTGAGACTTTCTTGGGGCGGGGCGGTCATGTCGCGGCGGTCGCGGCACCAGACCTACCATCGCCTACACATGCGCCGGCGCAGCGCGCGTCGTCGAGTGCCCCGTATGGAGACAACTCGGCGTGGCGGGCCGGTGCGGGTGGGCGATGCCGTGCTCGCACGTCGCCAGGTATCAACGACTGCGAGCGCTCGTCCCAGCGGCCCCCTGTGTCCTCTGTAGGAGACTCCTTCGCCGCTTGGCCGCGTCTCCACTTTCGGCTCGGCAGTCGCTCGTCCCGCAGGTGCTCCTGTGCTCTTGTGTCGTGCTGCTGGAACGGTGTACCTCGAGCACACGCCGTGAGCGTTGGCGGGGGTGGCGACCTTCAGGCCGGATCCGTCTCGTCGGACCGTGTGGCTGCGTCCAAGCTGTTGGATTGGGCGCGTGCGCTGGATCCGCGAGGCGTTTCGGGGTCAGTAGGCGCGTCAGGCTAGGCCTCTGCTCTGGGGAGATTGAGACCCATGAAGATCAAGTCGGTTCGCATCGTGAACTTCCGCGCGTTCAAGGACGTGACGGTCTCGCTTGGCGGCTACACGTGCTTCGTCGGTCCCAACGGGGCCGGGAAGTCCACAGTCCTCGCAGCGCTCAACGTGTTCTTCAAGGAGCGAGGCTGGGCTGGCGCCGAGCGCGAAGACCTCTGCGACGAGGACTTCTTCGAGCGTGACACCAGCCACCCGCTTCGGATCGTGGTCACTTTCAACGAACTCAGTGACGCGGCGACCACCGAGCTCTTCGACTACGTACGAGCTGGCGAGCTCGTGGTGGAAGCCGAAGCCACGTACGACACCGAGACCGGCTCGGTCAGACTGCGACATGTGGGTCGTCGCAAAGCGATGCCCGCCCTTGGCGTGTACTTCGAGGCGGAGAAGTCGAGGAAGCCCGCGGCAGAGCTGAAGAGCATCTACGCAGGCTTACGCGCAACGCACCCGGAACTGCCACCGCCCGGCACGAAGGAGCAGATGGCCGCGGCACTGCGCGCCTACGAGGCGGAGCGGCCTGAATCGTGTGAGCTCCTCCCGAGTGAAGACGAGTTCTACGGCATCAACGGCGCGGGCAAGCTCGCTCCCTTCCTCCAATGGGTCTACGTGCCTGCGGTCAAGGATGCGCGCGACGAAGGGCTCGAGGCGAAGAACACTGCGCTCGGCAAGCTGATGGCGCGCGCAGTCCGCAACCGGACGAGCTTCGACGAACAGCTGCAAACACTCCGCGCGGAAGTCACCAAGAAGTACGAAACGTTGCTCGCAGATAACCGCGCTCAGCTCGAAACGCTGTCGAACGCGCTGTCGACCAGGCTCTCGGAGTGGGCGCACCCTGGTGCCCGCCTCCAGATGGATTGGGTATCGGACTCGGGCAAGTCGATTCAGGTCCACGCACCCGTGGCTGGGATCAAGACCGGCGACGGAGCGTTCCTTGGAAGTCTGGCGCGCATGGGGCACGGGCTGCAGCGGTCCTACCTGCTGGCCTTGCTCCAGGAGTTGGCGAGCTCAGGGCCGGACCAAGGACCGACGCTGGTGCTCGGCTGCGAGGAGCCAGAGCTCTACCAGCATCCTCCGCAGGCCCGGCACCTCGCCGACGTGTTCTGTCGGCTCGGCAGTGAGGGGAGCCAGGTCTTGGTGACGACCCACTCACCGTACTTCGTACGCGGGCAGACGTTCGACGATGTCCGTGTCGTGAGGCATTCGGGCGCCGGCGTAGGTGCGAGCGTGAGCGCGTGCGCTCTCACGGCCCTCGCAAGCCGGCTCGGTGAGGGTGGCGGTGCGCCTTCGCAACAGCTGCCGAAGCAGCGGGGCTTGATCGCCAAGATCCACCAGGCACTACAGCCACAGTTGGCGGAGATGTTCTTCGCGAAGGTGCCCATCCTCGTCGAGGGGCTCGAAGACGTGGCCTACATCACGACGTACCTACACCTGTCCGGCAAGTGGGACGACTTCCGGCGTTGGGGCTGCCAGCTCGTGCCCGCCAATGGCAAGAGCTGCCTCATCACACCGCTCGCGGTCGCGCGCGAGCTCGGCCTTCCTGTGTTCGTCGTGTACGACTCCGATGGCGTGGCGGGCGCACCGAACCAGGACGGCCGGCACAAGAAGGACAACCTCGCGTTGACCGAGCTGCTCGGCGCGGAGTTGGAGGTCTTCCCGACAGAAGCGGCCTTCGGTCATGATTACGCCGTCTGGCCGTCGAACCTCACCGAGGCGGTGAAGGCTGACCTTGGCGAGCACTACCCTGGACTCAAGCAGCAAGCGGAGAGGGAATTTGGTCAGCCTGGCGGGCTGGACAAGAACCACCTTTTCGTCGCCGCCCTGCTCACCGCCGCTTACGAGCAAGGCATCCGACCCCCCACGCTCGAGAAGCTGTGCACCGCGATCCTCGACTTCGCGGGATCCGCACAGCCCGCGTCCGCACCGCGCGCCGCGCCGCCGCTTGAACCGCCTCCTGTGTGAGCGCGGGTGCGCGTCGCCGGGACGCCGCAGCTCCGAGCTTCCGCCTACGACGTCTTCGGCCCGTAGCGTTCCCTCACCGGCGCCCACGAGGCGTTGAGCTGATCGCGGTGCTTCTCGTAGATCCACTCTGGGATCGGCGCGGCACGCGCGACGGCGCAGTTGTAGGTGTCTGGGCCTCCCCCGATTCCTTGGACAACTTCGCTACGCTACCAGGGCGCCCACGTGATTGAAGTCGCTCTCCCTCGCCGCCGGTGTGCGGTAGCCGATGGCGGAGTGGAGTCGAACGCGATTGTAGAATCGTTCGACGTAGTCGAACAGCGCGTGTTGCAAGTCTCTCTCGCCGGCCGGCATCCAGCCGTCGAGCAGCTCGAGCTTGATGGAGCTGATGGTCGATTCGGCCACGGCGTTGTCCCAGCAATTGCCTTTGCGGCTCATGCTCGCCGTCATGCCGAGCTGCTTCAGTCGCTTGCGGTACGCCTTTGCCGTGTAGGTCGACCCTCGGTCGGTGTGGTGGAGCAGGCCTCTCGGCGGGGCGGCGCGGGCGACAGCTCGGTCGAGCGCGGCGAGGGCGAGGTCGTGGTCGCAGCGGGTGCTCGTCGCCCAGCCCACGATTCTGCGGGTGCAGAGGTCCACCAGGATAGCGAGGTAGGCCCAACCGCTGCGGGTGCGAACGTAGGTGATGTCGCCCACCCACGCCTTGTTTGGCCGGGCCCAATTGAATCGACGTCGCAGCAGGTTGGGCGCCGGCGCGTGGCTCGCGTCGGCCTCGGTGGTCCGCCGGTACGGCCTTGGTCGCCGAGCGACCAGCCCGAGGGCGCGCATGCGCCGCTCGACACGCTTGCGGCCCACTCGGATGCCCTTGCCGCGCAGCTCGCGGTGAGCACGCGGGCTGCCGTACTTGCCGCTGTATTGTGCGTAGACGACCTTCAGCTCAACATCGAGCCGCAGGTCTCCGAGCTCGCGCTCGCTCGGCTGGTGGGCGCGCCGTGCGTAGAACGTGCTGCGGGGAACATCGAGAGTGCGGCACACAGCCGACACCGACACCTGCGCCGCCTGTGCGAGCGAGGGCACGACCGCGCTCACGTCGTGCCCTCCTTGGCGAAAAAAGCGACGGCGTGCTTCAGGATGTCGCGCTCCTGCCGAACCTTCTTCAGCTCCGCACGAACCCGCGCCAGCTCCTCGCGCTCGCTGGTCGCCAACGCGGACGCCGTCCCTCCGGCCGCATCGACCTCGGCTTGGCGGACCCACGCGGCGACCGAGCTGGGCGTCAGCCCGAGCTCCACCGCCACCGTGCGTGGACTCTTGCCGAGCTGCTGGCAGAGCCTCACCACCTCAGCCTTGTACTCCGGCGTGAACGAGCGTCGCTTGCTGCTCTTGGACATCTGTACTCGGGCCATGTTGCCTCATCCTCCCTGTCCAAGAAACCGGGGGAGGCTCAGGGTCCCTGCGGTGGTCATGCCGACGGAGCAGGTAAGCGCGAGGGAATGGCCGG
>CALKVW010000202.1 GCA_938004785.1 uncultured Polyangiaceae bacterium
TGGCTGCCCGACGCCATGGCGGGTCCCACGCCGGTCTCCGCGCTCATCCACGCGGCCACGATGGTCACCGCGGGCGTGTACCTCGTCGCGCGCCTCAGCTTCGTCTTCGTGCTCTCGCCCGCGGCCATGGCCACGGTGGCGATCACCGGCGCGGCGACGGCGATCTTCGCCGCGAGCATGGGCTTCTTCCAGCGCGACCTGAAGAAGGTGCTCGCCTACTCCACGGTGAGCCAGCTCGGCTTCATGTTCATCGGCGTGGGCGTGGGCGCCTTCACGGCGGGCTTCTTCCACGTCTTCACGCACGCCTTCTTCAAGGCCTGCCTCTTCCTCGGCGCAGGTTCGGTGATCCACGCGATGCACGCGCGCATCCACGACACCGACAAGTCGCAGGACATGTTCAACATGGGCGGCCTGAAGAAGTACATGCCCATCACGCACGCGACCTTCCTCGTCTCGTGCCTGAGCATCGCGGGCCTGCCCTTCGTGACCGCTGGCTTCTACTCGAAGGACGAGATCCTCTGGAAGGCCTGGAGCCAGCAGATCACCGGCCCCGGCCTCGCGACGATGTGGCAGTGGCCCACCTGGCTCGGTCAGGCGATCTACGTCGTGGGCATCCTCGGCGCGACGATGACCTCCTTCTACATGTTCCGCGCCTACTTCATGACCTTCCACGGTGAGTTCCGCGGCTGGAAGATCGTGAAGGGTTGGGTCGATCCGCACGCCGGGCGCGATGCTCACCACGGCCATGGTCACGATGCGCATGGTCACGACGACCATGGGCACGGTCACGGTCACCACGAGGAGGAGGGCGAGCTCGAGGGCCCGGTGCCGCACGAGTCGCCGCTCGCGATGACCATCCCGCTCATGGTGCTCGGCGCCTTCGCGGTGCTCGCCGGCTTCCTCGGCGCCGAGCCCATCCACGTCGCGCCGCTCGTGCACAAGCTCGACCCGATCTTCGCGAAGGCGATGAGCATGGTGAGCCTTCGCGCCGGGGTCGAGGCCCACGGTAGCGAGATGTGGCTGATGATGGCGCCGGGCGCGCTGGCGCTCGTCGTCGGCGCAGGCGCCGCCTACAAGTTCTACTTCGTCGAGGGCGGCAAGCCCGAGGAGAGCTTCTCCAAGAGCTTCCCGGGCTTCTACCAGCTGCTCGTCGACAAGTGGCGCATCGACGAGCTCTACGAGGCCACGGTCATCGGCATGGTCGACGCGCTCGCCGACATCTTCGTCATGGCCGATCGCTGGATCGTCGACGGCATCCTCGCCAGGCTCTCGGCGCTCGTCGTCCAGGGCGCGGGCGCGATCCTGCGGCTCTTCCACACCGGCAGGGTGCAGGTCTACGCGGCCAGCATGATGATCGGCGTCGCGGGCATGGGCTGGTTCTTCGCCAAGCCGCACGCGAAGATCGAGATCGACGAGAGCTCGCTGAAGAGCGCGGGCGAGGTCGTCGTGCGCGCCGATCCGGGGCTCGGCTACGAGTTCCTCTGGTCGGGCCCGGGCCTCGAGGGCAAGGCCTACTCGCAGAGCGAGCGCGAGCTCAGGCTGCGGGTGCCTGCAGGTGGCACGCGCGAGATCAGCCTCAAGGTGAAGAACGCCTTCGGCCTCGAGTCCGAGTCCAAGGTGGTCGTCGCGCGCCCGGCCGTGCCGGGAGCGGGGGCCACCCTGCCGGCGGCGCTGCAGCGTGCGCCGGGCGCTCCGGGGCCGGGCGCACCGCTCCAACCGGGCGGGCAGATTCCACCGGGCGGACAGATTCCACCGGGCGGACAGGCGCCGCAGGGAGGGGAGCCGGGCGTCATCAAGCTCGACGCCAAGGACATCCCGAACTTGATCAAGCAGGGCGGCCAGGTCGCCCCCCAGGGAGGAACGCAGTGAGCCCCGCCACCCTGCTCGGCATGCTCGCCGTCGGCGCCGTCGGCGCCGCGGTGCCGCGTGACGGCACGACGAAGACCCGCATCAGCCTCGGCCTCGTCGCGGCTCTCTCGCTCTGGCTCGTGGTCTCGCTGTGGTCGGGGCCCGCCCCGAGCGCAGGCGTCGCCGACGAGTGGCCGCACCTGCTGACGCTCCTGGTCTTCGGGCCGATCGTCGCCGCGGTCGCGGTGCTCTTCATCCCGCGCCAGTCGCTCTCGATCCTGCGTGGCTTCACCTACGCGGTCATGGGCCTCATGCTCGTCGCCTCGCTGTGGCTGCTCGCCGTGCCGATGACGCCGGGCTGGCACTTCCAGACGACCGCCGAGTGGATCCCGGCGATCGGCGTGCGCTACCACGTCGCGATCGACGGCATCAGCGTGTGGCTCGTCGTGCTCACGACCTTCACCACGCCCATCGCGGTCTTCTCGAGCTTCGGCTCCATCAAGACCCGCATCAAGGAGCTCTGCTTCTCCTTCTTGCTGCTCCAAGGGGCGATGATCGGCGCCTTCGTCGCGCTCGATCTCTTCCTCTTCTACGTGTTCTGGGAGCTGATGCTGGTGCCGATGTTCATCATGATCGGCATCTGGGGCGGCGCCGACAAGATCAAGGCGGCCATCAAGTTCTTCCTCTACACGATGGCCGGCAGCGTGCTCATGCTCGCCGCGATCGTCTACCTCGTCTGGTCGCACCAGAAGCTCACGGGCCACCTCAGCTTCGACTACCTCGCGCTCCTGCGCGTGGTGCTGCCGAAGCAGGCGCAGATGCTCTGCTTCTGGGCCTTCTCGATCGCCTTCTTCATCAAGGTGCCGATGTGGCCGGTGCACACCTGGCTGCCCGATGCGCACGTGCAGGCGCCCACGGGTGGCTCGGTCATCCTGGCCGCCGTCATGCTGAAGCTCGGCACGTACGCGTACATGCGCTTCAGCATGGGCCTGTTCCCGCAGCAGGCGGTGAGCTTCGCCCCGAACCTCGCGGGCATCGCGATCCTCGGCGGCATCGTCTACGCGGCGCTCGTCGCCTGGAAACAAGACGACATCAAGCGCCTCATCGCCTACTCGTCGGTCGCCCACCTCGGCTACATCATGCTCGGCCTCTTCGGCGCGACGCAGGCCGGCATGCAGGGAGCGCTCCTGCAGATGATCAACCACGGCATCTCGACCGGCATGCTCTTCATGCTGGTCGGCGTGATCTACGACCGGCGCCACACGCGTGAGGTGGCCGAGTTCGGCGGTCTCGCGAAGGTGATGCCCGTCTACGCGACCCTCTTCGTCATCGCGACGATGGCCTCGGTGGGCGTGCCGGGCACGAACGGCTTCGTGGGTGAGTTCATGATCATCATGGGCACCTACACCTCCGAGGCGCTGCGCGCCTTCGCGGGCGTGCACACGATCGGCGCGGCCTTCGGCGTCATCCTCGCCGCGGTCTACATGCTGAGCGTGGTGCAGAAGACCTTCTTCGGCCCGCTCTCGAACCCGAAGAACAAGGGCCTCAGCGACATCAGCGCCCGGGAGGGGCTGGCGCTCAGCCCGCTGGTGGTGCTCGTGTTCGTCATCGGCTTCTTCCCGAGCCTCTTCCTCGATCGCATGAAGGACTCGGTGAGCCTCTTGTCGAACCACCTGCGTGACGTGTCGGGCCAGCTCGTGAGCTACACCGACGAGCACCAGCCGAAGCTACTCCCCGTCGACTCCTTCTCGCCGGCGATGCTCAAGGGCGCGCCGAGCTTCGACAAGCCCCAGGCCGAGGGCGCGAGCGCGCGCCTCGAGCCCGCCCCCGTGGGAGGCACGCCGTGAGCTTCGATCTCTTCTTGGGTCTGTCGCCGATCCTCGTCCTCGTCGTAGGCGGCAGCTTGCTCATGCTCGCGGAGGCCTTCTCGAAGAAGGCCGGCACGCCGGAGTCGCTCGAGGGCGACGCCGAGCGCGGCCCCTCGAGCGAGACGGCGCTCGGCTCGGCCATCGCGCTCTTCGCCTCGGCGATCGCGTCGGTCGCAGTGTGGCTCTACGGGCCCGAGCGGCTCGAGGGACTCGCGGGCCTGGCGCCCTACCTCGTGCTCGACCGCTTCACGCTCTTCTTCTGCTTCGTGCTCGCGCTCGGTGGCGCGCTCGCGACGCTGCTCGCCGGCGGCTACCTGCCCGAGCACAAGCTCGACCGCGGCGAGTTCTACCCGCTGGTCATCTTCTCGGTGGTGGGCGCGATGTTGCTCGCCGCCTCGGGCGACCTGCTCTCGCTCTTCGTGGCGCTCGAGACGATGTCGCTCGGCGTGTACTGCCTCACCGGCTTCCGCCGCGGCTCCTCGCGCAGCGCCGAGGCCTCGGTGAAGTACTTCCTGCTCGGCTCCTTCGCGGCGGCGATCCTCGTGTACGGCGGAGCGCTGCTCTACGGCGCGACGGGGCACACCGATCTCGCGGGCATCCGCGACACGGTGGTCGCGATCGGCAAGGGTGCGATCACGCCGCCGGCCGATGCGAGCGCCCAGGTGGTGCAGGCGGCGAGCGCGGCGCGCGGCAAGCTCGGCGTCTTCGTGGTGGGCATGCTGCTCGTCATCGTCGGTCTCGCGTTCAAGGTGAGCGCGGTGCCCTTCCACATGTGGACGCCCGACGCCTACGAGGGCGCGCCTACGCCTGCGACGACCTTCATGGCCGTCTCGGTGAAGAGCGCCGCCTTCGCGATCCTGCTGCGCGTGCTGCTCGGTGGCTTCGGCGACGCGGGCAGCATGAGCTGGTCGAGCGGCTGGCCGCCGGTGGTCGTCGCGCTCGCCGTGCTGACGATGACGGTGGGCAACCTCGTCGCTGGGCGCCAGGAGTCGGTCAAGCGCATGCTCGCGTACTCGAGCGTCGCGCACGCGGGGTACATCCTCGTGGGCGTGGCGGCGGCCGCGAAGGCGAGCGCCGACGGACAGGCGAGCGTGCTCTTCTACCTGCTCACCTACACGCTTTCGACGGCCGGCGCCTTCGGCGCGCTCGTGTGGTGTGGCAGCCGAGGCAAGGAGGCGGTCAGCTACGAGGACCTCGCGGGCATCGGCAAGCGCCACCCCGCCGCTGCGGCGGTGTTCTCGCTGTTCCTGCTCTCGCTCGCGGGCGTGCCGCCCACGGCGGGCTTCTTCGGAAAGCTCTACATCGTGAAGGCAGCGCTGGGAGCGGAGCTCTACGTGCTGTCGATCGTGCTGCTGCTCAACAGCGTGCTCGCCGCCTACTACTACCTGCGCGTCATGGTCTACATGTACATGCGCGAGCCCGCGGCGGGCGCGCCCGTCGCGGTCCCGATGAAGTCCGGCTACGTGGCGGCTGCGCTCGTGCTCTCGGGCGTGCTCGTCGTGCTCGTGGGCCTCTTGCCGGGGTCGTCGCTCGAGATGGCGCTGCGCGCCGCGTTGATCTGAGGAGCGGGCGCATGCAGGCGAGGGCGACGCTGGCGAAGGGGAGGGGCCTCGTCGCCTGGTGGGCGGCGGGCCTCTGCCTGTCGGTCTTCACGGGCTGCGGTGATGCGAGCCAGACGGGCGGGGCGGCGAGCGCCGCTCCGAGTGGCTCGAGCGGGGGGGCGCCGAGCGCTTCGCCGAGCGCCGAGCCGCCGCCGCCGTGGGTCGGCATCGATCGCACGCGCGCGGAGGTCGAGAAGGTCATCAACCCCAAGGGGGCCGAGCCCTACCGTGGGCCGACCGGCACGCTGCGTGGGCGCATCACGATCGTCGGTGATCCGCCGCCCAAGCTCGCACTGGCCTTCCCGGACGACTGCGCCGAGGCGGCCGCGACCTACGGCGCCGCGTTCCGGGTGGGGCAGTCACCCGAGGCGGGCAAGGGCGCCGCGCTCGCCGACGCGCTCGTCGCGGTCACCGGCTACGAGGGCTTCGTGCCGCCGGAAGACGCCGCGGTGCCGGTGCGCATCCGCGGCTGCGCCTTCGACAAACGCACCTACGCCGCCACCTTCGGGCAGCGCTTCGAGGTCGTGAACCTCGACCCGAAGAACTCGTACATGCCCTACCTCATGGGTGCGCCGATGCGCGCATACATGGTGGCGATGCCGCGTGGCAACCCCGTGAAGCTCTACCCGCTCGAGCCGAGCGCCTCGCGTTACCTGCTGCGCGATCAGATGAAGCGGCCCTTCTTGGTGAGCGAGGTCTACGTGCTCAAGTACGCGACGCACGCGGTCACCGGCCTCGACGGGCTCTACGAGATCAAGCGCATCCCGATCGGCAAGGTGCGTGTCGACGCCTTCCTGCCCGCCATCGACAAGACCGAGGGCAAGGAGGTGGAGATCAAGGAGGGCGTGAACGAGCTCGACCTCGAGCTGCGCTTCGACGCCAAGACCGACCGCGTCGTGGAGCTGCCGCTCGACACGCCGCAGCCGGCGGCTCCCTCTGGCTCGGCCGCGCCGAGCGCCGCGCCGTCTGCGAGCGCGTCGCCCTGAGCGAGGAGCCGCACCCACGGGTGCGGCTCGGCCCTCACCGCGACTCCGCGCTCGGCTCGGCTGCCCACGCGTCGACGAGCTCGAGCAAGGCGCGCCTCGCGGCGTCGCTCGGTGCGCCCAGCTCTCGGGCCGAGGCGCGCTTCGCGGCCTCGTCGAGCGCTTCGTCGCCCCTGGAGCGTGCCGCCGAGAGCAGCAGCGCCACGGCCGCGTCGGCGTCGCTCGGATCGGCGTCGAGCACGAGCGAAGCGAGCGCCCGAGCATGCTCGGTGTGCCCGTGACGCGCGAGGCCGAGCGCCAGCTCGGTGATCGTGACGCGTGCAGCGGGGGCGAGCGCGACGGCGCGCGCACGATCTCCCCGGCGCAGCGCGAGCGCGAGCTCGGCATGCGCAGCGCGGGCCCGCGCGCTGCGCCGTGGGGCGAGCTCGCCGTTCGCGGCGTGCTCGGCCACCACGCCGTGGGGCTGGGACTGCTCGGCGAGGCGCGTCGCCCAGGCTTCGTCGAGCGTGCTCGCGAGGCGACGCAGGGCCTCGCTCGGCTCACGACGCTCAGGGCGACGGAGCACGAGCTCGACGAGCACGGCGAGCGCAGCGCGTGGGTCGCCCGCGAGCTCGAGGGCACGCGCGCGCAAGAGATGGACCTCGTCGCGGAGTGGATCGACCAGCAGGAGCGCTTCGGTCGCCGAGAGCGCAGTGGTGGCATCGGAGCGAGCGAGCGCGCAAAGAGCCTGGGCCTCGTGCGCGCGGGCCGAACGCGGATCGGCGTCGAAGGCGCGCTCGATGGCGTCATCCGCGCGCCCGTGGTGGCCGAGCCTGCAAGCCACGTGAGCGAGCGCAGCCCAGGCCTCCGGACCGTCTTCGTCGAGCTCGGCGGCCTGCGCGAAGGCCGCCAGGGCGCGCTCGAGCTCACCGTCACGCTCGGCGAGCGCGCCGCGCGCGTAGGCCTCGTAGGCGGCCGGCTCGATGAAGCGCCCCTCGACGAGCTCGCCATCGAAGGAGCGCAGCACGGTCGGTCGAAAGCAGCCCAGGGCGCCGAGCGCGAAGAGCCCCGCGAGCGCGCCGACGCCGAAGGTGGAGCGAGCGAGTCTCACGCGCGAGACTCCTCCGGCGCGTCCGCTGCGAGGCGGGCGGAGGGGGAGGGAAGCAGCTCCGCGCCGGCTGCGCCGACGTCGAGCGCGAGCTCGGTGTAGCCCTCGCGCTCGGCGAGCGCGACGAAGTCCCGCGACGGAACACTCGCGCCGACCCAGAGCGCGACGTCGCCTCCGCCCGCGCCGCTCGGCCCGAAGTGTGCGCCGCCGAGCGTACGCGCGTGCTCCGCGAGGCGAGCGACGCCGTCGGTGACGATCGGCGCTTCGGCGCGTCGTCCGAGCTCGGCGAGCGCCGCGCGCTGCTCGTCGAGCGCGCGCACGAGCTCGAAC
>CALKVW010000203.1 GCA_938004785.1 uncultured Polyangiaceae bacterium
GTCGGCACGAGCCTCAGCGGGCCTTGGCAGCCTTACCTCAGCCCCAGCTACTTGCTCGCGTACCGCGGCGACGAGCCCTTTCTCGTCACCGGCAGGCTGGGCCCGGTCGTGCTGCTCGCGCCGGACACGAACGTGGGCGGCGAGATCGCGGGCGGCTTCTCGTGGTTCTTCACCGGCGCGCTGGGCGTCACGAGCGAGGTCGTCTTCGATCTGTTCTACGGCGCGGCCACGCTCGAGTCCTCCTACTCGGTCGTGCCGGTGCTCAGCGCGCAGCTCGGGCTGGTCATCGACTACGAGGTGCTCCCATGAAAGCGACCCGCGCGATCTCGCTCCGCGCCTTCGCCCTGGCGGCGCTCGTCTTCGCCTCCACCGCCGCGCCCACCGCGGGGGACATCGGCGGCTGTGGGCAGGAGGCGGTGCTGCTCGAGGCGGCGCGCTTCTTCGAGATCAAGCAAGAGGTCGACTGCGAGCGCTGCACCGAGTGCGCGCTCTTCACGAGGGCCTGCGATCGCGCCTGTGGCGAGGCGCGCGTCTCCGGCAGCTTCCCCGAGGGCTGCTACCCGCTCGTGCACGACGGCGAGGTGTGCATCCGCGCGCTGGAGAGCGCGAGCTGCTCCGACTACGCCGACTTCGTCACCGATGGCTCGCCCACGATCCCGACCGAGTGCGACTTCTGCCCGGTCGACGAAGCCGGCCGCCCGCGGACCCAAGGCTCGGCCGGGAGCGCCCGATGAAGCCTGAGCGACGACCGCGCTCAGGGAACCTCGCCGCACGCTCGTGGCGCGCGCTCGTCCTGGCGAGCGCGGTGGCGGCGGCGAACCTGGGCTGCAGCGCCATGCTCGCGTCTCCGGCCGAGCAGTCGGCCTACCGCGCCGTACGTGTCTCGGCCACGCTCGAAGCGCGGGTGCTCTCGGCGCAGCGCTACCTCGAGGAGCACCCGACGGGCAGCTACCGCGCGCGCGTGGAGACCTACTTCGCACGAGCAGAGCCGGTGTACTACGCGCTCTCGAGCAGCGACGAGGCAGGCCTCGCGCGCTACCTGGGCGTCTTGCCCGAGGGCCCCCACGCGGCCGAGGCACGCGCGAAGCTCGCGGCGCTCGTGCGCGCGCGCCACAAGGGAGACACGCTCGTCGCCGCCGCGCGCGGGACCGAAGCGCGACTCGCGCGCGCCGCGCTCGAGCGCAAGCGCGCCCGCGACGCCTTCGCGCGCTGGGTGAAGATGCTCGTCGAGCCCAGCACCTATGCCGCACCGCTGGCCGAAGGTCGAGACGAGCTCGTGCGGGCCTTCGTGCTCGAGCTGCCTCAGGCTGCATGCCATGCGCTCGACGAGCCGCTCGGCGACGTGGTGCGAAGCTGCGAGAAGCGCCTCGAGCTGCCGTTCGAGCTCAGGACCACGGAGGGCAGCCCCGCGCCGAGGGTGCTCGAGCTGCGCGTCGTGATCGCACAGGACGCGCGTGGCAGGCCTCGCCACGCCACGGTGTCCGGCGAGGAGCTCTTCGTGCGCCTCGACGAAGCGGAGCGGCTGCGCCCCTCCGATGGAACGCTCCCCGAGGTGAGGCGCGCCGCGGCGGAGCGCGCGGCGGCGATCGTGCGCAGCCTGGTCGCTGGCTGGGCCGAGGGCGACGAGCGCTGCGAGCGCCCGGCCTCGGCCGGGGAGGCCTACCGGGCGAGCTGCGGAGGACTCGACGTCGTGGTGCTGAGCCGCGAAGACGGCCTCGACGTCGTCGAGATCACGCCCGCCTCGGCGCCTCGGCCCGAGTGAGCCGCGCGCCGCTCAGCAGGGCTTGCCCTTCTTCCGACCCTTGAGCTTCTCGGTCATCTTGGGGCACCGCTCCTTGATCTTCGACGCGGCCTCGTCGAGCGCCTTGCGCATCTCGGCGAGTTTGTCCTTCTCGACGCGCGCGAGATCCTTCGCCTCCTTCGGGTCCGCCTTCAGGTCGTAGAGCTGGAAGGCGTCGGCGTCGCCGAACTCGATGATCTTGTAGTCGCCACGCACGAGCGCGCGCCGCCTGTCGTTGTCGCTCGTGCGCGTGAGCTCGATCACCACGTCGCGCGGCGGCGTGTCGCCGCCGTAGAGCTCGGGCACGAGCGAGGTGCCGTGCATGTTCGGCTCCTTCGGGACGCCGTAGGCCTCGAGGATCGTCTGCGTCAGGTCGAGCATGCCGCGCGGCGTGTCGATCTTGCGCGGCGTGATGCCGGGCGCGCGGATCACGAGCGGCACGTGCGTGATGACGTTCCACAGCTCGAAACCGTGTCGGTACATCTTCTTCTCCCCGAAGGCCTCGCCGTGGTCGGCGGTGACGACGATCATCGTGCGTTTGCCCCAGGGCTGCGCGTCGACGAAGTCGAAGATCTTCTTGAGGTGCATGTCGACGAAGTAGAGCTCGCCGTCGTAGAGCTGCGCCGCCGACCTGCCGAAGCTCTTGCCCTCGGGGTGCCCCATGTACTGGTCGTGCGGATCGAGCAGGTGGTACCAGGCGAAGAAGCGGCCCTTCGTGTTCGCCTCGCTGCCGAGGTGGCGGAGGATGATCTCCGTGTGCGCAGGGCTCGTGATGTTCTCGTCGGTGGTGTTGTTCTTCTTCAGGCCCGGGATGAGCTCGTACTCGTCGAAGCCCTGGTGGAAGCCGGCCTTCTCCTTGGCGAAGTAGAAGTGGGCGTGCGCGCTCATCGTGCGCACGCCCTGCTTCTGGAGCAGCTCGGGGAAGAGCAGCTCGCTCTCCGGGTACACACCGAAGAAGTAGCCGCTGCGCTCGAGCTCGCTCGGATAGCGCCCCGCCAGGAAGCCGCCGAGCGTCTGCGAGGTGAAGGAGCTCGTCGCGTAGAAGCGCGTGTACTCGACCGACTGATCCGCGAGCGCGTTGAGGTGCGGCATGACCTCGCGGTCGTAGCCCGCGGCGGCCATGCGATCGGCGCGCAGGCTGTCGATCGACAGGACGAGCACGTTGAGGTCCTTGGGCAGCCCCTTCGGGGCCTCCGCGGTGGGGGAGGCGCTGGGGGCGGCTGCGGCGGTCGCTGCCGAGGGCGCGTCGGCCGCCGGAGCCACGCTCGCGACGGCGGAGGGCTCGGTGCGAGGCGCAGCCGTCGAGGCGGGCGCGTCGCGTTCACCGCCGCAGGCGACCGAGCCGAGGAGGATCACCGCAGCGAAGGACGCGCGGAGCGGGGAGCGGAGCCGGAGCATGTGGGGTTCCTAGCCCGGATCGGGACACCGCGCGAACTCCATGCACCCGCGAGCATCGCCCACTCGGAGAAGGAGCGCGGGGGGCGAGGCTTCGACGCTCGGGGGAGCCACGCTTTACTTATCCCACCCGTGCGGTATGAAGCCGACATGAATACCTTCACGCGCTTCGTCGCCGCCGGTGTGCTCGCCCTCGGTCTCGCCGCCTGCGGGACGACCTTCACGCTCGTGCCGGACAGCACCGTGCCGTTCGCCCAGGGCCAGCTCGACGTGTCCTTCGAGGACAACGGCAACGGCAACCACACGCTCAAGGTCGTCGGCCTCGGCGAGCCGAGCAAGCTCGTGCCCACCGCGACGACCTACGTCGTGTGGGTCAAGCCGATGAAGGAGGGCGCCGCCGCGCAGAACATGGGCGCGCTCAGCGTGAACAGCGACATGAAGGGCGAGCTCGACATCAAGACGACCTTCCAGAGCTTCGAGATCACCGTCACCGCGGAGGCCGCCGCCGACGTGCTCGCGCCGACCGGCCGCCCGCTGCTCAGCGCGAAGGTCGCCAACGACTGACGCCAGGGCTCGGTCCCAGACCCGCCGAGCCCCTGGGCTCGGCCCTTTCGGGCGCCCGCCGACTTCCGGCCGGGCGCCCTACACGTTATGGAGGCGCCCATGTCGGAGAAAGTCCCGATGACCCCCGAAGGCCAGGCTCGTCTGCGCGAGGAGCTCAAGCGCCTGAAGGAGGTCGAGCTGCCGCAGGTGTCGAAGGACATCGGCACCGCGCGCGAGCACGGCGATCTCAAGGAGAACGCGGAGTACCACGCCGCGCGCGAGCGCCAGGGCATGCTCGTCGCGCGCGCCACGCATCTCGAGCAGGCGCTGTCGCGCGCCGAGGTCATCGACCCGACGAAGATCCGCAGCCACAAGGTGCAGTTCGGCGCGCGCATCAAGCTGTCGAACATCGACACGGGCGACGAGGTCGCCTACCAGATCGTGGGCCCCGAGGAGGCGAACCTCGACGAGGGGCGGATCTCGGTGGCCTCCCCGCTCGCGCGCGCTCTGCTCGGTCACGTGGTCGGCGACGAGGTGAAGATCCGTCTGCCCGCAGGCGAGCGGCAGTACGAGATCCTCGACATCGCCTACGGCTGAGCGCTCGGTGCCCACCGCGCCTCGCAGCAAGGGGCGATCCGTCCGCGCCGCAGGCCCGCCTGGCGAGCTCGGCCTCGAGCCGGGCGGCCCCGCAGCGTCGCCTGCGGCTGCGCAGGGCGGGGAGGCGAACCGCGCGCCGCCGCGAGGCGCGCTGCTGCGCAGGATCGCCGAGGGCTACTTCGGCGCCTCGATCTTCGTGGTGCTCGAGCTCGTCGTCGTGGCGTGGCTCGAGCGCCGAGCCCTCGGCTCCTCGGGCGACCTCTCGATCGCACTGAGGACGCTGCTCCCCATCGCCGTGGCGGCCGCCTTGCCCGCGGCGGTGCTCGGCGCGAGCTTCGCCCACGCGGTCTCGGAGAGCCACCGCCGCATGCCTCGCACGCTCGCTGCGCTCGGCGCGGCGGCCTTCGCGGCGGCCACCGCCTACGGCGTGTCCACCGGGCGCCACCTCGCCGGCGCGCGGCGCCCGGTCTTCGTGCTGCTCGTGGCGCTGCTCGCCGCGGCCGCGGTGCTCGCCCTCGCGCCACGCCTCGCTCGCTGGCTGAGGGGCGCCGCGCCCCGAGCGCGGGCAGGGGCGGTGCTGCTCGGTGTCGTGGCGCTCGTCGTGGCGCTCGAGATCACCAACCAGCGCGTGCTACCTCGACTCTATCCGGCGTTCCATCACGCGCTCGCCCTCGCCGCGCTCGGCGTCTCGGCGGCGATCGGGCTCGCCCGCCCGCCGTCGGCCGGCGGTGCGCTCTACACGCGGGTCGTCTCGAGCCTCGCGCTCGTCGTGTTCGCGCTCGCCGTGGCGCTCACACCACGCGCCGCCGGCGGGGCCGCGAGCGCCGACAACGTGCGGGTGCTCTACACCGAGCACGCGCCGGTGCTCGCGCGCGCCGTCGAGCTCGCCGCGCTGATCGAGCCGCCGGAGCCGCTCGACGAGGCGCCCGTCGATCCGGTGCTCGTCTCGGGCGAGGGCGTCGATCTGCGCGGCTGGGATCTCCTGCTCATCACCGTCGACGCGCTGCGCCCGGACCACCTCGGCGCCTACGGCTACGGGCGCCCCACGAGCCCGCGCATCGACGCGCTCGCCACCGAGGGGCTCGTCTTCGACGCCGCCTACACACCCACGCCGCACACCTCCTACGCCGTCACCTCGCTGATGACCGGCAAGTACATGCGGCCGCTCCTGTCGCTCGGCCTGGGCGCCGACTCGGAGACCTGGGCGGGTCTCTTGCGTCGCTACGGCTACAAGACAGGCGCCTTCTACCCGCCTGCGATCTTCTTCATCGACGGCGACCGCTTCGAGCGCTTCGCGCGCGAACGTCTCGGCTTCGAGTACGTGAAGGAGGAGTTCCTCGACGCACGCGCGCGCGTCGCGCAGGTGGAGCGCTTCCTCGGGGAGCTCGAGCCCTCGCAGCCCACCTTCACCTGGGTGCACCTCTTCGAGCCCCACGAGCCCTACGAGCAGCGCCCCGAGCTCGGTCTCGGCGAGCGCGACGTCGACCGCTACGACGCCGAGATCGCCTACGTCGATCGAGCCATCGGTGAGCTGGTCGACACCGTGCGAGCGCGGCGTCCGCGCACGATCGTCGTCGTCACCGCCGATCACGGCGAGGAGTTCGGCGAGCACGGCGGCCGCTACCACGGCTCGACCGTCTACGAGGAGCAGGTGAGGGTGCCGCTCGTCGTCCACGCGCCCGGCCTCGTGAGGGCGGGGCGTGTACCGGCTCCGGTGGGGCTGGTCGACCTGCTCCCGACGGTGCTCGAGGGCCTGAAGGTGCCGAAGCCGCCGCGCGTGCGAGGTCGGGATCTCGGCCCCTGGCTCGCGAGCGCCCAGCCGGGGGAGGGTTTCGCTTTCGCCGAGGCCGACGCGATGGCCATGATCGCCGAGGGCAGCCACAGGCTCGTGTGCATGCGGCGCGCGGGCGCCTGCAGCCTCTACGACGTCTCGAGCGACCCGGAGCAGCGGCGCGACGTGAGCGGGCGCGACCCGGAGCGCGTCGAGCGCCTGCGGGCTTCGCTGCGCAGGCTCGACGCCTCGCACGGTCGCTACGAGCTCTCGGGGCTGCGCAGCGAGGGCCACGCGCTGCCCGAGGCGCTCCGTCGCGGGATCGGCGGCGACGGGGACGCCGCGCCGGACGTCGCCGCGCTGCTCGACGACGCCGACGTGGTGATCCGGCGGCGCGCGGCCGAGGTGCTGTTCGAGCTACGCCGCAAGGAGGTCACGCCGCAGCTCCGGCTCGCGGTGGCGCGCGACGAAGACCCCACGGTGCGCGCCTACGCCTCACTCGCGCTCACGCGGCTCGGCGAGGGCTCACCGCTCAGCTTCGAGCTGCTCTTCGGGCCGGAGGTGCGCCTGCGCCGCCTCGCGGCGCTCGCGCTCGCGGAGGCCGGCGATCCGCGCGGCGAAGAGGAGCTGGTGCGCTGGTGGCGCCTCGGCTTCCCGCGCTCGGGGGCGCCTCCTTCCGAGCGGGATGCCCTGCCGTTCGAGCGAGCGCGCGAGGTGCTCGAGGCGCTCGCGACGATCCGTGCCCGCACCGCCGTGGGGCCGCTCGTCGAGTCGCTCGACGACGTCCGTCTGAGGCCGCACATCGCGCGCACGCTCGCGCGCATCGGCGAGGAGGTCGCGCGGCCTGCGCTCACCGAGCGCCTCGCCGAGGAGCGCTACCAGCCGGCCCGCGTCGCGATCACCGAGGCGCTCCTGGACCTCGGCGCGGGCCCCGAGATGCGCGCACCGCTCGTCACGCTGCTCGGAGTCCCCGATCCCTTACCCTTCGGGCTCGAGGCCGCGGAGCGGGCAGGGGTCTTGCGCTTCGTCGGTGGGCCGACGCGCGACGCCGAGCTCGCGCGCCTGCGCCGCTTCGCCACGAGCGGCGTGAGCGTCGACTTCGTCGTGCCCGAGACGAAGGTGGAGCTGCGCGGCGTGCGCGCCATCTGCCGCGCCACCGCACCCAAGGGAGGCCAGATCCGCCTCGGCAGTCGCAAGGACCTCCCGCTCGGTCCCGAGCGCAAGGCCCCGGTGCCCGCGCGCCAGCCCGTGCTCGACCCGGAGCGCAGCGTCGTGCTCGAGCTCGCGCCCTCCGAGCAGGCGCAGGAGGTCCACGCGCGCCTCCCCGACGCCGTGGGCGCGAAGCCGAAGCGCCAGATCGCGCTCGTGGTCTACGCGACGCAGGGCGTGAGCGTCGACGCCTGCGCCCTCGTGCCGATGCGCGACGAGATCGTAGCGCCGCGCCCCCGCGGCGGCGCGGCAGTCGGTGGGGGCGGAGCCGGTGATTGACGCGAGGGGCCCGGAGACTAAGGTGCGCGCCGTGGCGGAACCGAAGGACGCGGACGAGACCCTGGACCGAGACGAAGCTGGCGAAGGCGCCGAGGCCGACGCGGGCGAGCGCGAAGCTTCCGAGCGCGACGAGTCGACCGCAGGCGTCGCGCGCGCACTCGGCGTCGAAGACGAAGGCGAGGCCGAGGGCGAAGCCGAGGAGGGAGCCGAGGCGGAGGCCGAGGACAAACCCGCGCCGAACCGCGCCGCGCGCCGCCGCGAAGAGGCGCTCAAGCGCCGCGCCAAGCGAGAGGCGAGCAGCGCACGAGGCGAGGGCGAGGAGGGCGACGAGCCCGTCGAAGCGAGCGAAGCCGCCCCGCTGCCGAAGGACCGCAACGCGCGCGCGCGCGAGCTGTTGAAGCGCCGCCAGGAGGCCGCTGCGCAGCCGCCGGCCGGGCTCTCCGCGGGCGAGATGGTGCAAGACTCGCTCGCGCGCGCCGGGTCGGCGACGGGCAAGTGGTTCACCGACAACTTCAAGACGATCCTCGGCGTGCTGGCCGTGGGCCTCGTGGGCGTGGGGGGCTTCCTTTTCTACCAGGAGCATCAGCTCGGCAAGGCGGCCCAAGCGAGCGACGCCCTGGCGCGAGGCCTCGCGGCCGACCGCGGCCGCGTGCTCGCCGACGACAAACGCAGCGAAGAGGACAAGAAGCTCGACCCGACCCTCGTGTACGCGAGCAGCGAGGCCAAGGCCGACGCGATGCTCGCGGCCTACCAGAAGGTGATCGCCGAGCACGGCGGTGGGGGTCCGGCGATCCTCGCCGAGCTCGGCTCGGCCGGAGCTCAGCTCGACAAGCGCGCGTGGGACGACGCGCTCACGAGCTACTCGCGCGTGCTGGCGAGCCCGCTCGCCGGCGCCGACGTCGACGTGCGCGCGCGCGCTCTCGAGGGCAAGGGCTTCGCGCTCGAGGGCCGGGGCGATCTCGACGGGGCGCTCGCCAGCTTCAAGGAGCTCGCCGCGGTCGACCCCAGCTACGTCGATCTCGGCGCGTACCACGAGGCGCGCATCCACGCGCTGAAGGGCGACACCGAGAAGGCCAAGGAGCAGCTCAAGGCGCTCGAGAAGAAGCTCGAGCTGCCTGCCGCCGACGGGAGCCAGCAGCTCTTCCTCCGCGCGATGGTCAACGAGACCTTGCGCAGCGTCGACCCGAGCTCGGCCAAGCCTCGCTCGCCGCTCAGCGGCCCCAAGGGCGGCCAGATCACGCCCGAGGAGCTGCAGCGCATGCAGGAGGAGGCGCGCAAGCGGCTCCAGGAGCTCGAGAAGAAGCAGCGCGAGAAGGCCCAGGAAGAGGGCCACGACGAGCACGGCGACGACAGCCCGCTCACACCCAAGCCGGGCAACCACCCGTGAGGGGCGGGGCGCTCACCGCGCTCGCCCTCTGCGCCGCGACGACGCTGGGTTGCGCGAACCTGGGCGAGGAGGCGCACCCCGAGACGCCTGCGTGGGTCACCCGGCCGAGCAGCGTGCTCTCGGTGTTCTTCCGCACGACGCTGACCAACCCGGCGCGCGTCACCGGTGAGGACTACGAGCGCGGCAAGCCAGCCATCGATCCCTTGGGCCTGCGGGTCTTCGTCGGCTCCGCCGATCACGGCCTCTACGCCGTCGACGCTCGCTCGGGCGAGGTGCTCTGGCGCTTCGAGACCACCGGCCCCGTGCAGGGCGAGCCGCTGTTCGACGCCGCCGAAGACGCGGTCTACTTCGGCTCGGGCGACGGCGCGCTCTACAAGCTGCGCGCGAAGGATGGCAAGCTGCTCTTCCGCTTCCACGCCAACGGCGAGTGCGCGCGGCGCCCGGTGCTCGACGGAGACACGCTGTACTTCACGACCGCGACCGACATGCTCGTCGCGATCGACAAGCGGAGTGGCGAGCTGCGCTGGCACCAGCAGCGCACGCCGGCCTACGGCATCGAGATCGGTGGACACGCAGGCGTCGCGGTCGGCCACGGCAAGGTCTACACCGCCTTCTCGGACGGCTCGGTGATGGCGTACTCGACCGTCGATGGCGCCGAGGCCTGGCCGTCGGTGGATCTCGCGCTCGAGTCGACGACGACCGAAGGCCAGCAGCCGCGCTACCTCGACGTGGACACCACGCCCGTGCTCACCGAGGTCCAGGGCGTGCCCGCCGTGCTCGTCGCCCAATACGACGGCGGGGTGTTCGCGCTCGAAGCCGAGACGGGCAAGATGCTCTGGCGCAACGAGCTCGCCACGGGCGTGACGAACCTGCTCGTGTGGTCGCAGCGCGAGCACCGCGCGAAGCCGCTGCGCGACGCCGTCGGCAACGAGATCGAGGGGCCGATGCACCCTGCGCGGCGCATGGCGATCGCGTCGAGCGGGCGCACGGGCCTCTGGGGGATCGACCTCGACACGGGCAAGGAGGCCTGGCGCAACCCGCTGCCCGAGGGCGGCATCAGCGCACCGCTGCCGCTCGCCGGCGCCATCCTGGTGAGCACCACGCGCTACGGCATCTACCTGTTCGATCCGCTGCGCGGGCACACGATCGACGGCATCCACCCGGGTGAGCCAATCGCGATGTCGCCGGCCGGCGTCGGTTTGAAGGCCTACGTGATGACGAACGGCGGCCACCTCATGGGTCTCGTCGTCTCGCCACCCTGAGCGGCACCGCCACGCCACGCCCGAGCGGCGGCCCGAAGGGCGCGCCGCTGCGCCACACGCCACGCCTCGCCAGAGCGGCGGCCCGTAGGGCGCGCCGCTGCGCCACCCGTCACGCCACGCCCGAGCGGCGGCCCGAAGGGCCCGCCGCTGCGCCCACCAGCCACCACGCACGCCTCGAAGGGCGTTGAGCGGCGGGCCCAAGGCCCGTCCGCTCCAACACCCATTGAACCCCACCCACCATTTGACATAATATTTCTTATGCGACATTTCGGAGGACGCCGAGGGGAGGCCCCCCGAGGCCTCCCATGGCCGATCCAGCTGTTTTCCCGCTTCAGTCCTCGTCGACCGCCGCAGCTGGGATGGTCCAGTACAGCACGCGCACCCCGGGCTTCGGGTACGGCCGACCTCCCTCGCGCTTCAGCTCGAGCCACTCGCGCACGGGCTCCGGCGCGCCCTCGTCGAGCTCGCGGAAGCCTCGCTTGGCGTAGAACGCCGCCGCCCACACGGCTCGCTCCCAGGTGCACAGCACCACGTGCTCGAGCCCGAGCTCGCGGATCTCCTCGACGGCTCGCTCGAGCAAGCGTGTCGCGATGCCGAAGCGCTGAAGCTCCGGCAGCACGCTGAGCTCCTCGATGTAGATCACCCCGGGTGCTTCGTCGCGGTACGCGATGTATCCGGCGACCTCGCCGTCGGCCTCGGCGACGCGTACGGCGTGGTTCTTGGGCAGACGGTAGAAGTCGTCGCTCGTGCGCGCGGGCACCTCGGCGCCGTCGAAGCCGAGCTCGTAGTACATCTCGCTGCACGCACGATCGAGCTTCACGAGCGCCGGGATCTGGATCTCCTGCAGCCTCGAGATGCGCACGCGCTCGGGCGCGCTCCGCTCAGCGTCGGTCATCGGTTCCGCTCCTCGTCATCGCCGTCGATCGTCCGGCCCTCGCCGATCAGCTGAGCCAGCTCGGCTTCTGCGCTTCCGTCGACGGCCAGGACCAGCGCCAGCACGGCGCCTCGCGGCGCGGCATCTCCCGGGCGGGCCGGAGCGAGGTTCACGCCGGCCGGACCGCGGCTGAGCCACACACGAAACGCCGACACCGAGCTCAGCGGCGCGGCGAAGCCGCCGCGCGGCAGCTCGGAGGCTCGCTCGGGCGTCTTGCGCTTCGCGTCGCCGAGCATCGCCGCCTGCCCGGCCGGGTCCGGGCTCAAGAAGGCCTCACGCAGCTTCGGATCGAGCGTGAAGCTCTCGGCCCCTGGGATGGCCGTGACCTCGCCCTGCAGCCCGCGTGGCGCCGCGGCGAGCATCGCGGCGTCGGCGCTGAGCGGCCGCAGACGGAGCGGCGTCGCGGGATCGAGCGATGGCTGGGCCGAGGGCTCGTCGAAGGCGCGAGGATCGTCGCCCATCGTCGGCTCCGCATCGAAGCTGCGCTCGTTGCCGCTCGCTCCCCGGCCCTGCGACTCCGCGTCGACGGCCTGCTCGAGCTCGTCCCCTTCGAGCACGTTGGTCTGCTCGTCGAGGTCGAGCGCGTCGAAGCGCATGCCGATCGCGGTCACCTCGCGCTCCATGGTCTCCGATTCGTCGAAGCGCTTGAGCACCGCGAGCGACTCACTCGGCTTCATGCGCACCGTGGCAGCGCGCGAGGCGCGATCGCTCTGTCGTGCGCGATCGTCCGAACGCTCGCTCGGCGCGCCGTCGGCCCTGCGCTCTCCACGCGCGGTCCTCGAGCGGCCTCGGAGCGCACGCGTGGCGGCGCCCTCCGAGCGAGCGCGCGCGGCCGCCTGGGGAGCGCTCTCGGAAGGCGGCGGG
>CALKVW010000204.1 GCA_938004785.1 uncultured Polyangiaceae bacterium
GCCCCACCGCGAAGCTTCAGCGCCCGGGGCACTCTTCAAGCTGCGGCCGCGCCCCGTCGCGAAGCTTCAGCGCCCGAGGCACTCTTCAAGGTGGGGCCGGGGCCCCACCGCGAAGCTTCAGCGCCGGGGGCCTGGGGGGCCGCGCCCCCCAGTAGACTCAGTCGAGGATCTCGAGGTGCGCGCGCTTGCCGAAGCGCATCGCTGCCGCCGAGAGCAGCGTGCGGATGCTCTGGGCGGTGCGTCCGTCCTTGCCGATCACCTTGCCGATGTCGCCCTGTGCGACGGTGAGCTCGATGCGCGGATGGTGGTCGTGGTGGAGCTCACGCACGACGACCTGATCGGGGTGGTCGACCAACGCGCGTGCGACGATCGACACGAGCCGACCGAGGTTGGAGAGCTCCGAAGGCTTGGAGCCACCCTGGGGGTTCGAGCCAACCATGCGCGTGATCCTCAGGCCTTCGCAGCGGCGGCGGCCGGCGCGCCGGCGGCGGACGCCCCCAGCACCTTCGCCTGCTTGAGCAGGACGGTGACCGTGGCCGAGGCCTGGGCGCCGTGCGAGAGCCAGTGCTGCGCGCGCGCACCCTCGATGTGCAGCTCCGACCGACGGGGATCCCACGTGCCGATGCGCTCGATGAAGCGCCCGCCGCGGGGGCTGCGCTGATCGGCCACGACGATTCGGTAGAAGGGCAGCTTCTTGGTGCCCATGCGGGCGAGACGGATGTGAACAGCCATGGAAATCCTCGAAGAACGGCGTGAGCGCGCGTCGATCGCGCGGGAGGCTCACGCGGGGCGCGGAAACCTAGGTCAAAGCCACCCACTGGTCAAGCGTCCCTCGCACGATGAACGACTCTCGAGCCGGCCCGGCTCGAGCCGGCTGGCAAGGCGGCGCCCGATCTGGCGCGTCGGCTACCCGCCGCACGTCGCGTTCGCGACCGCAGCCCGAGCGCCGTTCGGCTCCTCCGATGCGTTCTTCAGCCGAGATCGATGACGATCACGCCGCGATCCGGATCGGGCTCGTCGTCCTCCATCGCTCGCTTCGGGCGACGGGGCTCGAGCGGGAGCTCCAGACGAGGCTGCTGCTCGTCTCGACGCGCCTTCTCCTGCTCTTCTCGCTGTCGGATCTGCTCGATGATGAAGGGGGGGAGCACGGGACCTCGCTGGGGTGACCGGTCTGGTGAGGCCGGAGGCGGTTGCACCGCAGTTGGTGGGCCTTCCAGGAGGCCGCTGGGGACGACAGCGAACAGGTCTGAACAGGAATCTAGCAACCCGTGTCTGGGGGTCAAGCACTCGACAGGGACGGAAACCGGCCCTCGCGCACGCGAGCCACATCGGCCGGGGCCGCTCCCTGCCCGCCCCTTCGAGCGCCGCCCCGCCGGCGCGCGGCCGCGAGCTGCTATGCTCGCCGCGATGCGGACTCCCGCCATCGGCGAGCTGCGAAGCTGGATCACGCGGCTCGGCGTCTTCGCCGTCGCCTCGCTCTGGGCCTCCGCCGCACACGCGGGCCCCTTCGACGTCGCCGACGACAGCTGGGAGGGCGGCGCACAGCTCTACGAGATCGCGAAGACCGAGCTGGGGCCGGATCGTGTGAAACCCGTGGCCACGCTCGACTGGTCGGAGCTCGGCCCCGACGATGGGCTGCTCGTGATGCACCCGGAGGCCAGCCTCGACGCCGGCGAGGCCTCCGAATTCATGAAGCTCGGCGGCCGCCTCGCGGTCGTCGACGACTTCGGCCGGGGCGTGGAGCTCTTGCGACGCTTCAAGATCGAGCGCGTCTCCGCGCCCAGCAAGCCGGCGCTCACGCTACGCAGCAACCCGCGCCTCGCCATCGCCGAGCCTTGGCTCGACGCCGCGCGGGGCTCGGTCGGCGCTCCGCATCCGGTCGTCGCCAACGTGCGGCGGCTGGTCCTCAACCACCCCTCCGCGCTCGTGCATCCGGACCTCTCGCCCGTGTTGCGCGTGCGTGCGCTGGGCGAGCCCGAGGCGATCGTCGCGGTCGCTGGGCAGGTCGGCCAGGGGCGCCTCTTCGCGATGAGCGACCCTTCCGCGCTCATGAACTCGATGCTGCGCTACCCCGGCAACCGGGCCTTCGCCGCGGGCTTGGTCCGCTATCTGGCGCAGGACGGCGAGCGCAGCGGCCGTGGCCGCCTTTATCTCATCACCAACGACTTCCGACAGCAGGGATCCGTGGGAGGCGATCGCTCTCTGAGCGACGACCTCAAGACGCAGCTGCGTGCGCTCGCCGACAGCCTCGCCGACGCGAGACGCGACGGCCTGCCTCCGTGGTTGCTCGCGCTGATGGCCGCGGTGGTCGTCGTCGGTCTGGCGCTCTGGGTCGCGCGCTCCGCGGGGCGCCCCTACCGCAGCCCGACGCCTCGCTACGCGCGCTCCGTGCCGCTGCTGGCGCGAGGCGGCGTGGCGGGTCGCTTCGCGATGCTCGCCGCGCCCTCGTCGCCGAGGGCGCTGGTGCTGCTCGAGCTGAAGAGCGCGCTCTTCGAGGCCCTGGGCGACCACTACGGCCTCGGGCCTCAGCCTTCCCGCGAGGCGCTCTCGGCGCGCCTGCGCGCCGATGGCCGCATTCCGAGCGAGCTTCGGGCGCGGTTCGGGGAGCTGGAGCGGCAGATGTCGCGCGTCGAGGCCGCGATGCTCGCCGGTACGAGCGCGCGCGTGTCACGGGAGAGCCTCGACGGGGCCCGGGCCTTGGTGGCTCAGCTCCTCGACCAGGTCGGCGCGCTCGAGCCCCGCGCGCAGCTCCGTCGGCGTCCGGCGGGCACCGAGCTCCCCCCGGAGGCCGCCGGCGCGTCGGGCTGAGGCCGCGCGGAGCTTCCGCGGGCGCGCTCCATCGGCTACCTATGCTGCCAAGCATGCGACCCACGCGCGGAGAGGCCCATCCATGACGACGCAGCCCGCCAGCATGGAGGAGATCGGCGCAGCACGAGAGCGGCTCGAAGCGATCCGACGCGAAGTCCTGCGGGTCTACGTGGGTTCCTCGCGGGTGGTCGACCTCTTGCTCACGACCGTGCTCGCCCAGGGGCACGCGCTGCTCGAGGGTGTACCCGGCGTCGCGAAGACGACGCTCGTGAAGGCCTTCGCGAGCACGCTCGGCGCCTCGGTCCGGCGCATCCAGTTCACACCCGACCTGCTGCCGGCCGACATCACCGGCACCTACGTGCTCTCTCCGAAAGACGGCTCCTTCAGCCTGCGCGCAGGACCCATCTTCGCGAACGTCGTGCTCGCCGACGAGATCAACCGCGCTCCAGCCAAGACGCAGTCGGCGCTGCTCGAGGCGATGCAGGAGCGCCAGGTGACGATCGAGGGCGATCGCTTCGAGCTGCCCAAGCCGTTCATGGTGCTCGCCACGCAGAACCCGGTCGATCTCGAGGGCACCTACCCGCTGCCGGAGGCACAGATCGATCGCTTCCTCGTGCGGATCTCGATCGGCTACCCCTCCCACAAGGACGAGGTCGCGATGGTGCGCGCGCACACCGCCGAGCCACCGGCGGCCGCCGCCGTGACCACCGTCGCGGATCTGAGCACGCTGCAGCTCTTGGCGCGACGCATCCACGTCGACGAGGACCTCTACGAGTACGCGGTGTCGCTCGGGACCTTCACGCGCTCGCACCCGCGCGTGGTGCTGGGCGCCTCGCCGCGCGCCACCCTGGCGCTCGTGCAGGCAGCCAAGGCGGCCGCGCTGCTCGGAGGGCGGGCCTTCGTCACGCCCGACGACGTGCGCGGCGTGGCCGTCGCGGTGCTCGCCCACCGGCTCGTGCTCGCGCCGGAGATCGAGGGTGACGCGCGCGCTCGAGAGGCGCTCATCGAAGAGGCGATCCAGCGCGTCGGCTACCGTCGGGCCGTGCGCCCGGTCTGACCTCCGCGCGGGCGGCCGCCGTCCGCTCTCGCGAAGGCCTCGCTCCACGCCGATGCAGCTCTACCCCACCCGCCCCGCAGCCCACCTCGCCATCGCGTCGATCGCGCTCTCCGCCGTGGGTGTGCTCGCGAGTACGCCCGCGATGGTCGGATGGGGCGGCGCCATCCTCGTCGCCGTCGCCATCGCGCGCGCGGTCACGCTCGTCTCGGTCGCGCGGATCCGCGCCGCCGGCTTCGAAATGCTGTGGACGGAGCCCAAGCGGGTGATCCGTGCGCTGCGAGGCGCCGAGCTCGAGCTCGAGGCCGAGGTGCGCAACCGCGACACGCTCGCCGCGCGCTACGTCAAGCTGCGCGCCCTGCACTCACCGAACGTCGAGGTGGAGATCGAGCCCTCCGCGGGTGAGGTCGCAGCCACCGGGCGGCTCAAGGTCAAGGTCCGCGTGCGCGCAGTGCGCGTCGGCCAGCACGGGCTCTACGGCTTGGCGCTCGAGGTGCGCGGTGCGCCGGGCATGTTCGAGGTCCCTCTCACCTTCGCCAATCCCTACGGCATCGACGTCTCCCCGCGGCCGCTCGCCGCCTACGTGCACGGCGGCCGCGGCGCGCCGAGCTCGCTCACCGCGCCGACCGGGCGCGCCGGCAGACTGCGCGGCGAGGGCTCGAGCCTGCGGGAGCTGCGCGAGCACCAGCCCGGCGACCCCTTCCGCCGCATCGCGTGGCGCGCGAGCGCGCGCCGCGGCAAGCTGCTCGTGCGCGAGTACGAGCGCGAGGAGCGCGACGTGGTGTGGGTGGTCCTCGACGCCTCCGTCGAGCTCTGGTCCGGGCCCGTCGGTCAGGCTCCGCTCGACACCTTGATCGACGAGGCCGCAGCGCTGCTCTCGCGCCACCTCGCACGAGGCGATCGGGTCGGCCTCGCCGTGGTCGCGCAGACCCCACGTGCCACGATCGCACCCGACACCGGGCAGGTCCACGGTCACAAGCTCCTGCACGCGCTCGTCACCTCGACGAACACGCTCGACGCCTCGCGCAGCGATCTCGACGAGCTCGACGTGGCGATCCGCGTGCTCGAGCACCTGCGGCCGCTCGACGACCGCGGTTTGTCCGACGTGGCTCGCGGTGACCTCGACAAGCTCGCGCGCCGAGCCGACGCCGCGCGTGCCCGCGCTCCCTTCCGCGTGCGCACCCCGGAGGGGCGCTCGGAGCGAGACGCCATGCTGCGCCGGTATCTGGCAAGCTTCGGGATCGACTCTCCCGCCAGGGTCTCCGGCGATCGCAACGCAGCGAGCCAGGTGCTCGTCTCGACCTTGAGCACGCTCGCCGACGCCCGCCCACGCGCCAGCATCGTGCACGTGCTGGCCGCGCCTCCGGAGCCCACGCACCACCCAGCCCTCCAGCAAGCGGTCGGTCGGCTGAGGCGGCGCGGCACCCTCATCGCTTGGGCGCTGCCCGATCACGAGCCGAGCCTCGTCGCGACGCCCGCTCCGCCGCCGCCGGCCGGCGACGACGAACCCAGCCCGCCCCCCGCGCTCGGGCCGAGCGCCGCGAGCGCCGCCGAAGCGGTGCGTGTGCGCGCCATCGTCGCGAAGCGCCGCGGCGAGGACGCGCTCACCAAGATGGGCGTGCGCATCGAGCACCCCAAGCACCGGCGCACGCGCGCCCTCCAACCCGTCGCCAGCGCAGATGCGGCGCCCCCGGCCGTCGGCGCCTCGGAGGCACCGTGAGCAGCCCCGCCGCCCGCCTTCGTCAGGCCGGTCTCACGCCGAAGAAGCGCTTCGGACAGAACTTCCTGCTCGACGAGCACGCCTGCCGCCGCATCGCCGAAGCGCTCGCCCCGAGCCCCGGCGGCACGGCGCTCGAGATCGGGCCCGGCCTCGGCGCGCTCACGCGCCCCCTGCTCGAGCGGGCCGCGCGTGTCGTGGCGCTCGAGCGCGACCGCGATCTCGCAGCGGTGCTGCGCGAAGACCTGGCAGGCGAGATCGCCGCGGGCAGGCTCAGCCTCGTCGAGGGCGACGCGCTCGAGCAAGACTGGGGCGCGCTCCTCCGCGACGCGCCGCGGCCGCGTGGCCTCGGAGGCAACCTGCCCTACCTCATCACGGGCAAGCTCATCGAGAAGGCCACCGAGCTCGCGCGCGAGCTCGACGTCGTGGTCGTCATGGTCCAGGCCGAGGTGGCGCGCCGGCTCGCCGCGAAGCCGAGCAGCAGCGACTACGGCGCGCTCACCGTCTTCGTGCAGGCCGCCTTCGAGGTGGAGAAGCTGCTCACGCTGAAGGGCGGCGCGTTCTACCCGCGCCCCGAGGTCGACTCGAGCGTCGTGGTCCTCAGGCCGCACGCCACCCCGCGGGCGACCGAAGACGACGCCTTCCGCAAGCTCGTGAAGTCGGCCTTCGGCGCCCGCCGCAAGACCCTGCGCAACGCGTGGAGCGCGGCCTTCACGAGCCCTGCCGAGCTCGCCGCCGCTGCCCTGCGCGCCGACATCGACCTCGACCGCCGCGGCGAGACCCTCGACGTCGAAGACTTCGAGCGCATGGCCCGAGCGCTGCGGTCCGCCGCGGGCCCCTGAGCCCGAACGCTCGCCGCTGAACGCACTGCTAGTCAGGCCGCAGCCTTCGTGCTAGGAGCGCTCGCGCCGCGGCCCGAGAGCGTACGGGACGTGGAGCATCCAGCGTGCAGGAGAGCCCCAACGCCATGAGTGTCGGAAAGATCTCGCAGGTCATCGGCCCCGTCGTCGACGTGGACTTCCCCCCCGGACAGTTGCCGCGCATCTTGAACGCGCTGACGGTGACCAACCCGTCGCTCGGCGACGACAAGGACAACCTCGTCCTCGAGGTGGCCCAGCACCTCGGCGAGTCGACCGTGCGCGCCATCGCGATGGACTCCACCGACGGCCTCGTCCGCGGCATGGCGGCCTCGGACACGGGCGCGCCGATCATGATGCCCGTCGGTAACGCGACGCTCGGCCGCATCCTCAACGTGATCGGCAAGCCGGTCGACGAGGCCGGCCCCGTCAACGCCGTCAAGTCGCTGCCCATCCACCGCGACCCGCCGAAGTTCGTCGACCAGGCCACCAAGGTCGAGGTCTTCGAGACGGGCATCAAGGTCGTCGATCTGCTGGCGCCCTACCGCAAGGGCGGCAAGATCGGCCTCTTCGGGGGCGCCGGCGTCGGCAAGACGGTGTTCATCCTCGAGCTCATCAACAACGTCGCCAAGAAGCACGGCGGCGTGTCCGTGTTCGCCGGCGTCGGTGAGCGTACCCGTGAGGGCAACGACCTCTTCCTCGAGATGAGCGAGTCGCTCCTCGAGAGCGGCGAGCCCGTCATCTCGAAGGCCGCGCTGATCTTCGGCCAGATGAACGAGCCGCCCGGCGCGCGTGCGCGCGTCGCGCTCAGCGCGCTCACGATCGCGGAGTATTTCCGCGACGAAGAAGGCCAGGACGTCATCCTCTTCGTCGACAACGTCTTCCGCTTCACGCAGGCCGGTTCCGAGGTGTCCGCGCTCCTCGGCCGCATCCCGAGCGCCGTCGGCTATCAGCCCACGCTCTCCACCGAGATGGGCGCCCTCCAGGAGCGCATCACCTCGACGAACAAGGGCTCCGTCACGAGCGTGCAGGCCATCTACGTGCCCGCCGACGATCTCACCGACCCCGCCCCCGCGACGACCTTCGCCCACCTCGACGCGACGACGGTGCTCTCGCGCGCGATCAGCGAGCTCGGCATCTACCCGGCCGTGGATCCGCTCGACTCCACCTCGACGATGCTCGACCCGCAGATCATCGGCGAGCGACACTACAAGGTCGCCCGTGGCGTGCAGCAGACGCTCCAGCGCTACAAGGATCTGCAGGACATCATCGCCATCCTCGGCATGGACGAGCTCGGCGAGGAAGACCGCCTCACCGTCTCGCGTGCCCGCAAGATCCAGCGCTTCCTCTCGCAGCCCTTCTACGTGGCCGCACAGTTCACCGGCCGAGAGGGCAAGTTCGTCTCGCTCTCGGACACCATCCAGGGCTTCGAGGAGGTCCTGAGCGGCAAGCTCGATCACATCTCGGAGCAGGACTTCTACATGGCCGGCGGCATCGACGAGGTGAAGGCCCGCCACGAAGAGTCCGAGAAGAAGGCGAAGAAGGGCTGACCGATGGCCGACGCGCTCAACTTCGAGATCGTCACACCCACGGGCGTGGCGCTCAGCCGTGAGGTGCAGAGCGTCACCGCCCCGACGCTCGATGGTGAGATCGGTGTGCTGCCCGGGCACATCCCGCTGCTCGCCGCCGTGCGCACGGGGCTCGTGTCGCTCAAGCCGACCGGCGCCGCGAAGGGCGGCGCCAGCGACAAGGGAGGCGACGACGAGGTCCGCTACGCGGTCTCGCACGGCGTCTTCCAGATCGCCGGCGACCGCGCCTTGCTGATGGCGGAGCGCTTCGCCACGCGCGAGAGCGTCGACGTCGTCTCGACGCGCCATCGGCTCAAGGAGGTCGACGAGCAGCTCGCGAGCTACTCGGGAGACCTCGAGGATCCGAAGCGCGCGGAGCTGATCGAGGAGGAGCAGTGGCTCGGTGCCCTGCTCGAGCTCATCGGCGATCCGCCTCCGCCCACGGTGCGTGAGCTCACCCGCTTCCTCTCGAAGCAGTCCGAGCCACACGTCGTGCACGAGCACGGCGAAGGCGCCGAAGCAGCCAAGGGCAGCGGCGACTCGGAGTGATCTCGCCGGAGACGATCCGCGCGATCAAGGAGCGCACGGACATCGTCGCGCTCATCGGTGAGACGATCCGTCTCCAGCGCAGGGGCAGGAGCTTCGTCGGCCTCTGCCCCTTCCACAAGGAGAAGTCGCCGAGCTTCCACGTGCACGCCGAGCGCAGGTTCTACCACTGCTTCGGGTGCGGTGAGAGCGGCAGCGCGGTCGACTTCGTGATGAAGTCGAGTGGCCTCGACTTCCGAGAGGCCCTCGGGATGCTCGCCGAGCGAGCGGGCATCCAGCTCGAGGAGGTGAGCTCCGGCGAGGCGCGCCGCGACAAGAGCGAGCGCGACGAGCTCTTCGCCGCGAACCAGCTCGCGGCGAGCTTCTTCGAGCGGCAGCTCGCGCTCTCGCGGGGGCCCAGTACTGGCCCGACGGGGCACCCGTTGCGCAGCCATGCGCTCCGCGAGCTCGAGAAGCGCGGCATGCCTCCGCTCGGCACCGACTCAGCTCAGGCCACACGCTGGCTCGACGCGCTGCAGGCCTTCCGCGTGGGCTACGCGCCACCGGGCTGGGACGGCCTCGCGAGCTTCCTTCGCGAGCAGGGCGTCTCGCCCACCGCAGCGGAGCGCGCCGGCCTGCTCGTGTCCCGCCAAGGCCAGGGGCGAGGTCACTACGATCGCTTCCGCCACAGGCTGATGTTCGCCGTGGTCGACCCGATGGGCCGCGTCGTCGCGTTCAGCGGGCGCGCGCTCGCGGTGCCCACGAAGGCCGAGCTCGAACGCCTCGGCCCTGGCGCGCCGAGCTACGACGGCGAGCCCCCCGCCAAGTACATCAACAGCCCGGAGTCGCCGATCTACACGAAGGGCGAGCAGCTCTTCGGCATCTACCAGGCGAGGCAAGCGATCCGCGCGAAGAGCGAGGCCTTGCTCGTCGAGGGGAACTTCGACGTCGTCTCCTTGCACGCGCGTGGCATCGACCACGTCGTCGCTCCGCTGGGCACCGCGTTCACTCCCGAGCAAGCGAAGCTCTTGAAGCGCTTCGCGCCCCGCGTGACCCTCTTGTTCGACGGCGACGCTGCGGGGCGCAAGGCCACCCGGGCCGCCCGCGAGCCCTGCCGAGTCGCAGGCCTCGAGGCCCGCGTCGCGACGCTGCCGGAGGGGCGGGATCCGGACGACCTCGTGCGTCTCGACGGCCCCGAGGCGCTGCTCGAGCGCCTCAAGGGTGCCCACGGCCTGCTGGAGCACCTCATCGACGAGGCCCTCTCCGGCCAGGGCTTCGACGACGCCACGCTCGCCGAGCGCGTGAAGCGCATCCGTGACGTGGTGGCGCTGCTCGCCGAGGAAGACGACCCCAACATCCGGTCGATGGCGAAGCTCTACGCCGACCAGCTCTCCAAGAAGCTCGTGCTCGGCGGGCAGGCCCCGACCGACCTGCGTGAGCTCGAGCGCTTGGTCGAGGGCGCCTTCGCGACGGGCCGCCGAGCCCCTCCGGGCGGCTCCGAGAGGCCCGTCCCCCCGAAGCGCCGTGGCGCCGAGGCCTTGGAGCTGCGCATCCTGGGTGGCATCCTCGACCTGCCGAGCCTGCTGCGGGACCCGGAGGTCATCGACGCCTTGAGCTGCCTCGAGGGTGACGCGGCGCTCGCGGTTGCCGCGGCGCGTCACAGGCTGCTCGACCACCCGGGCGAGGTCGAGGAATTCCTTGCGACCTTGCCACGATCGATCCAAGCATTCGCTTCTGGGCGTCTCACTTCTCCAGAATTCGAGGAAGTCAGCGACGCCAAGGCCGAAGTCTTGGACAACGCACGAAAACTCAGGACACTGGGCGAAAGGCGTGAGAAGTCGGAGGCCATCGAGAAGCTGTCTCGTGGAACCTTCGACGACGACAGCTTGGAGGTCTTGCGCGCCCTGAGTGAACGTGCGAGGCGAACGAAGCTTCGAGAGTGAGCTGCTTGATCAACCGTGCGGGGTCTCGGAGCCCCCACGCACGCAGACCGACCATCCCTTCGAGACCCACGGGTCTGTGGGCGGGACGGAGCTGCATCGCGAACGGCTTGGAAGTCCTCGGCGTCTACGCCGGTGACGACGTGGTGAAGGCCCGAGCCCGGGCCCAGTGCGCCGGCCTCGGCCGGGCAGTCAGCGTGGGTCCGCTCGGTCGGCGCTGGGTGCGAACAGTTCGACAAGCTCGTCGAGTCTGGTAGAGGCGGTCCTCGGCACCGCCAAGTGGAGTGAGGGAATGGGGACGTCGAAGTCGAAGCAAGCATCCAAGGTCACGCGCAGCTCGGCGAGCGCGTCGAAGCCCAAGCCCGCACCGCAGTCCAAGACGATCGACGAGGACGACGACGAGGAGCGCGAGACCAGCGCCGCCAAGCGGCCGGCGGCTCGCGCGGCGAAGCCTGCGGCTGCCTCGAAGGGCGCGTCTGCCAAGGCGAAGGCGAGCCGTGGCGAGGACAACGGTGAGGAGTCCGAGGACTTCGACAGCATCCCGCCCGACGCCGACATGGGCGACTACGACGACGCCGCCCCCTCGCCCCGTGCGGGTGGCAAGGGCGGCGGCTCGGACAAACACGGGCTCGAGAAGCTCGTGGAGCAGGGCAAGAGCAAGGGCTTCCTCACCTACGACGAGGTGAGCGACGCGCTCCCCGGCGACGTGTCCTCCGATCAGATCGACGACGTCGTCGGCGCGCTCGGCGACGAGGACATCGAGATCGTCGACGGCGCGACGCAGGTGAAGATCGCGCCGAAGCGCATCGCCGAAGAAGAGGCGGGCGAGAAGAAGATCGTCATCGGCGCGGAGCGCGAAGAGGAGGACTACGACCAGTACTCCAAGTCGAACGATCCGGTCCGCATGTACCTCCGCAAGATGGGCAGCGTCTCGCTGCTCACGCGCGAGGGCGAGGTCGAGATCGCCAAGCGCATCGAGTCGGGCGAGATGCGCGTCAACGCCGCCATCCTCGACTCGCCCATCGCGGTGCGGGAGATCATCGATCTCGGCGAGAAGCTCAGGAAGCACAAGATCCGCGTCAAGGACCTCATCCGCGACGCCGAGGCCGACGACCAGGAGTTCGACGAGGAGGAGGCCGACAGGCGCATCATCCGCCTCATCGACAAGGTCAAGCGCCTCGACAAGAAGAAGCTCGACCTCGTCGAGGAGCGGAAGACCGCCAAGGACACGCGCAAGAAGCAGATCGACGACGAGATGTCGGAGACCACCAACGAGATGGTCACGACGCTCGAAGAGATGAGGCTCAACAAGAAGACGATCGACAAGATCGTCCAGAAGTTGAAGGGCCTCATCATGAAGGTGGAGAAGGCCGAAGCCGGCGCCACCGAGCTCGAGCGCCGCACGGGCCTGTCCAAGGGCGAGCTCAAGCGTGATCTGGCGAAGGTGCGCGGCAACGGCCCGCTCGAGGCCCGCCTCGCGAAGAAGCTCGGCGTCGCCCGGAGCGACCTCGAGGCCTTCGATCAGACCCTCAAGAACGCCCAGAAGGGCCTCAAGAAGGTCGAAGAAGAGCTCAACATCGACGTCGAGGCGATCCGAACGACCTACGAGGCCATCCGCTCGGGCGAGCGCATGGCGGAGAAGGCCAAGGCGGAGCTCGTCGAAGCGAACCTGCGTCTCGTCGTCTCGATCGCGAAGAAGTACACGAACCGCGGCCTGCAGTTCCTCGACCTCATCCAGGAGGGGAACATCGGCCTCATGAAGGCCGTCGACAAGTTCGAGTACAAGCGCGGCTACAAGTTCTCGACCTACGCGACGTGGTGGATCCGGCAGGCGATCACGCGCGCGATCGCCGACCAGGCGCGCACGATCCGCATCCCGGTCCACATGATCGAGACGATCAACAAGCTCATCCGAACCTCGCGCTACCTGGTGCAGGAATACGGTCGCGAGCCGACGCCTGAAGAGATCGCGGAGAAGATGGAGCTGCCGCTCGACAAGGTCCGCAAGGTCCTGAAGATCGCGAAGGAGCCCATCAGTCTCGAGACCCCGATCGGCGAGGAAGAGGACAGCCACCTCGGCGACTTCATCGAGGACAAGAGCGTGGTCTCCCCGGCCGAGGCCGTCATCAACATGAACCTCGCCGAGCAGACTCGGAAGGTCCTGAAGACGCTGACGCCACGCGAGGAGAAGGTCCTCCGCATGCGCTTCGGCATCGGCGAGAAGAGCGACCACACCCTCGAGGAGGTCGGCCAGGACTTCGAGGTCACGCGCGAGCGCATCCGTCAGATCGAGGCGAAGGCGCTGCGCAAGCTCCGCCACCCGAGCCGCTCGAAGCAGCTCAAGAGCTTCATCGACACATGAGCCGGGCGCTCGCCTTCGGCCTCGTCGTCTGCCTACCGGCCACCGGGCTCTCGCTCGGTGGCTGTGGGCGGACGATGACCGAAGCCGACTGCGAGCGGGTCGGCAAACACATGCGCGCCCTGTGGGACGCCGAGGCGAAGCAGTCGCTGCCCGACGACGCGAAGGGCAACGAGCGCGCCGAGATCGTCATCAAGGGAGAAGGCGACCGCGTGGTGAGCGAGTGGACGACGCTCTGCCGACGCGAGATCGAAGGTCGGCGCATCGAGAGCGCCGAGGTCGACTGCATCCTCGCGGCGAAGAGCATCGCCGCGGTGCAGCAGTGCGCCTCGACCCCCGACCACTGACTCGGTCAGTTGAGCATGCTCTTGTCGGGCTTGCCCTTGCCGCTCGGCTGACCACCTTGGATGACCGAGAGCTTCGGCTTGCCCGAGGTGCGCACGCCACGCAGCGCCGCGCTCTGGCCCTGCAGGCGCTTGAAACGCCAGCGCAGGTAGGCCGAGCGCAGCGGTGAGCCGTCGGCCCCCAGGTAGCCGGCGAGCATGCCACCGAAGGGCGTGACGAGGCCCTCGCGGTGCAGCTCGCCCGCGATGACGAAGAGCACGTTCATCACGACCACGATCGCGAGCAGACCCTTGCCGGTGACGGGCAGGACGAAGAAGAGGCGGACCTGCCTGTCTCTGAAGGACATGGCCCAGGCGACGGCCACCGCGTCGACCACGCCGAGTCCGCCGTAGAACTCCTGGGCGTGGAGCTGCGGCACCAAGGCGCCGAGCAAGACCTGGAAGGCCGCGCCGAAGAGCCCGGCGCCGAGCAAGAAGAGCACGAAGCGCCTCCCTCCCCAGCTCTCCTCGAGCGAGCTGCCGAGGAAGTAGAGCCCGAGCATCGTGGTGATGAGGTGCCCCGTGGCGCCGTTGCCGACCGGCTGGTGGACGAGGAAGGTGGTGAAGAGGCGCCAGAGCTCGCCCGAGAGGATCGCGTCCGAGCCCACGAACAGACCGAAGACCGCTCGGTCGGCCCCGCCCCAGTGGATGCCGGCCGCGAAGAACAGCCACACGGCGAACACCACGAGCAGCACGACCTTGAGCGCCCTGCCCGGCTTCGGGAAGCCGACGACCAACTGCTGGTTCACGCGGGGGAGCCTAGCTGTGGGACGCGCCCCCGTCGAACGGGCGACGCGCTCGCGATGCTCCGAGCGCGCCCCCTCGAGCTGAGCCGCTCAGAAGAAGTTGCCGATCGTGAACTCGAAGACGTTCGTCTCTTCGTAGGGCAAGGCCTTGAAGGGGAAGCCCCACTCGAAGCGCAGCGGCCCGAGCGGGGAGATCCAGCGGATGCCGAAGCCCCACGAGGTGCGCACGTCGAAGAGGTTCGCGGCGGTGAAGCAGGGGTTGGTGACGTCGTTGGGCGAGGCCGGCGCCGCGTCGCAGTAAATCTGCTCGAGGTTCCACGCGTTGCCGAGGTCGGTGAAGACCACGCCGCGGATCTGCACCGCCTCGATGAGCGGGAACTCGATCTCGACGTTCTGGTAGTACATCAGGTTGCCGCCGATGTTCGCGCCGTTGGCGATCGGAGGCGCGTTCTCGTCGAGGCTGTCGCGCAGCGGCAGGCGCGGGCCGACGGTGCGCAGGCGGTAGCCGCGAAGGTCGAAGATGCCGCCGAGGAAGAAGCGCGCGTAGATGGGCACGCCGGTCGCATCGGGGCTCGTGACGGCGCCTGCCTCCGAGTTGACGCGGAAGATGATGCCCTGCGTGATGGGGTAGTAGAAGCGCGCGTTCGCTCTGTAGCGGACGAACTGGTTGTCGCTGCCGAGGAAGTCGGTCGCGAGCTCGGTCGAGCCCTGCAGGTAGACGCCGGCGGTCGGGAAGAGCTGGTTGTTGCGCGTATCGTAGGTGATGGTCGGCTTGATGCTCGACGTGATGCCGTCGTTGAACAGGTTCGCGAGCGGGAGCTTGCGGAACACGCTCACGCTGCTCGCCGTGCCGAAGAAGGTCGACGTGGTCGCCGTGGAGATCTCGTCCGACTGCAGCGTGTAGGTCAGCGCCACGCGCAGCTGCGGCTGGATGATCGCGTAGCCGAGCGTCAGCGCGCCGCCGATCGAGTTCTGCGAGAACTGATCGTAGATGCGCAGCTGATCGTAGACGTTGATGGATCCGGAGAAGTCGGTGTCGAAGAGGTAGGGCTCGATGAGCCTGAGATCGATGAGCTGACGCAGCCCCGAGATCTGCGCCTGCAGCGCGAAGGCCTGCCCGTTGCCGAAGAGGTTGGCCTGCTGCACCTGCGCGGTCGCGATGAAGTTCTCGATGCTCGAGAAGCCCGCGCCGATCTGGAAGGTGCCCGTGGGCTTCTCGACGACCTCGATGTTGACGTCGATCGTGTCGGCGCCGTCGCCCTGCGAGGAGGACACGTCGACGCGCTCGAAGAAGCCGAGCATCGTGATGCGCCGGCGGCTCTTCTCGAGGCCCGTCTCGCTGAAGAGCTGCTGCTCCGCGATCTCGAGCTCGCGCCGGATGACGCGGTCGCGGGTCTTCGTATTGCCGCGGATCTCGATGCGCCCGAACTTCACGAGCTGGTTGCGCTTGATCCCGATGCGGATGTCGACCTCGAAGGCGTCCGGGTCGACGTCGTTGTCGAGCGGGACCTCGACGTTGGCGTAGCCCGCGTCGCGGTACATGCGCTGGATCTCGCCGATGTCCTTCGCGAGCTCGCCGCGGTTGAAGAAGTCGCCCGGGCGGGCGCGGATCTTCTCCCGGAGCGCGCGGCGGCCGCCGATGGGCTCGACCTCGCGCCCGTCTTGGTCGCGCTCCCACACGCGGATGGAGCGCAGCTTGAAGCGTGGGCCTTCGGTGATCGTGATGGTGATCTCGATGCCCGTGCGGTCGGGCGTGAGCATCACGCGCGGCGTCGCCACCTGCACGGCGAGGAAGCCGTTGTCGTAGTAGAGCGCCGAGATCACGAGCACGTCGCGCTCGAAGGCGTCGGCGCGGAAGGAGCCACCCGAGCCGAAGTCGAAGAAGCTGGTCTGCCCGGTGATCATCACCTCGCGCAGCTCGGCGTCCGGGATCGAGTGGTTCCCGACGAAGGTGATGCGACGGATCGTGACCTGGTCGTGCTCACGCACCGAGAATCGGAGCAGGACCTGGTTCTCCTTCTGCCGCACGACCTCGAACTCGACCTCCGCGAGGAAGAAGCCCTCCTCCGCGTACTTGTCGCGGAGCTTCTGCACGCCGCGGCGGAGCGCGGAGTAGCTGAGCACGCTGCCCGACTTCACCTCGACGCTGAGCGCCTCGGTGAGATCGTCGGAGTCGATGGCCACGTTGCCGCTGAACTCGATGGCCTTGATGCTCGGGCGCTCGCGCACGACGAAGCGCAGCGTGACGCCCGCGTCTCTCCGCGAGAGATCGACCTGGATGTCCTCGAAGTAGAGCGAACGCCACATCTCGCGCACGTCGTCGCCGAGGCCCTCCGGGCTGAAGGGCTGACCGACGCGGGCGTGTTTGAGCATCGCCTCGACGTCTTCGGTCGGCAGGCGGCTGTTGCCGGCGATGACGACCTTGTCGATGGTCAGGCCACGCGCGAGCTCGCTCTCGGTGGGCGGAAGGTCCGGCAGCGGAGGGGGCTCCTCGTCGGGCGACGGCGCGCTCGGCCCGGGAGCGGTGGCCGTCGGAGCGCCCGGCTGGCCCGCAGCCGGCTGGCCAGGCGCGGGCTGCGCCGCAGCCGGCTGGCCTGCAGCGGGCTGGCCTGCAGCAGGCTGACCGGGCGCGGGCTGCGCCGCAGCCGGCTGGCCTGCAGCGGGCTGGCCCGCGGCCGGCTGAGCGGGGACGGGCTGCGCCCAAGCACCGGACACCCAGAGGCCGCTCGCCGAGCCGACGAGCGCCGAAGCCAACAGCCACGCCACGAGCGCACGCAACACCCGCAAGGCGCGGGGATCCCGAGCGTTTCGCGCGAGGCTTTCGACGGGCTCGGAGCTGGGCGACATTCGGATCGAGCGGCGCCGAGCGTCAGCGGGCGGCGCGAAGGTGCACGGCGCGGGGCGACGGCGCCGAGGACCCGGCGCCGCCTCCGGGGGACGAAAGCCGAGGGAGGCCTCGCCGGAGCTGCGCGGACGTAGCCCATGCGCAGCTTCCTGCCAAGGCCGTCGAGCAGCGCCGCCACGAGCTCGGCCACGCCGACGGTCGCGCCCGCGCTCGACGCTCAGGCAGCGGACCCGGCCCCTGCCGCGCTTGACCAGCGCCCGCCGCCCCTCTAAACACGGCCTCCCCCGCGACCTGAACGCGGGTACACCCCGAGGTACACGTGGCTCGACGCGCATCCCCTTCCGCTCCGCCGCCGTCCGGCGTCTTCACGGAGAGCTTCGACGATGCTCCTCTCGCAGCCGAGGCGCAGCGCCGCTACCTCAACTACGCGCTGAGCGTCATCACCTCGCGCGCCCTGCCCGACGTGCGCGACGGCCTCAAGCCCGTGCAGCGGCGCATCCTCTACACGATGGACCGCGATCTGTCGCTCGGGGCCGACGCGAAGCACAAGAAGAGCGCGCGCGTGGTCGGCGACGTGATGGGCAAGTACCACCCCCACGGCGACACCGCGATCTACGACGCGATGGTGCGCATGGCGCAGTCGTGGGTGCTGCGCGTGCCGCTCGTCGACGGCCAGGGCAACTTCGGCAGCATCGACGGCGATTCGCCGGCGGCCATGCGCTACACCGAGGCCCGGCTGCGCCCCATCGCCGACGAGCTGCTCGGCGAGCTCGGCCAGCGCACGGTCGATTGGCGCCCCAACTACGACGGCACCCAGTCCGAGCCGATCGTGCTGCCGGCGCGCTTCCCCAACCTGCTCGTCAACGGCGCGCAGGGCATCGCGGTCGGCATGGCGACGAACATCCCGCCGCACAACCTCGGCGAGATCATCGACGCCTCGATCGCCCTCATCGCCGAGCCCGAGCTGCCGACCAAGAAGCTCTTGTCCTACGTGAAGGGGCCCGACTTCCCCACCGGAGGTCAGCTGCTCGCGTCGAAGTCGGAGCTCGAGGCGGTGTACGAGTCGGGGCACGGCTCGCTGAAGCTGCGCGGCGAGTGGCTGGTGGAAGACGACAAGAAGTCGACGCGCCTGGTCATCACGTCGATCCCCTTCGGCGTCGAGCGCAGCAACATCGTCGAGAAGATCGCCGGCGTCATCCTGGGCAAGAAGCTCCCGAGCCTCGTCGACGTGCGCGACGAGTCGACCGACGAGATCCGCGTGGTGCTCGAGCTGAAGAAGGGCACCGACCCGCAGCTCGTGATGGCGTACCTCTACAAACACACGCCGATGGCGACGAACGTGCAGGTGAACCTCACCTGCCTCGTGCCCGACCCGGAGCGGCCCGACGTGGGCAAACCCGAGCGGCTCGGCCTGCGCGCGGCGCTGCGGCACTTCCTCGAGTTCCGTCACCTCACGCTCGTGCGCCGGCTCGAGTTCCAGATCGGCGAGGTGCGCAAGCGACTGCACGTGCTCGAGGGCTTCGAGAAGGTCTTCGACGCGCTCGACGAGATCCTGCGCATCATCCGCGCGAGCGACGGCCGCAAGGACGCGAGCGAGAAGCTCATCGCGCGCTTCAAGCTCACCGAGGAGCAGACCGACGCGATCCTCGAGCTCAGGCTCTACCGCCTCGCGAAGCTCGAAATCCTGCTCGTACGCAAGGAGCTCGCCGAGAAGCGCGCCGAGGAGAAGCGCCTCGCCAGCCTGCTCTCGAGCGAAGCGAAGCGCTGGGGCATCATCGAGGACGAGCTCAAGCAGATCCGCGCGAAGTTCGCCGACAAACGCAAGACGAAGATCGTCGGTAGCTCGAACGAGCCCGAGTTCGCCGCGGAGGACTTCATCATCGACGAAGACTCCACGGTCATCCTGAGCGCCCAAGGTTGGGTGAAGCGCGTGCGTGAGGTGAAGGATCTCGCCTCGACGCGCCTGCGCGAGGGCGACCAGGTGCTGGCGGTCACCGCGGGCTCGACGCGCTCTTCGGTCGCGTTCTTCTCGAACCAGGGCAGCGCCTACGTGACTCGTCTCAACGAAGTGCCTGCGTCGACCGGCTACGGCGACCCGGTGCAGAAGCTCTTCAAGCTCGGCGACGGCGAGACGATGATCGAGATGTTCGGCTTCGACGCGCGCGTCTTCGACGTGCCGCCCGCGAGCGGTGAGGAGGTCGAGCCGGAGCCGCCCTTCGCCGTGGCCGTCACGCGCCAGGGTCTGGGCTTCCGCTTCTCGCTCCGCGCCCACCGCGATCCGTCGACCCGCTCGGGCCGCAAGTTCGCGCGCCTCAACGAGGGAGACGAGGTGCTCGCGGTGCTGCCGATCCACGACGAGAACGACGCGGTGTTCGTGGCAGCGAGCGACGGCCACGCGCTGAGCGTGCCTGCGAGCGAGCTCGCGCTGCTCTCGGGCGCGGGCAAGGGCACGACGCTGATCAAGCTGGCCGAGGGCGCCCGCGTGGTCGGTGCGGTCGTCGCCCCCGAGGGAGAGGGCCGCGTCGACATCCTGAGCGACAAGGGCAAGACGGTGCGCGTGAAGGCCGAAGACGTCACGGGCAGCCGCGCCTCGCGTGGCACGCAGGCCAGCCGCCGCGACGGCTTCGTCTGCATCGTGTTGCCGCTGCCCGAGGTCCCCTCGCTCACCGAGCAGGAGGAGCGCTGAGATGCCGTCGATCCCTCCCCCTTCGCGTCCCGCCCAGAAGGGCGCCGCGGCGAAGCCCGTGAGCTACACGGCGGCCGACATCGAGGTGCTCGAGGGCCTCGAGCCCGTGCGCAAGCGGCCCGCGATGTACATCGGCGGCACCGACGCGCGCGGCTACCACCACCTCCTCTGGGAGATCCTCGACAACTCGATCGACGAGGCGATGAACGGCTGGGCTCGCCGCGTGGAGGTCGAGCTCGACGAAGACGGCCGTGGCGCCACCGTGCGCGACGACGGGCGAGGCATCCCCGTCGACATGCACCCGAAGTTCAAGAAGCCGGCGCTCGAGATCATCCTCTGCACGCTGCACGCAGGCGGCAAGTTCGAGCAGAAGAACTACGCCGTCTCGGGCGGTCTGCACGGCGTGGGCTCGAGCGTGGTCAACGCGCTCAGCGAGGCGATGCTCGTCACGATCCTGCGCGACGGCTCGACCTTCACGCAGAGCTTCTCGAGAGGTGTGCCGACCACCAAGCTGAAGACCGGCGCGGCGACCCGCAAGCACGGCACCACGGTCCACTTCCGACCGGACCCGCAGATCTTCGGCGACAAGGCGGCCTTCGATCCGAAGATCGTGCTCGAGCGTCTGGAGATGAAGGCCTACCTGCACGGCGGCCTGGAGCTCGTGTTCGTCGATCGCGCGAGCGGCCTGAGGAAGGAGCTGTGCCACCCGCAGGGCATCGCCGACTACCTGCCCGAGCTGGTGCGCTCTCGAGGAAAGAACGCCACCCACCCTGGGCAGTTCGTGATGGATCAGGAGCGACCGGGAGAGATCAAGCTCGAGGTCGCGCTCGCCTGGACGGAGGCGACCGAGCCCTACCTGCGCTCCTACGTGAACGGCATCCCGACGCACTCGGGCGGCACACACGAAGCCGGCCTCGGCAGCGCGGTCGTCAAGGCCGTGCGCGGCTTCATCGAGGCGAAGAAGATCCAGCCCAAGGGTGTGACCCTCACCGCCGAGGACATCCGCGAGGGCATCGTCGCGCTGGTGAGCGTCTACATCGGCGCGCCTCAGTTCCAGGGCCAGACGAAGGACCGCCTCAACAACCCTGAGGTCGCGGGCCTGGTCGAAGGCCTGGTGAGGCCCACGCTCGAGCAGTGGTTGCTCTCGAACGGCTCCGTCGGCGAGGCGATCGTGCAGCGCGCGACACTCTCGGCGCGCGCCCGCGAGGCGCGCCGTGAGGCCACCGCTCAGGTCCTGCGCAAGACGGCCGTGAGCCACCGGCTCAACCTGCCGGGCAAGCTCGCCGACTGCGCGTCGACCGACCCCTCCGAGAGCGAGCTGTTCCTGGTCGAGGGAGACAGCGCAGGCGGTTCCGCCAAGCAGGGGCGCGACCGCCGCACGCAGGCGATCCTGCCGCTGCGCGGCAAGGTCCTCAACGCCGAGCAGGCCTCGAGCGCCAAGGTGCGCGACAACAAGGAGCTGAGCGATATCGTGAGCGCGCTCGGCTGCGGCCTGGGTGCGGAGTTCGACGCGTCCAAGCTGCGCTACGGCCGGGTCTTCCTGCTGATGGACGCCGACAGCGACGGTCAGCACATCTCGACCTTGCTGCTCACCTTCTTCTACAGGCACCTACGCGGCATGATCGAGGGTGGTCACGTCTACATCGCCCTACCCCCGCTCTACCGTATCGACGCCGCCAAAGAGACCTACTGGGCGCTCGACGACGCAGAACGCGACCGCGTGCTGGCGAAGCTCCCGAAGAACGCCAAGGCCGAGATCTCCCGGTTCAAGGGTCTCGGCGAGATGCCGGCCGAGGATCTCAAGGCGACCACGCTCGACCCGAAGCGGCGGCGCGCCCTGCGCGTGACGATCGACGATCTCGAGCGCACCGAGACGGTGATCAACGAGCTCATGGGCAAGGACCCGAGCTCGCGCTTCCGCTTCATCATGGACCACGCCTCCGAGGCCGAGCTCGACGTCTGAGCGAGCTTCACAGCTCCGGCCTGCCGTGGGTGGGTCGGTGTGGCCAGCTCGGAGCTGCCTAGGGGGGGCGCGGGAACGCGGAGCTTCGAGCCGTCCGCCCGAGGCCTCGGCGCTCGGGCCCGGCGGCGGGTGCCACCCGGCAAGCTCGTGCGCTCACAGTGACATCCAGGTCACGGGTCGTGAACGGAGCTTCACGCATCGGCAAGGGAATTCCCTGGAGAATCTCGCGCAGCCTCGCGAGGGGAGCGGCGGCCTGCCGTTTGCTTGGGACTTCATCGAACGGCACACCGCCCGCCGAACCAGGAGACCCCCATGACGAGCCCTTCTTCGGAGCCGGCCCGCGCCCAGCATCTCGACAACGTGGATCGCGCACCGAGCTCCGCCTCGAGCGCGGAGCTCACGGTCCACACCGGAGGCGGTCGTCCGACCGCTCAACCCACCGTCCTACCCGCCACGATGGAGCGCCTGCTGCGCGCCCGAGCGACGATCCTCGGCGCAGCGCGGGCAGGTCAGCGGATTCGTACCTACGAGATCGCGCTGGAGCTCGACATGTCGGAGTTCCACTTCGCGCGACAGTTCAGAGCTGCGTTCGAGCGTTCACCGCACGTGTACTACGACGAGGTCCGAGCCGAGGTCGCCCGCGCGCTGCTCGGCGAGGGGCAGAGTGAGGGCGTGGTGGCACGTCGGATCGGCCTGAGGCGGCCGGCGGAGCTGCGTGCGCTGCTCCAGAAGCGCCCGGAGGGCACGCTGCCGGCGTCCCTGCTCCGCTAGAGCCCTCGGCTCGCTGCGCCGGCCCCTCGCAGGCTGCTGCGCTCGGCCCTCGCAGGCCCGCTCCCTGGCTGGCCCGCTCCATACCTGGTCGAGGGTGCCGCTGGTTCCCTCAGTCCTTCGACTCGCGCTTCGCAGTTCCTCAGCCCGCAACGGGTGGCTCCCGGCTCAGTGTCTGGCCGGAAGAGCCGAACCCAGGGGTTCGGCTTTTCGACTCGTCGTTCGTCAGAAATCGAGAAAT